>NZ_JBVJIA010000005.1:0-337926 GCF_055586505.1 Streptosporangium sp. NPDC050148 | reverse complement strand
CCCTCAACGCCTTCGCCATCACCTTCGAAGGCCGCCTCACCCCGACCACCCGATAACCAATCAAGATCGAGTTACACCGTTAACTGGACAGACCCCCGAATGGGAGTACGCCGGAAAGGGCCACTCCCTCGGTGACGCACTCCTCGCCGCCGCGTTGACCGGCGTCCCTCTGACCGACCCCGGAGGGCAGCGATGAAAACGCTTGATCATCTCTGGACGGTGGACGAAGTAGCCGGCTACCTGGGAGTACCGGTGGCGACCCTCTACCAGTGGCGTCACCGCGGTACCGGTCCGGAGGGTCACAAGGTCGGCCGTCACGTCCGCTACCTGCCGGAAGACGTCGTGGCCTGGGTGCGGAGGCAGCCGTGACCGTCTACGACCGCTGGCACAAGATGGTGAAGCAGCCTGACGGCACCACGAAGAAGGTCCGCAGCTCCGAGTACGGCATCGGCGATCGGTGGCAGGTGCGCTGGCGCGACGAGTCCGGAAGCCAGCGCAAGAGGAACTTCGCCAAGAAGGCCGGCCAGGACGCGAACACCTGCGCGGAGGCGTTCGACGCGCAGATCACGAACGAGCTGAACCGCGGGACCTACATCGATCCGAACGCCGGAAAGATCACGGTCAGGGAGTACGGCGAGAACTGGCTTGAGGCTCAGACCTTCGACCGGTCGTCGTACGAGCTGGTGGAGATCCGTCTACGGCTGCACGTCTACCCCATCCTTGGGGAGAGAGAGCTGCGGGCCCTGCGTCCCAGCCTTCTTCAGGCGTGGTTGCGCGGTCTTCAGAAGAAGCTCGCCCCGAACTACGTCCGGACTGTCTTCGCCCATCTCTCCGCGCTTCTGAACGCCGCAGTGGATGACGGGGTGATCCCCAAGAACCCCTGTCATGCGGGATCGGTGAAGCCTCCGAGAGCGGAGTCCAAGAAGATCACGCCATGGTCGGTGGAGCAGGTGAAGGCCGTCGCCAGTGCTGTCACACGACGTTACGAGGTCATGGTCCAAGCGGCTGCGACGCTCGGACTCCGTCAAGGTGAAGCGTTCGGCCTGGCCGTCGACGACATCGACCTGACGGCTGGAGTCGTCCATGTACGGCGACAGGTCAAGATGCTGAACGGCCGTCAGATGCTCTTCGCCCCGCCCAAGGGCGGCAAGGTCCGCGACGTTCCCATACCGGAGAGCCTTGCCCTGCGCCTCTCCGATCACCAACTGGCCTTCCCGCCGATCGAGATCACGTTGCCCTGGCGGGCACCGGAAGGGCCGCCGCACTCGGCAGAACTGATCTTCACGACCAGGCTGCACAGCCTGATCAACCGGAACGAGTTCAACCGCTTCGTCTGGAAGCCAACCCTCATCAAGGCGGGCATCCCGACGACCCGCGAGAACGGCTTCCACATGCTCCGCCACCACTTCGCCTCGGTGCTCCTGGAGCGAGGCGTGTCCATCAAGGCCGTGGCCGACTTCCTCGGGCACGCCGACCCCGGGTTCACCCTGCGGACCTACACGCACCTAAGCCCTCCAGCGAAGACCGCATGAGGCAGGTCATCGAAGACGCGTGGGCGACGGACCGAAGTGCCCTGGATGTGCCCTGAGAGCCCCACAAAACGAGATCACCGCAGGTCAGAAGCCTGACAGCTCAGAACATCGAGATGTGCACGTGGTCGATGTGGTTGGCGGTGTTGCCGCCGCGGTTGGACATCATCCTCCAGCCGGCGCCGGTGCGGACGTCGTAGTAGCGCTGCTGCCAGATGATGTACATGACCCCGTACTTCTGGCCGTTGTCGATGGCCCACTGGGCGAGGCGGTTGCCGCGGTCCAGGGCGTCGGGGGTGGGGACGCGGCCACCGGTGCTCATCATGAAGTCGCAGGCCCGGCCGCTGCCGTGGTCGCCGGGGTCTCCCGGGCGCAGGCAGCCGTAGCCGTAGGGCATGGGGAAGTTCTGCAGCACCGTGTTGCGCATGGTGATCGTGCGGGGGGTCAGGCCGCCGCTGCCCGAGGGGGTCTGGAAGCCGTACTTGGCCAGCAGTCTCTCGATCCTGATCCGCTGGCTCTTGAGGTCGGCGATGTCCTTCTTGAGCTTGACGATCTTCGCGTCGGCGGCCTTCTCGGCGGCCCTGGCCTTCCTGATGAGCTCCTTGACCCGGTTGAGCTGGGTGGTACGGCGGCTGGCGAGGTAGGACATGGTCGCGGCCTGGCTCAGGGCCGAACCGGCGTCGCCCTGCAGGCTCAGCAGGGTGCCGTCGCCCAGGGCGGCGCCCATGTAGCTGGTCTGGGCGAAGCGGACGACGTCGGTCTCGGCGTCGGCCAGGGCCCGCTTGAGGCTCTTGGCGTTGGAGGTGGCCTTGCTGGCCTGGACGCGGGTCTCCTCCAGGCTCTGCACCTGGCCGCGGTAGTCCTTGTTGATCTGCGCGGCCTCCTTGGTGAGCTTCCTGAGCTCGACCTCGGGATTGGGCCGCGCGGCACGGCCGGGGGCGGCGTCGGCCGCGACCGGCACCAGGAGCAGCGCGGCGAGCATGGCGGCCAGCGCGACCGGACGGGTCGGCCTCACGCTTCGCTCACCTCCAGAGCCCCTCGCGGACGGAGCGAAACTATAGGAGACGATCTTGAAGCTCGCCACCGGAACGGAGGAAGTCGCACACCATTGACGAACTATCTACCACTTTAAGGTGATTTGGCCAAAATCAACGGAGATAACACGCTTCACTGGGGTTAATCCTCGCACAACGCGCCCCACCACGCCCACGGATCCGGCCTCCCACCTCTTGCCACCGGCGACAGAACATGATTCGGTCTGAAGGGGCCGGAGGCCTTGTGGCCTCCCTTCCGGCGGATGACACTTGTCCAAGCAAGCATTCGCTCAAATTTTGGCTCTGGCCCGCCCACCAGGAGGCAACACATCATGCGCCAGCACGACACGCTCTTCATCGGGGGCGACTGGGTGGCCCCCGCAGGGACCGGCACCATCGACGTCGTCTCCCCGCACACCGAGGAGATCATCGGTCGGGTGCCCGACGGCACGCCCGCCGACATGGACCGGGCGGTGGCCGCCGCCCGCCAGGCGTTCGACCACGGCCCGTGGCCCAGGATGACGATGGCCGAGCGCGCGGCCGTCGTCGGCAGGCTCGCCGAGCTCTACGCGGCCCGCCAGGGCGAGATGGCGGAGATCATCACCGAGGAGATGGGCTCGCCGATCACCTTCTCGCAGATGGCACAGGCCCCCCAGCCGCTCGGCATGCTCCAGTACTACGCCGAGCTCGGCGCGACCTTCCCCGTCGAGGAGGAGCGCCCCGGCACGTTCGGCACGGTGACCGTGCGGCGCGAGCCGGTGGGCGTGGTCGCCGCGGTGGTCCCGTGGAACGTGCCGCAGTTCGTCATCATGATCAAGCTGGCCCCCGCCCTGGTCGCGGGCTGCACGGTCGTGGTCAAGCCCGCCCCCGAGACCCCGCTCGACTCCTACCTGCTGGCCGAGATGATCAAGGAGGCCGGCGTCCCCGACGGGGTCGTCAACATCGTCGCGGCCGGGCGCGAGGCGGGCGAGCACCTGGTCTCCCACCCCGGGGTGGACAAGGTGGCCTTCACCGGCTCCACCGCCGCCGGGCGCCGCATCGCGTCGATCTGCGGCGAGCAGCTCAAGCGCTGCACCCTGGAGCTGGGCGGCAAGTCCGCGGCGATCATCCTCGACGACTGCGACCTGCCCTCGGCGATGGGCTTCCTGTCGATCGCCACGCTGATGAACAACGGCCAGGCCTGCGTCGCCCAGACCCGCATCCTGGCCTCGCGCGACCGCTACGACGAGGTCGTGGACGCGGTCGCGTCGATGGTGCGCGGCATGCAGGTCGGCGACCCGTCCGACCCGGCGACCGGCATCGGCCCGCTGGTGGCCAGGCGCCAGCAGGAGCGGGTCGAGGGCTACATCAGGATCGGCATCGACGAGGGCGCCAAGCCGGTCGTCGGCGGGCTGGACCGGCCGCACGACCGCGGCTGGTACGTGGCCCCGACCGTCTTCGCCGGCGCCACCAACGAGATGCGCATCGCCCGCGAGGAGATCTTCGGCCCGGTCCTGACGGTCATCCCGTACGAGGACGAGGCCGACGCGGTCCGTATCGCCAACGACAGCGACTACGGCCTGGCCGGGACGGTGTGGACCGCCGACACCCAGCGAGGCCTGGACATCGCCCGCCGGGTGCGCGCGGGCACCTACGGCGTCAACCTCTACATGATCGAGAACAGCTCGCCGTTCGGCGGCTTCAAGAGCAGCGGCCTGGGCCGCGAGCTGGGCCCCGAGGGGCTCGCCGCGTACCTGGAGTACAAGTCGATCGCCCACATGTGACGCCGGTCGCGGCACCTCACCTCCGGGGGCCGGGCCGGAGCGCCCCCGTCCCGGTCCCCGGAGCCGCCTCACGCCGCGGGGACACCGGCCGGACGGGCGATCCTGCACGCCCCCGCGACGCTGGGCGACCGTCCGGTCACACGAAGTATGCCCCATGACGATGGCCGAACACTGATTCCTGCCTGGCAGGCTTCCCCTGAGGGGTTTCATCCATCCGCTGTGGGTGGAGGTACTTTCACCCGGCGTGGTGGGAGATGACCGACAGTGTCTGCCGGGCGATCTCGTACTCCTCGTCCGTGGGGATCACCGCGACCTTCACCCGGGAGCCGTCGGGCGAGACGACGGTGTCGCCCCGCGCGTTGCGGGCCGGGTCCACGGCGATGCCCATTGCCTCCAGGCCCTCCAGGGCCCTCGCCCTGATCGGCGCGGAGTTCTCCCCGACGCCGCCGGTGAAGGCGATGACGTCGACCGTGCCCAGCACCGCGTAGTAGGCGCCGATGTACTTGCGGAGCCGGTGGCAGTAGACCGACACGGCCAGCTC
Source organism: Streptosporangium sp. NPDC050148 (assembly GCF_055586505.1). Lineage (NCBI taxonomy): Bacteria > Bacillati > Actinomycetota > Actinomycetes > Streptosporangiales > Streptosporangiaceae > Streptosporangium > Streptosporangium sp. NPDC050148. Next base: position 333,059 of record NZ_JBVJIA010000005.1, on the reverse strand, counting down.
GGCGTCCTCGTCCCCGGCCTCCACCCGCTCGGTCACGGAGCGCATGTCGTTGTCCCCGCACAGGCCGAGCATGCCGCTGCGCCGGTTGAGCAGCTCGTCGATCTCGTCGAGGGACATGCCCCCGGTGCGGGCCAGGTACAGGACGGCCGCCGGGTCCAGGTCGCCGCTGCGGGTGCCCATCACCAGCCCCTCCAGCGGCGTCATCCCCATGGAGGTGTCCACGCACCGCCCGGCCGAGACCGCCGAGGCGCTGGCGCCGTTGCCCAGGTGCAGCACGATCACGCGCGCGTCCGGGTCACCCGCCAGGCGCGTGGCCTCGCGGGAGACGTACGCGTGCGAGGTCCCGTGGAAGCCGTAGCGCCGCACGCCCAGCCGCCCGGCCAGCTCGCGGTCGATCGCGTACGTCGAGGCGGCCGGGGGGATCGTCGCGTGGAAGGCGGTGTCGAAGACCGCGACCTGCGGCAGGTCGGGGCGCAGGCGCCGGGTGACCTCGATGCCGGCCAGGTTGGCCGGGTTGTGCAGGGGGGCGAGCGGGACGAGCTCCCGGATCCCGGCGACCACCTCGTCGGTGATCGGGGTGGGTTCGGTGAAGGCCGTGCCGCCGTGCACCACCCGGTGCCCGATCGCGGCCAGCTCCGGGGAGTCGAGCCCCAGCCCCTCGCCGGCGAGCCGGTCGGCGACGCTCTCCAGGGCCGCCCGGTGGTCGGGCACCGGCGAGCCGTCCTCGCCGATTCGCTCCACCGTCCCGGACGCCAGCCGCTCGGTGCCCTGAAGGAGCCGGTACTTCACCGAGGACGAGCCCGAGTTGAGGACCAGCACCCGCCCGGGACCGCCCTCCCGTTCCCGGCCGCCGCCGTCCCCGCCGTCGTGGCCGGTACGGTCCCGCCCGTCGCGCTCCTCGCCGGTACGGTCCTCGCCGGTGCGCTCCCGGCCCGCGTGATCGCTCATGGGGTGACCTCCTGTGCCTGGACGGCGGTGATGGCGACGGTGCTCACGATGTCGGTGACCAGGGCGCCGCGCGACAGGTCGTTGACCGGCCTGCGCAGGCCCTGCAGCACGGGGCCGACGGCCACCGCCCCGGCCGAGCGCTGCACGGCCTTGTAGGTGTTGTTGCCGGTGTTCAGGTCCGGGAAGATCAGCACGGTCGCCTTTCCGGCGACCCGCGAGCCGGGCAGCTTCGCGGCGGCCACCCGGGCGTCCACCGCGGCGTCGTACTGGATGGGCCCCTCGACCAGCAGGTCCGGCGCGCGCTCGGCGACCAGGGCGGTGGCGGCGCGGACCTTGTCGACCTCGGCGCCCCTGCCGGACTCGCCGGTGGAGTACGACAGCATCGCGATCGCGGGCTCGACGCCGAAGCGCCTGGCCGTGCGGGCCGAGGAGATCGCGATGTCGGCCAGCTGCTCGGCGTCCGGATCGGGGTTGATCGCGCAGTCGCCGTAGACGAGCACCCGGTCGGCCAGGCACATGAAGAACACCGAGGAGACGATCGAGGTGTCCGGGACCGTCCTGATGATCTGGAAGGCGGGCAGGATCGTGGCGGCCGTGGTGTGCGCGGCCCCGGAGACCATGCCGTGCACCAGGCCCCGGTGCAGCATCATCGTGCCGAAGAAGTTCACGTCGGCGACCACGTCCATGGCCCGCTCGGGGGTGACGCCCTTGTGCGCGCGCAGCTCGGCGTACTCGCGGGCGAACGACTCCCGCAGCGGGGAGGTCATCGGGTCGGCGACGGTCACGCCCGACAGGTCCAGGCCGAGGTCGCCGATCCGCCGCCGCACCACGTCCTCGCGGCCCAGCAGGGTGATGTCGACGATGCCGCGCCGCAGCAGGATGTCCGCGGCCCGCAGGATGCGGTCCTCCTCGCCCTCGGGCAGCACGATGTGCCGCCGGTCGGCACGGGCCCGCTCCAGCAGCGTGTGCTCGAACATCATCGGGGTGACCCGTTGCGAACGGGTCAGCTCGATCCGGTCGGCCAGGGCCGCGGCGTCCACGTGGGCCTCGAAGTGCCCCAGGGCGGTCTCGATCTTTCGGGGGTTGTCGGCGGTCAGCCGTCCCTCCAGCCCGGCCAGGGTGGTCGCGACCGTGAAGCTGTCCGCCTCGGCCGCGAGCACGGGCACGCCGGGCGCCAGGCGGGCCGTGAGGGCCCGTACCGCCTCGGTGGGCCTCTCCCCCACCGTGAGGACCACCCCGGCCGGTCGCGCCGTCCCGGCCGCCTCCACGGCCAGCGAGGCCAGCAGCAGGTCGGCGCGGTCACCCGGGGTGATCACCAGCGCGCCGTCGGTCAGATGCTCCAGGAAGACCGGCAGGGTGGCCCCGCCGAAGACGAAGCCGAGCACGTCGCGCAGCAGCCCGTCCTCGTCGCCCTGGATCGTCTCCGCGTCCACGGCCTGCGCGACCTGCCCGACGGTCGGCGCCGAGAGCGAGGGGCGCTCGGGGATCGTGTAGCAGGGCACCGGAAGGTCGCACTCGATGACCGTGCCCTCGGGCACCCGGTTGGCGATCACCGCCAGCACCGTGCAGCCGAGGTCGGAGAAGACCTGGTGGCCGGTGCGCATCTCGGTGGCGATCCCCTCGGCGCCGTCGCCGTGCGCGCCCACCACCACGATCACCGGGGCGCCGAACTCGGCGGCCAGCCGGGCGTTGAAGGCCAGCTCGCGCGGGAGGTCGTCGGTGTCGAAGGAGCTGCCCAGCACCAACAGCGCGTCGCACTCGCGGTCCAGGGTGTGGAACCGGGCGACCAGGGCGCCGATGAGCTCCTCGGCGCCCTTCTCGGCGTAGATCTCCGCGGCCTCCTCGGCGGTCACCCCGGTCGCGGAGGCCGCGAGACGGTACCGGCTCCGGAGCAGCTCCAGGGTGCGGTCCTCGCCGCCCCCGGTGATCGGGCGGAACACCCCGATGCGGTCGGCCCGCCGGGTGAGCAGCTCCATCAGGCCGAGGTCGACGATCTGCCGGCCGTCCCCCCGCCCCAGACCCGCCACGTAGATGCTCCGCATGAACCCTCTCCTTCGCGCGCCGTCACGCCCCGCCCCGCCGTTCGTCAAGAGGAGTAAACACCGTCCTGGGGACGGGACCGGGCGGCGGCCCAGGCGCCGATGCGGCGGACCAGATCGGGGGTCGCCGCGCTCTCGGCGTGACCGTACCCGGGCTCGATCCACAGCTGCGCGGTCCCGCCCGCGGCGTCGTGGAGCTGGTGGGCGTGCTCCAGCGGGAAGAACCCGTCCGCGTCGCCGTGCACGATGAGCAGCGGCACCGGCGAGATCTTCGCGACCGCCTCGTACGGCGCCAGCGGCAGCGGGTCCCACACCCCCTTCATGATCCGGGTGCGCTTGCCCAGCCGCGCGGCCAGCCGCCCCACCGGTCGTTCGATCACCCAGTGCACCTGGCGCATCGGCCGGGTCCCCCGGTAGTACCACCGCGCGGGCGCGCTGACCGACACCACCGCGTCCACCCCGCCGACGATCCCGGCGTGCCGCAGGGCCACCGCCCCGCCCATGGAGAACCCGACCGTGGCCACCCTGCGGTACCCGATGGTCCTGGCGTGCCGCACCGCCGCCTCCACGTCCCAGATCTCCAGGTCGCCCACGGTGGACCTGCCCGCCGAGCGGCCGTGCCCTCGGAAGTCGAAGGCCACCACCCCGCCGAACCCGCTGAGCACGTGGGCGATCCGGCGGTTGGAGCGCTCCCTGAGCGAGCCGGTGAAGCCGTGGGCGAGCACGATCCCGAGATCGTCCGCCCCGCGCGAGGGGGTGTGCGCGGCGTCGATCCGCAGGTCGTCGCGGGTTCTGAGCGTCACCGGGAAGGAGGGCGCGAGTGGCATGCGTCCGAGCTTAGGAGAGATACGGCCCGGGGGATTCACGGCTCCCCCGGGGTGAAAAAGGGCTGTCCGGAGGGTGAAAAAGGGGACGAGGAGGGTGAATTGGCGCACTTCATGTCCCGAAGACGTGAGAGCGATTGTCCGGATCAACTAAAATGAGAGGGCCGCACGGTCCGCGGCCAGCCTCCACGATCACAGAGTGAGACTCCATCATGCCTTTGAACAGCCGCGACGACCTGCGGAACATCGCGATCATCGCGCACGTCGACCACGGCAAGACCACTCTCGTGGATGCCATGCTCTGGCAGTCCGGCGCGTTCCGTGTCAACCAGGACGTTGACGACCGTGTCATGGACTCCAACGACCTCGAGCGCGAGAAGGGCATCACCATTCTCGCGAAGAACACCGCCGTCAAGCACGGCGGCATGACGCTCAACATCATCGACACCCCCGGTCACGCCGACTTCGGCGGCGAGGTCGAGCGCGGCCTGTCCATGGTCGACGGCGTGGTGCTGCTCGTCGACGCCTCCGAGGGCCCGCTCCCGCAGACGCGGTTCGTGCTCCGCAAGGCGTTCGCCGCGAAGATGCCGGTCATCCTCTGCATCAACAAGGTCGACCGCCCCGACGCCCGGATCAAGGAGGTCGTGGACGAGGTCTACGAGCTCTTCATCGACCTGGACGCCACCGAGGAGCAGATCGACTTCCCGATCGTCTACGCCTCGGCCAAGGCCGGCCGCGCCTCGATCAACCGCCCCGACGACGGCGGCATGCCGGACTCGGAAGACCTGGAGCCCCTGTTCGAGGTCATCAAGAACACGATCCCGGCTCCGGTGTACGACCCGGAGGCCCCGTTCCAGGCGCACGTCACCAACCTGGACGCCTCGTCCTACCTGGGCCGGATCGCGCTCTGCCGCATCCACCAGGGCACCATCAAGAAGGGCCAGCAGGTCGCCTGGTGCCGCACCGACGGCTCCATCCAGAGGGTGAAGATCACCGAGCTGCTGATGACCGACGCGCTGGAGCGCAAGCCCGCCGAGGAGGCGGGCCCCGGTGACATCATCGCGATCGCCGGCATCCCGGAGATCATGATCGGCGAGACCCTCGCCGACCCCGAGGACCCGCGCCCGCTGCCCCTGATCACGGTCGACGAGCCCGCGATCTCCATGACCGTCGGCACCAACACCTCGCCGCTGGTCGGCCGGGTCAAGGGCTCCAAGGTCACCGCCCGCATGGTCAAGGACCGGCTCGACAAGGAGCTCGTCGGCAACGTGTCGCTGCGGGTCCTGCCGACCGACCGTCCCGACGCCTGGGAGGTCCAGGGCCGTGGCGAGCTGGCGCTGGCCATCCTGGTCGAGCAGATGCGCCGCGAGGGGTACGAGCTGACCGTCGGCAAGCCGCAGGTGGTCACCAAGGTCATCGACGGCAAGGTGCACGAGCCCGTCGAGCGGGTGACCATCGACTGCCCCGAGGAGTACCTGGGCGCGATCACCCAGCTGCTGGCCGTCCGCAAGGGCCGCATGGAGCACATGACCAACCACGGCACCGGCTGGATCCGGATGGAGTTCGTGGTCCCGGCCCGGGGCCTGATCGGCTTCCGTACCGAGTTCCTCACCGAGACCCGCGGCACCGGCATCGTCAACCACGTCTTCGAGGACTACGAGCCCTGGTTCGGCGAGCTGCGCACCCGTAACAACGGCTCGCTGGTGGCCGACCGGCCGGGCCCGGTGACCCCGTTCGCCATGCTGAACCTGCAGGAGCGCGGCGTCCTGTTCGTCCAGCCGACCACCGAGGTGTACGAGGGCATGATCGTCGGCGAGAACTCCCGCGCCGACGACATGGATGTGAACATCACCAAGGAGAAGAAGCTCACGAACATGCGCTCCTCGACGAGCGACACGACGGAGACGCTGATCCCGCCGCGTCAGCTCTCGCTGGAGCAGGCGCTGGAGTTCATCCGCGAGGACGAGTGCGTGGAGATCACCCCGGAGAACGTCCGCATCCGCAAGGTCGTCCTGGACGCCACGACCCGCGCCCGGACCACCGCCCGCGCCAAGCGGTCCAACTAACCGCGCGGATCGGCCTCTCGCACGACGCCACGGCGCCGTCCCCTCCGGGGCGGCGCCTTCGCCGTCCCGCCCTCCCGTTGCCGATGTATACCCCGGTCACCGGGACGGTGGGCCCGCCGTCTGATACTCATGGGAGGAGAACCGTCGCGGTTCCTCGGCGCCGCGGAGGGGCGACGGGGTCACGGGGATCGGGGGATCTCATGTTCCATCCTGCACGTCATCTGGTACTGGCCGTCGCGCTCGGCGCGGGTACGGCCACCTCGGCATCGGCCGGCACCGTGCCGCCGGGCGCCGTCCCGCCGGGCACGGCCGCACCGCCGGCCGCCGTCTCGGCCGCCGGCTTCGTGGGCATCGCCCCGGCCGCCGTCTCGGCCGTCGGCTCGGCGGGAACCGTCCCGGCCGCCGTCCCGGGAACGGTCGCCGTCCCGGGAACGGTCGCCGTCCGGGGGTCGCGATCGCCCGCGCCGCCCGTCGCGCCGGAGTCTCCGTCCCCCTCCGGGACGGCGGGCTCCCCGCGAGCCGGGGCGGCGGGCGCGGAGGTCAAGGGGGTGAAGGGCGAGACGCTCGGCGAGCTGGTCGTGGAGGAGATGGCGCCGGGCAGGACCAGGCTCACGTTCACCGTCAAGGGGCTGACCCCCGGCTACCACGGCTTCCACGTGCACACGAAGGGCATCTGCGACGCCGCGTCCAAGGACCCGGCGACCGGCAGCCCCTTCTTCAGCGCGGGCCCGCACTTCAGTCTCCGCCCCGGCGACCACCCGAGCCACTCGGGCGACCTGCCCGACCTGCTGGTCGGCCGGGACGGCGAGGGCGGGACGATCGTCATGACCGACCGCTTCACGGTGGCCCAGCTGCTCGACGGCGACGGCAGCGCCATCGTCGTGCACGCCCTGGCCGACAACCAGGCCAACGTCCCCGAACGCTACGCCGAGGAGGGGGTGGACGAGACCACCCGCGCGACCGGCGACTCGGGCGGCCGCGTCGCCTGCGGGGTGATCACCAGGCGCTGACGGCGCCTCACCGGGACGGGAACGGACGGGAACCCCCGTGTCCGCGAGGGAACGGGGGTTCCCGCCGAGGTGCAACGGCCGGGATGGAACGCGGGGTGAAAGGCCGGGGTGGAACGGCCGGGGTGGAGCGACCGTCACGGCCGGGGCTCATCTGACGTTCGGGCCGCGCCAGCTGAACGTCAGCACGCTCAGCAGCAGGCCGGCCACGCACCAGGCGCCGAGCACCAGGGCGACCCGGCCGAGTTCCCAGCTTCCCGCCGGCTCGACGCGTGCGAACGCCTCCGGCAGGAAGACCGAGCGCAGGCCCTGGGTCATCCACTTCAGCGGGAAGAGCGCGGCGGTGTTCTGCATCCAGAGCGGGAGCTGGTTGAAGGGGAAGAAGACCCCGGAGATGAACTGCAGCACCAGGAACGGCGGCGTCACGATGGCCGAGGCCGAGCGGCTGTTGGGGATGAGCGCGGTGAAGGCGATCGCCAGCAGCGAGCAGGCCACCGCGCCCAGGAAGAGCACCCAGAGCAGGGTGAGCCAGGCGCCGGCGGTGGCGGGCAGCGGGAGCCCGAAGAGCGCCAGCGCGACCCCGAGCAGGATCACCGTCTCGATGACGCCGGTCACCGCGACGCGGACGATCTTCCCGATGAAGTACGCGGACTTGGGCATCGGCGAGCAGGCCAGCCTGCGGATCATCCCGGTGTCCCGCTCGATGGCGATGTTGATGGCCAGCCCGGTGAAGCTGACGCTCATCACGCCGCTGGCGATGATCCCGGCGATGAACACCTGCTTGAAGTCGACCGTCGTCCCCTCCACCGTCCCGGAGAAGATCGACCCCAGCACGACCAGCAGCAGGATCGGCAGGGCGAGCGTGAAGATCAGGGACTGCCGGTTGCGGAAGAACGACGCGAGCTCGACCTTCGACCGCGCGACCGACGCGCGCCAGAGCCCGGGACGCGCGGAGCCCGCGGAGCCCGCGGTCGCCGGAGGTGCCACGGTCGCCGGGGGTTCCGTGCTCGCCGGGGGTTCTGTGGCCGCCGGGGACGTCGGGGACGCCGGGGACGCGGCCCTCCCCGCGGCGACGCCGGTGACATGCTGTTCGGTCGTCATCGGGCACCCTCTCCCCGGTCCTTGATGAGCTGGAGGTAGACCTCTTCGAGCGTCGGCCGGTGGATGCGCAGCCCGTCGAGTTCCCGTACGCCCGCCGCGTGCGCCCAGGGCAGCAGCGCGGCCAGGGTCTCCGTCGGCCGGTGGGTGTGCACCGTGACCTGCCCGGCCTCCAGGTGCGCCCGCGAGTCCGGGGGCAGCGGGGGCAGCGGGAGGCCGTCGAGCGGGCCCGTGGCGGCGAAGCCGATCACCGAGCGGTCCGTCTTCCTGCCGCCCAGCTCCGAGATCGGCCCGGCCTCCACGATCCTCCCGGCGACGATGATCGCGGCGCGCTGCGCGAGCGCCTCCACCTCGTCCAGGTAGTGCGTGGTCAGGACGGTGGTCTTGCCACGGTCGGTGAAGTTCCGTACCAGGTCCCACGCCTCCCGCCTCGCGACCGGGTCGAGCCCGGTGGTCGGCTCGTCGAGGAAGACGAGGTCGGGGTCGCCGACCACCCCCACGGCCACGTCCAGCCTGCGCAGCTGGCCGCCGGAGAGCTGCTGTGCCTGCCTGCGCCGCTGGGGCGTCAGCCCCACCATGTCGATGACCTCGTCGGGCGGGAGCGGCGCCGGGTAGAAGGCGGCGAAGTGCTCGACCACCTCGCGTACGGTGAGGTCGAGGTAGGCGCCGGTCGTCTGCGGCACCACCCCGATCCGCGCCCGCCAGGAGGGGTCGTCCTCGGCCGGGTCGCGCCCCAGCACGCGGACGTCGCCGCCGGTCCTGCGGCGTACCCCCTCCAGGATCTCGACCGTGGTCGTCTTGCCCGCGCCGTTCGGGCCCAGCAGCGCGAAGACCTCGCCGGAACGTACCTCGAAATCGATTTTGTCTATGACGACCGTCGAACCGTAACTCTTCTCCAGCGACCGCACATGAATGGGGCCGTCAGCCTCGGCAGCGGACATGGTCTACCCCTCGAACTCGACGCGCCTCCGGCGCGCCGTCAGGATCGGAAATGCAGGATTCGCCATCGTCGACCTCATCGGCGTCACTCCCATGGACCTTCTTCTTTCACCCGGCGTCCCGTGAGTCGCCCCCGCCGATCCGCCCGCCGGCCGGGGCGGGCCTGCGGACGGGTGGGCCGGAGGAACGGACCGGACGGGCCGGTGCGGGTCAGTAGCGGGGCCTGCGGCTGAGGGCCACCCCCGCCACCAGGAACAGGGCCCCGATCACCCCGGCGACCAGCGCCGCGGTGCTGTTGGCGGGGGTGGCGCTGGCCTGCATGACGGCGGTGACGACGCCCATCACCCCGCTGATGTAGCAGAAGATCGTGATGAAGATCTTGACGTTGGTGTTCATGTGCTTCCTTCGGTGGGGGGGCGCCCTGCGGGGAGGGGGCCGGGAGCGGTGCCGGCTGCGGTGAAGCCCAGGAGCATCACCCAGGCGTCCGGGTCTGACCGGAACCTGTTCCAGCGATCGGCGGCGAGAGCCACCTCCTGAAAGGACAGCACACCGGAGGCCAGGAGCGGCTGGAGCCGTCCCGGGCCGAGGTGGGGGGCGAAATCGTCCGTTGGCCGGGTGTCGTTGGTGGTGGCGAAAGGCCGGATGGAGACCTCGGTGAAACCCGCGCCGCGGAGCAGGCGGGTGAGACGGCGGCCGATCGCCCGGTCGCCACCGGCGGCCTGCTGGGCCGCCGCGATCTTGGCGTGGACGCCGGCCAGCTCCGGGTGGACCGGGTCGGCCAGCCCCCAGCAGGAGGCGTCCACCTCGGTGATCAGGACGCGGCCCCCCGGGCGGAGGATCCTGCGGGCCTCGGCCAGGGCCGGGGCGGGGTCGGACAGGTGCTGCAGGACGTACCTGAGCAGTACGTATCCCGCGCTCCCCGTCTCCAGGGGAAGGTCGGCGGCGTCGGCGACGATCAGCTCCGCGCCCGCACCCTCGGCGTGGGCGAGCAGTCCGGGGTCGATGTCCACCGCGATCAGCGACAGGTCGGGCATGGCCCGCCGCAGCCGCCTGGTGATCGCGCCCGAGCCCGCGCCGACCTCGACCAGCGGCCCCTTGGACGAGGTCAGGCCCAGCTCGCGGAGCAGGCACAGCTCCTCCTCGAAGGAGAGCTCGGCCTGCGCCTCCAGCCGCGCCAGCTCTCCGGCCAGCCCGCCCGCGGTGGTGGCGGAGGGATCGTACGAGCCCGCGTCCGGTCTCGGAGCGCCGACAGGAGCGGCGGGAGGAGCAGCGAGAGGAGCAGCGGGAGGAGCAGCGGGAGGAGCGGTGGGAGGAGCAGCGGGAGGAGCGGTGGAGGGCACGGCAGGAGGAGCGGTGGAGGGAGTGGCGGCGGTCGCCGGGGTGTCGATGCTCATCGAAGGCTCACCACCATGCGCATGCCGTACTTGGGGCGCAGCGTCACCAGGGCCTCCGGCTCCACCGGGAAACCGGGTTCCAGCTCCAGCCGTACCGACTGCGAGACCGTCGCCAGGACCAGCGTCGCCTCGATGAGCGCCAGGTGCTGGCCGATACAGACGCGCTCGCCGCCGCCGAACGGCAGGTACAGGTGGCTGGGCAGGTCGGCGTCGTCGAAACGGTCCGGTACGTACTCGTCGGGGCGGTCCCAGTAGCCGGGGTGGCGGTGCAGCACCCACTGGCTGACGCAGACCAGCGCGCCGGGCGGCACGTGGTGGCCGTCGATCTCGTCGGGCCCGGTGGCCCGGCGCGAGATCAGCCAGACCGGCGGGTAGAGCCGCATCGCCTCCTGCACGGCCCGCCGGCAGAGCGGCAGGTCGGGCAGGTCCGCGGCCGTCGGCGGACGGCCGCCCAGGACCCGGTCGACCTCGGCGCGGATCCGCTCCGCCTCCTCGGGATGACGGTCGAGCAGGTAGAAGGTCCAGGTCAGGGACTTGGCGGTGGTCTCGTGGCCCGCCATGATCAGGGTCAGCACCTGGTCGCGCAGGTCGGTGTCGCCGAGGGCGCCGAGCATGCTGTCGAGCAGGGTGCCGGTGGCGTGCGGGCAGGAGCGGCGGGAGGCGATGACGGTGCGGGTGACCATGTCCAGCAGGGCGCGGGCACGTACGTACCCCTGACGCCGGTCCGCGGTGTCCGCCGGGTCGGGGTCGGGGTCGGGGACGTAGTGGCCGATGTAGCGGTTGACCGCGTCCACCGCGCGGCCGAACCCGTCGCCGGCCGCGCCCAGGTCCACGTCGAGCACCGCGCGGGTCAGGATCGACAGGGTCAGCGAGGTCAGCTGGTGGTCGATCGGCTGGGACACGCCCGCCCCGGCGGCGCGCCAGCGCGCCAGCAGGGCCTCGGTCTCCTCGACGATGATCCCGTCGAAGGAGGCGACCTCGCTGCGCCGGAAGGCCGGTGCGCACAACCTGCGCTGCCGCGCCCATTCCTCACCGTCGCTGGTGAGCAGGCCGTTGCCGAGCAGCGGGCGCAGCATGTGGTCGTCGGGCGTGTTCTCCTTCGTGTAGTTCGCCACGTTCTCCTTGAGGACGTACCGGGCGAGGTCCGGGCGGTGCAGCATGAACACGGTCTCGCCGTTCGCGTCGTGCACGGTGACGTCCCCGTGGTCGCGCGCCAGGCCGGTGACGAACCCCAGGGGGTCGTCACGCATGCGTTCCATGTCCACCGGGCCCGGCGGACCGGGGGGTGCTTTCGTGCTGACGGTCGTCACCGACACCTCCGGATGGCGTACGTAAGTATCTTTAATACGTATTCACGGGTGCCGGATATACGTATTGCTCGTCATTGATGGGCCGATCCCGACTATGGGATGCTTGCAATGTAACACCGCATTGACGAAGGTATCAATACTTACATTAATGGCGTAGAATTAAGTCTTGGTATGCGGCGCAGGTCATGCAACAGTTCAATCAGTCGCCGACACGGAGAGCGCCGGCGAAAAACAAAGGAGAATGGCATGGCACTTGCGCAGCAGGAGCGAGCGGAATTCATCAACTCCTACACCCGCACCCTGATCAACGCGTGGTCCGACGAGAGCTACTCCGCCAGGCTGAGCGCGAACCCGCGTGAGGCGCTGGCCGAGTCCGGGCTGACGATCCCCTCGGGCAGCGAGGTCGTCATCGTGCGCCACATCCCCGACGGGCACGAGGAGGGCAACATGGACGTCCAGGTCGCCCTCTGGGAGAAGGGCATGGAGAGCGGGGTCTTCGAGCTTCACATCCCGGAGACCCCGGTGGTCGACGCGACCGAGCTGAGCGAGGGCGACCTGGCCGCCGTCACGGCCGGCACGCAGCTGCCCTCCGACTCCTGCTACTACTGCTGCTGCCCCTGCTGCTGCTGCACCTGATCCCCGGCATCCCCGACATCCCCGATATATCGGGCATACCGGGCATCGCAGGGATCCCGGGTACCCCGGGCATCCCCGCCGGAGCATGACGAGAGCGGTGAAGAGGTACGGGTCCTCGGCCAGAATCCGGTCAGGGACCCGCGAGGACGACGGGCGCCGGTCGGGGGTGGCCGCCCGTCGCGGGCGTGGACCCCGGTGCCGTCCGTGCATATCGAAGGAGAGTTCCCCGCGTGACGGTCAGCACCCAGGTCCGCCTTCCCGCCCACATCCCCCACCCGTTCTCCCCGGCCGGACGGGTCGATCCCTACCCGGCCTACGACTGGCTGCGTTCCCGCTCCCCGGTCCACCACGACCCCGTGGCGCGGCTGTGGCTGGTGACCGGGCACGCCGACTGCGCCGCCGTCCTGCGCGACCGGGCCTTCTCCGCGAGCGCCGGCCAGCAGGGACGGGCGCGCGACGAGGACCTGCCGCCGTCGATGCTCACCACGGACCCGCCCGACCACACCAGGCTGCGCACGCCGGGCCTGCTGCTGCTGGGCCCCGCCGCGATCGCCTCGGTGGCCGACGGGATCGCCGCCGACGTGGACGACCTCCTCGACGGCCTGGCCGCCGAGACCGTGGTCGACGCGATCGCGCGGATCGGGAGCCCGCTGGCCACCTCGGTCTTCCTGCGGTTGTTCGGGCTGGCCGAGAGCGACCGGACGGCCTTCTCGCAGCTCGCCCAGGCGGCCTCGATCAATCTGGACCCGCTGGCCGGGCCGCAGGTGGCGGCCCTGGGCCGGTCCGCAATGAAGGAGCTGACCCGCTTCCTGCAGGCGCACTGCGCCGCCCTGTCCTCGGACGCGGCCGGTCCGCCGAGCCCGCTGGCCCGCCTGGTCGCCGACGACCGGCTGACCGACGCCGAGACGCTCGGGGTGCTCGGGCTGGCCGTGGTGGGCGGATGGCAGCCGCTGGCCGAGGCGATCGGCAACGCGATGTACTGGCTGCTGCCCAGGCCCGAGGCGCTGGCCGCGCTCCGCACCGGCGGCCAGGAGCTCGCGCGCACCGCCGTGGACGAGCTGCTGCGGCTGGAGGCGCCGATCCCCTTCACCGCCAGGGTCGCGCTCACGGACGTGACGCTGCCCGGCGGCGAGGTGCCGCGCGGCGCCCGGGTGCTGGCGATCGTGGCCGCGGCCAACCGCGACCCGGCCGTCTTCGACAGGCCCGGCGAGCTGGTGCTCGACCGGACGCCCAACCCGCACCTGGCCTTCGGCGGGGGGCCGCACTTCTGTCTGGCGGCGCAGCTCGTCCGGCAGACCGGAGCGGTGCTGCTGGCCCGGCTGGCCGAGCGCTTCCCTTCCGCGTCGCTGGCCGACCCGCGGCCCGCCTGGGCCTCGACGCTCATCCCCCGGCGGCTGCGCGCCCTCCCGGTGGACCTGGGAGGCGGGGATGCGCGCTGACGTCGCCGACGTCCTCGTCATCGGGGCCGGGGTCAGCGGGCTGACCTGCGCCTCCATCCTGGACCGGGCCGGGGTGCGCACCGTCGTCCTGGAGGCCAGGCCGCGGATCGGCGGGCGGGTGCGCACCTTCCGTCCCGCGGACGGCGGGCCGTCGCTGGAGCTGGGCGCGCAGGTCGTGCACGGCGACCGCAACCCCGCCCGCGCGCTCGTGGAGACCGAGACCGCGCCGCGCCCCGCCGCCGCGCGGGTGATCAGCGGCCGGGTCGGCCGCCCCATGGGGACGCTGGCCCGTACGCCGTGCCCGCCGTGGACGATGGAGGCCCGGCTGAACGCCGAGGGCGCCGCCGACGGCGTGTCCGTGAACGACTGGCTCCGCGACAACGGCGGGCCGGCCCCGGTGGCGAGCGAGTGGCTCCGCCAGATCTGGGCGGCCGACCCGGACCGGCTCAGCGCCCGGGGCGTGTCCGCGGCCCAGCGCGGCGACACCGCCGGGCACGGCGAGTTCGTCGTCTCCGACGGCTTCGACCGCCTGCCGCGACGGCTGGCGCGGGGACTGGAGGTGCACGTCGGCCGCCCCGTCGAGGTGCTCGGCTGGTCGCCGGGCCGGGTCAGCGCGCGGACGGCCCGCGGGACCGTGCAGGCCGGCCGGGTGGTCGTGACCGTGCCGCCCGCCGTCGTGGCCTGCGGCACGCTCACCATCGAGGACCTTCCCGCGGACAAGGCCGAGGCCGCGCGGGAGCTGACGCCCGGGGACGGCTGCTGCGTGGTCGCGACCCTGTCCGTCCCTGCGCCGGAGACGGCGTCGGTGTTCGACGCGGACGGGGTCAGCGGCTTCGTGAGCTGCCGCGAGGGACGCCCCGAGGTGCTGATCGTGGCCAGGGACGCGGCCGCCGCCTGCGTACGGGCCGCCACCGGCCCCGACCTGGCGGCCATGCTCACCGTGGCCCTGCCCTGGAGTGCGGGGGCCCGGGTGCTGGACACCGAGATCGCCGACTGGGGAGGCGACCCGTGGAGCCGGGGCGCGTTCACCGCGCCGAGGCTCGGCGCCGAGCGGGCCCCGGCCCGCTGGGCCGAACCGGTCGAGGACACGCTCTTCTTCGCGGGGGAGGCGACGGTCTCGGGAACGCGGCCGCCGTGGGTGCAGGGAGCGATCGTCAGCGGGACGAACGCCGCCGAACGGCTACTGAAGGCGATGAGCAGATGACGGCACCGCATTCCGGCTGGCATCTGCCGGTCTTCACCTCCGAGCTGACCGGCGAGGTGACCCCCCTGGAGCTCGGGACCCGGCGGCTGGTGGCCGTGCGGGACGAGACCGGGACACGGGTCTTCGACGCCGACTGCCCGCACCGGGGCGCGCACCTGGGGTACGGGGGCCGGCTCGCCGACGGCTGCCTGGTCTGCCCGTTCCACGGCCGCCGGATCGGGCTCGGCGATCCCTCCCGGCGGCTGTCGGTGGCCGAGCACCACGTGCTCGTCCTCGGTGAGGCCGTGTTCGTGCGGCTCTCGGACGGCCCCGACGACGACCGCGGGTTCACCCGGGCGATGAAGGAGCTGGCCGACGGCCACCCGCTGACCGCGGCCGTGAGCAGGTCGATGGACGCCGACCCCCTGCTGATCGTGGAGAACGCCTTCGACATCGACCACTTCACCGAGGTGCACAAGGTGCCCAGGGTGCGCGCGATGGCGCACCGCGACGGGGACGAGGGCGAGCTGGTCATGGAGGGTGAGTTCGTCATGGCCTCCATGCCGACCAGGGGGGGCGGCGCGCCGCGGGTCGTCGGTTCGCGTTTCCTGGCCCGCGCCTACAGCCCCGGGGTGGTCGTCACCCTGTTCGGGCCGCCGGGCCGGGAGCAGGTCATCGTCACCGCGGCCGTGCCGCGGGAGAAGGGCGGGTGCGCGGTGCGGGTGGCGATCGGGGTGCGCGCCGAGCAGCGGGAGGAACTGCCGCTGCTCGTCCAGGGCAGCGAGCGGGCGCTGGACGAGGACGCGGTGATCTGGGAGCGCCTGAACCCGCGGGTGACACCGCGCCTGGACGCCAGGGACGCGGCCGTGGTGGCCTACCGGGAGTTCTGCGCGACCTTCGGGGAGCAGGCGTGAGCGGGCTGCGCGTCATCGAGTCGGGGTCGGGCCCGGCCGTGCTGTGGGTGCACGGCTACACCATGGACTCCACGCTGTGGGAGCCCCTGTGGGAGCTGCTGCCGGGCTGGCGGCACCTGGGCGTGGACCTTCCCGGCCACGGCGGGTCCGAGCCGCTGCGGCGCGGCCAGACGCTGCCCGAGCTCGCCCTGCGGCTGGCCGGGCTCGCCGGCGCCGAGGGGGCGCACCGGGTCGTGGGGCTCTCCTTCGGTTCCGGCGTCGCGCTGCAGATGGCCCTGGAGGCGCCCGAGGTGGTGCGGAACCTGGTGCTCGCGGCGCCGACGCTCGGCGGCGCGCCGCCCGACCCCGCGGCCAGGCGGCGGTACCTGGAGCTGATGACGCTGCGCCGGGCGCGCGGCGCGCCAGAGCAGATGGCCGAGCTGTGGATGGCCTCCCCGCCGGACATCTTCCGCGGCACCGAGGCGCGTCCGGCGCTGCGGGCCCGGTTGCGGGAGGTGATCGGCAGGCACTCCTGGGCCGAGCTGGACACCGGGGCGATGGCGATGCTCGGCATGCACCGGCACCCGCCCGAGGACCTCGCCCGGGTCAGGGCCAGGACGACGGTGATCGTCGGTGACTCCGACATGCCCGCGTTCACGGCCAACGCCGAGACCCTGCGCAGGAACGTTCCCGGATGTGAGCTGCGGGTCATCCCCGATTCGGCACATCTTCCCCTACTGGAACGTCCAGAAATAGCAGCTGATGCCGTATTTCAGGGGCTGTCATCACCTGAGATGGTAGGAAAAGTCATCTGATCGTATGGGTCGAACGAGAATTGGTAAGGGGAAGCAGATTGTCCCTGTTGTTGGAGTTCTTCGGCCTGACCGTGCTCGCCGTCACGCACATCGACTCGTCCGAGATGGCCTTCCTCTTCGGCTCCCACCTGGTGAAGGCCGGAAAACCGCAGCTGACCGTGAAGCTCGTGAGCAACGAGGCGTCCGGCGGGGAGCTGCTGGTCCACCGGGAGGACGGGGTGCTGCTGCAGCGCCGCGCGTTCCGGGGGTGGGGCACCATGCCGCCACCCGTCCCCCCGTTCGGCGTGCTGGAGGAGCACTTCCTGGTGATGCGCGCCGTCGTCCTGGCCAAGGGTGACGCGACGGTCGCGCTGATCGGCAGCGCCTGCTCGCCCTGCGCCGAGGTCGCGGTCTCGCTGGCCGCGCAGTCCTGGCGGCCGGTCTCGGGACAGCTCCTCGTGGTCGACCGGGCCACCGGCCACACGCTCCCCTTCCTCACCCCGCTGAACCTGCGCGGCGAGGCCCTGGACGCGGCCCGCGCGAGCGGGCTGATCGGCCTGGAGGCCGACCCCGGCCTGTGGCGCCCGGCCCGGCCGACGCTGGCCGGGCAGTCCGTCCTGGTCCGCCCCGAGCGGCTGGGCACTCCGGTGCCGATCACCGCCAGGCTCGCCCCGCCCACCCTGATCAGGCTCTGCCAGGGAGACAGCGACCGCTGCAGGCTGGAGCCGTCGGACTTCCAGGCGCACGTCTGGCCCCCGGCCGCCACGGAACTGGCCGGCGCGCCCCGCTACCGGCTGCGCATGCCCGAGTCCGGCGGCGCCGAGGCGGCCGCGGCGCTCATCGACGACCGGCTCCTGAAGGAGTTCTCATGCCCCGGCGGCTCTCGTACGGCCCTGGAACACCCTGCTGGGTCGATCACATCACCGTCGACCCGACCGGCGCGAAACGGTTCTACGGTGACCTCTTCGGCTGGGAGTTCGTCAAGAAGAACGGCCGGGGTTACCACCTGATCACCCTGCGGGGAGAGATCATCGGCGGCCTCGGTCCCAGCCCGATGGGCCCGGCCTTCGGCTCGTCCTGGAACGTCTACCTGGCCTCCAAGGATCTCGCCCGCACCCGGGACGAGGTCGGGCGCCTGGGCGGGCGCGTGGTGATGGGCCCGGTGCCCGCGGGCGACGACGGCCGCCTCTGCCTGGCCGTCGACCCCACCGGCGCCGCGGTCGGCTTCTGGGAGGGCGGCAGAGACGAGGGCGTGGTCCTGGTCGACGAGCCCGGCGCCCTGTGCGCCGCCGAGCTGCACACTCCCGCCCCGGACACGGCGGCGCAGTTCTACCGGGGCCTGTACGGCGGGTCGGAGCCGGTGATCCGCTCCTCTCCCCGGGGCGTCTGGGTGCCCTTCTTCGGTACCGGGGACCCGGGGGCGGAGGAGGTGACCCGGACGGCCCGGGCGGCCGGGGCCCGTCCCCTGGGGGCCGGCCTGTTCGCCGACCCGCTGGGCGCGATCTTCGGCCTTTCCGCCGCGGTCTCCCCCGCCACAGGCGCGGCCGGAGGCTCCGCCGGAGACCCTGCCGGAGCCCCTGCCGGAGCCCCTGCCGGAGACCCGGTGACCGGTCCCGCCGTCTCCGTCGCGGCCCCCGCGACCACCGTGGCCCCCCAGGGGAAATGAGCACTGAAATGCGTATAAATGCGTATTAACTAAATTCATACCTTCCTGCGAGAATTCGCTGCAGTGGTCATCGCGTGGGAAGGGAATTTCATGGCGCCTGACGTAGTGGTGATAGGCGGGGGTCCCGCCGGATCGATATCCTCGGCCCTTCTGGCGCGGGCCGGTGCCCGGGTCCGCCTGCTGGAAAGGGACTCCTTTCCGCGATACCACGTCGGCGAGTCGATCTCCTCCTCCTGCCGCGCCATCATCGACCTCGTCGGCGTACGGGAGAAGATCGAGGCCCGCGGTTACACCGTCAAGGAGGGCCTGCTGCTGCGCTGGGGCGCCGAGCGGGACTGGACCATCAACTGGCCCGACCTCTTCGGCGACAAGGTGCGCTCCTGGCAGGTCGACCGGGCCGACTTCGACGACGTCCTGCTCAAGCACGCCGCCGAGCAGGGCGTCGAGGTGGTCCACGGCGCCCACGTGAAGAAGGTCCGCTTCGACGAGGGTCGCGCGGTGGGCGTGGACTGGGTGCTCGACGGGCAGGCCCGCCACAGCGCGGCCGACTACGTGGTGGACGCCTCCGGCCGCGCCGGGGTGCTCTCCGCCCAGCACTTCCGCGACCGGACCCAGCTCGACGTCTTCCGCAACGTCGCCATCTGGGGCTACTACCAGGGCGGCGACCTGCTGCCCAGGACCCCCCGGGGCGGCATCAACGTGATCTCCTCCCCGCACGGCTGGTACTGGGTCATCCCGCTCAGCGGCGACGTCTACAGCGTGGGCTTCGTCACCCACCAGGACAACTTCCTGGCCCGCAAGCCGGAGTTCTCCTCCACGACCGAGATGTTCCTGGCCCTGGTCGCGGAGTCGGAGACGGTCGCGGAACTGATCTCCGGCGGAGCGTTCCAGGGAAAGGTCCGCGTCGAGCAGGACTTCTCCTACTCGGCCGCCAGCTTCTGCGGCCCCGGCTACTTCCTGGCGGGCGACTCCGCCTGCTTCCTGGACCCCCTGCTGTCCACCGGCGTCCACCTGGCCATGTACAGCGGCACGCTGGCCGCGGCGTCCATCCTGTCCACGCACGCCGGGGAGGTCACCGAGCCCGAGGCGCTGGGGTTCTACGAGTCCCTGTACCGCAACGCCTACGGCCGGATGTTCTCCATGGTCGCCGGGTTCTACGAGCAGTACCGGGGCAAGGCCGAGTACTTCTGGCTGGCGCAGCGCCTGGCCAGGGGCCAGTACCCGAAGCTGATGCAGAAGAGGGGCGGGGCGGTGGCCCCGGACAGCGCCTTCGCCTCGATCACCTCGGGCCTGACCGACCTGGACGACGCCACCCGCTCCGGCGGCGCGGCCCCGCTGGACGCGATGGTGCTGGCCACCGAGCTGACCGCGCGGGACGCCGTGGCCCCACAGGCGCCCGAGCCCGACCCGGGCGTCCGCCAGGAATCGGCCGCCGGGCTGTACCTGGTCACCGAGCCCCGGCTGGGCATCGGGCGCGCCACCGAACCGGCGGCGCCGCGCTGACCTTCCCCCCGGCCTGATGAGGACCGCGCCGTCCGGCGCGGTCCTCATCAGGTCGTACGGTCGTCCGGTCGGTCGCAGGGTCGGACACGCGGTCCTCGCCCGGACGGGCACCCGGTTCCCGTCCGGAGGGTCGTCCGGTCAGACGCCGAGGGCGGCGGCCAGCTGGTGCCGCCCTCGGATGCCGAGCTTGCGGTAGATGCGGCCCAGGTGGGTGTCGATGGTGCGCTTGCTCAGGCAGAGCCGCTCGGCGACCTCCAGGCTGCTCATGCCCTGGCGTACCAGCTCGACGACGCGCTGCTCGGCGGGGGTGAGCAGGATCTGGCTCCGCGTCCGCTCCGGCGCCCGGTCCTGCGCCCGCGGGGCGTCCGGCACGTGGTCGGCGACCGCCGGCGGCTCGGCCGCGATCGTCCGGGCCGCGGCGTGCTCGCCCAGCGCGGTGTACGCCTTGGCCGCGTGCGCGCGCCAGGGCAGGCAGGTGGGGTTGGTGATGCCGCGGGCCGAGAGGCGCTGCCCGCAGTCGAGGAACAGGCTCAGCGCGGTGACGTGGTCGTCCGCCGCCGCGGCGATCATCCCCTGGGCCTCCCGGATCAGGCTCTTGATCAGCGGGTGGGCGTCCACCGGGATCGTCGTCTCGCGCATCAGCGCGGTGGCGTCCTGCGTCTCGCCCATCTGGACCAGGGCGCGCGCGCCGCACGCGCGGGCCGCCGCGGTCAGCGCGCCCGCGCCGATCCGCTCGGCCCCGTCCCGCGCGTCGATCGCGTCCCGCAGGCTGTCGGCCGAGTCGCCCCGCCGGTAACCGACGTCCGAGCGGATCAGCAGCCCGAGCACGCGCAGCTCCGGCTGACGCCAGGCGCGGGAGTGCTCCAGGATCCTGGAACACGTCGCCAGCGCCTCCTCGGGACGGCCGGTCCAGGCGAACGCCAGCGCCGCGCCCACCAGCCCGCTCCCGTCCGAACGGCCCAGCTGGGAGCCGAGCAGCGTGGCCCGCCTCGCCAGCCGCCCGGCGGTGCCCGGATGCCGTCCGCCCGCCGCGACCATGGCCGCGAGCGCGCCGGAGAACTCCCTGGAGGCGGCGTCCGGCGGGCCCGTCACGGCCAGCCGCGCGGCCCCGCGCAGGCCGGCGCGATGTCCCGAGAGCAGGACCTGCGCGCTCAGCCGGAGCAGCGGCTCCCGGGGCGGGTCCGGCGTGGTCGCCATCTCCTGCACCACGGCGACGAACGGCCGGGCTCCGACCGTGCTGGCGGCCAGCGCGGGGCTGGCCAGGTACAGCAGCGACCTGGCCGGCTCGACGGTGTCGGGCGCGTCGGTGACCAGCGCCTCGGCGTGCCGGGCACAGGAGTCCAGGTCGTGGTGCAGCTCGGTCCTGGCCAGTTGCAGGGTCAGCTCGTGCACGACGACGGGGTCGTCGGAGCAGGACAGCGCGCGGCGCAGGTAGCGGGCCGCGTCGTCGTACCTGCGGGCCGTGACCGCCTCCGTGGCCGCGGAGCGCAGCACCGGGACTCCCCAGGCCGAGGTGGTGAGCATCAGGTGCTCGGCGGTCTGGGCCGCGGGCGCGCCCGTCCTGGCCAGCAGCGCGGCCACCCGTTCGTGCAGGTCGAGCCGGGTCCGGGTGTCGATGCGCGACAGGGCCGCCGTCCGGACCAGGGTGCTGCGGAACCGTACGGGAGGCTCGGCGGTGATGAGGCCCGCCTGGACGAGCGTCCGGCGGGCCTGCTGGAGTTCCAGCTCTCCCTGGCCGGAGAGCATCGCCGCCACGGTGACGTCGGTGTCGGGGCCCATGACGGCGAGCTGGGTGAGCAGGTCGGAGGCCACCGCGTCGTCGTCGTGCAGCCATTCGAGCACGGTGTCGGACAGGGCCGCCGCGCCGATCTCCAGCACCCGGTCGAGGTCGGGCAGGCCGGGGCTGACCCCGGCGTGCCGCATCCGGGTGGTGAGCTCGCGCAGCACCCGCGGGTTGCCCTGGGAGAGCGTGTGGCAGAACCCGGACAGCTCCTCGTCGGGCGGCGCGCCCAGGGTCTGCCCGACGAAGTCGGCCGTGCAGGTGGCGCAGATCGGCCGGAGC
The DNA here is from genome assembly GCF_055586505.1 of Streptosporangium sp. NPDC050148. Lineage (NCBI taxonomy): Bacteria > Bacillati > Actinomycetota > Actinomycetes > Streptosporangiales > Streptosporangiaceae > Streptosporangium > Streptosporangium sp. NPDC050148. Next base: position 311,258 of record NZ_JBVJIA010000005.1, on the reverse strand, counting down.
TGGATGAACCGCGCGTACGGCAGCCTGGTCAGCTCGGCGAGCGGCCCGGACGGGGCGCCGTCGCGCAACGTGGCGATCATCATGACCGGCAGGTCGTCCAGGCGGCGGGCGATGTAGGAGAACCAGCGCAGCGACGGCAGGTCGGCGAAGGACAGGTCGTCGATCGCGATGACCACGGGCTGCTCGGCGACCAGGTCACGGGTGATGTGGAACAGGTCCGTCAGCAGATCGTAGGTGGCGACGCCGTCGTCGGTGGCGGCACGGTCGAACTGCCTGCGGGGGCGCCCGCCGGCCGACAGCACCGGATCGAAGAGCTGGCGGACCATCCCGTAGGCGAAACGGCTCTCGCTGGGATGGCAGCGGGCCCGCAGCACCAGGCTGCGGGAGGGCAGCAGATCGGTCACGGCACTGAGCAGGGCGCTCTTGCCGATTCCGTTCTCCCCCTGGATCGCCGCGACGGTCGGCCGGCCGATACGGAGCTCGTCGATAGCCTCACGAAATACAGCCAGTTCTCTGTCCCTGTGGAGAAGGGGGGCCATAGGCCCATCGTCCATTACCGCGTTCCGGATCTCAACGAACTTTTTGCTAATGACAGAAAAGCGTACGTTTTATTGACAGCCTCCTGTCGTGGAACGGGGCCTCGCGTACGGGCCCGCACACCCCCTCTCCCAGGCCGGGCCCGTTTTTTCCCGGCATCCGGCCCGCGCCGCCGCCCCGCCCGTCCCCCGTGCCACCGCCCCGCCCGTCCCCCCGACCCCGGGCCCTTGGCCGCCCCACCCCGCACCCGCCGCTCGAGCCCTGCCTCCACCAGCGGAAACGTCCTCCGTGGCCGCGTCCGGCCACAGGGGGACATCGCCCGCGCCACCGGGGGACACCGGGCGGGACCGGCACGTACCCCGGACGGAGCGGGCACGCGCCCCCGGTCCGGCGGGGCACATCCGGAGCGGCACGGACCCCTCACCGACCGTACCGATACTGAGGCCGGACCGCCGGTACCTAAGTATCGCGCCGGGCGATGCGTATGATTTTTACGCATTCTCCCGCCCCGTACCGCCGTGTTTAAATTCGCGTGAAGCCGGTTGTCCGGAAGCGTGGAAAAAGGGGAATGCCGATGGAGAGCCCGCGTTTGAAAGCTCATTTCCATGTGGACGTCGTGGACGGTGCACGGGTGTTCCTGTTCGCCGAGGGCAAGGACTTCCTGGTACCGGGAAAGGCCGCCGTGGCGGTGCTGCCCTACCTCGACGGCCGCAGGACGGTCAGCGAGATCGTCCAGGAACTGGCCGGGACCCTGCCGTTCACCACGGTGCTGGCCACGCTGCGCCGCTACGAGGCGGCCGGTCACCTCGCCGAGGGCAGGCCCGACCTGCCGGAGGAGGTGCTGGCCTACTGGGACGCGCTGAACGTCGACCCGGCCGCCGTCGTCTCGGGCGCGCCGGTCACCGTCTCCGCCGCCGAGGGGGTCGACCCCGCCCCGGTCATGGACGCCCTGGCCGCGCTGGGGCTGACGGTGCGCTCCGGCCCGATCGGCGAGGTCCCCGCCGAGGGGGTGTCGGTGGTGCTCGTCGACGACTACCTCGACCGCGCCCTGGAGCACCGCAACACGCTGCAGCTGGCGGCCGGGCGGCCCTGGCTGCCGGCCAGGCCGGGCGGCGTCAGCACCTGGCTCGGCCCCTTCTTCGACCCCGACCACACCGGCTGCTGGTCGTGCCTGGAGCAGCGGCTCGCCGGCAACCGCCAGCTGGAGCGCTACCTGGCCTCCAAGCGCGGCGAGCGGGTGCCGTACAACCCGGCGCGGGCGCGGGCCGCGGCGGGCCCGCTGGCGCTGTCCGGGATGCTCGCGTCCGAGATCGCCCGCATCGTGGCGACCGGCGAGCCCGGGGCGATCTGCGGCACCATGGTCACCCTCGACATGAGCACCCTGGAGACCGCCAGGCACTCCCTCATCCGCCAGCCGCAGTGCCCCTCGTGCGGTGTGCCGGTCGAGCGCAACCCCAAGATCGTGCTCGCCCCCCGGCAGGCGAGCCACACCACCGACGGCGGCTACCGCGTCGACAAGCCGCAGCAGACCCTGGACCGGCTGCAGAAGCACATCAGCCCGCTGCTGGGCGCGATCACCAAGCTGATGCCGATCGGCGACGAGGCCAACGGCCTGACCTACAGCTACGCCGCCGGCCACAACTTCGCCATGGTCAACGACAGCATGGACCTGCTCCGCCGCAACCTGCGCGGGCAGAGCGGCGGCAAGGGACGCTCGGAGATCCAGGCCAAGGTCAGCGCGGTCTGCGAGGCGATCGAGCGCTACTCGGGCGTGTGGCGGGGGGACGAGCCGGTCGTCCGGGCCGCCTTCGCCGACCTGGACCCGGCGACGGCCGTGCACCCGGACCGGCTGCTGCTCTTCTCCGACGAGCAGCGGACCGGGCGCAAGGAGTGGAACGCCGACCCGGCGCACCGGCTGCAGCTGGTGCCCGACCCCTTCGACGAGACCGCGCCGTTCGACTGGTCGCGGGCCTGGTCGCTGACCCGCGACGAGGAGCGGCTGGTCCCGGCCGCCTACGCCTGGTACGGCCACCCCGACCTCAACCGGCACTTCTTCTGCATCGGCGACTCCAACGGCAGCGCGGCCGGCAACACCCTGGAGGAGGCGATCCTGCAGGGCCTGTGCGAGCTGGTCGAGCGAGACTCCGTGGCGCTGTGGTGGTACAACCGGGCGCGCGTCCGCGGCTTCGACCTCGACTCCCTGAACGACCCCTACGTGGGCGAGCTGCGGTCCTTCTACGACGGCATGGACCGCGACCTGTGGATGCTCGACCTCACCACCGACCTCGGCATCCCGGTGTACGCCGCGCTCTCGCGCCGCCGCCACGAGGTGGAGGACGTCATGGTGGGCTTCGGCGCCCACCCGGACTCGCGCATCGCGGCGTTCCGCGCGCTCACCGAGCTCAACCAGTTCCTGCCGACCATCGAGGGACGCGACGAGCAGGGCAACACGAAGTACCGCGCCGACGACCCGGGGCTGCTGAACTGGTGCAAGGAGGCCAAGGTCGCCTCCGAGCCCTGGCTGCTGCCCCACCCCGATCTCGCGCCGGCCACCGTCGGCGAGCCCGCCCCCAACGAGCTGGCCGCCGTCGTGCGCCGGTGCGTGGACACCATCGCCGAGGCCGGCTCCGAGGTGATCGTCGTCGACCAGACCCGCCCCGACCTGGAACTGAACGTCGTCAAGGTGATGGCGCCCGGCCTGCGGCACTTCTGGCGCAGGCTCGGCCCGGGCCGCATCTACGACACGCCGGTGAAGCTCGGCTGGCTCGACCGCCCCACACCCCAGGAGGAGATGAACTCCTGGAACGTGTTCTTCTGAGACGGGCGGCCGGACACATGAACCCCACCCTCGTCTCCCGGTTGCGCCGTGACGTGTCGTTCACCGGTGAACACCTCGACGTGGCCGGCAGGGCCGTCGAGCTCAGAACGCTGACCCCCGGACAGGGCGCGGCCCTGAAGCTGCTGGCCGACGGCGACCACGACGACGCCGAGCTGGCCGTCGCCGTGACCGCGCTGGACGGCGAGACCGGGCTGCTGCGCTGGCACATGCTGCTGCGCGGGCTGAACGCCTCCGGGCTGGTCGAGCATGCCGTCCGCGAAGGCGGCCGGACCGGCGAGGTCGGCGAGATCCGCCAGATCCGCCAGATCATCGCCAGGCTTCGTCTGGTCGGCCGGGGGGCGACGCTGCTCGCCCCGGTCCCGGCCGGTCCCGCGCGGCTGTCCCGCTTCGCCGAGGCGCGGATCGTGGACGGCATGCCGACCCTGCAGGCCCCGGGCCGTCACCTGGCCGTCGAGCTGGCGCCGCGGGCCGCCGGCCTGATCGGTGAGCTGGCGACCTGGAGCACCGGCGTGCCCGCCCCGGTGCTGCGGCTGCTGGCCACGGCCGGCCTGCTGGCCCCGGGCGGCCCGCAGGAGGACGTCGAGACCACCGAGCGTTCCCACGCGCAGTGGCACCCCGGCGACCTGGCCTTCCACGCCCGTACCCGCACCCCCGCCTCGGCCTCCGGTTACGGCGGCACCCATCCCCTGGGCGACCGCTTCCCGCCGGAGCCGGTCTCCCCTGCGCCCGCGGGCACCCGGACGGTCGCGTTGCCCGTACCGGACCTGGAGCGGATCGCCGCCGCCGACCCCTCGTTCACCGAGGTGCTGGAGCGGCGCCGCTCGATCCGCGCGCACGACATGGACGCGCCGATCACCCTCGACCAGCTCGGCGAGCTGCTCTACCGGTCCCTGCGCAGGCGGGGCACCATGACGGGCGGCGACGGGCAGGAGCTGGCCGACCGGCCCTACCCCAGCGGCGGGGCCGTGCACGAGCTGGAGGTCTACCCGCTGGTGACGGCGTGCGAGGGAGTGCCCGCGGGACTGTGGCACTACGCGACCGACCGGCACGAGCTGGAGCTGGTCGCCGAGCCGGACAAGGCCACGGCGGCGCTGGTCTCCGAGGCGCGGGGCGCGGCCATGCTGGAGGCGGACCCGCAGGTCGTGCTGCTGGTGGCGGCCCGGTTCGGCCGGGTGATGTGGAAGTACGAGACCGTCGCCTACCCCCTGGTGCTCAAGCACGTGGGCGTGCTCTACCAGACCCTCTACCTGGTCGCCACCGCGATGAATCTGGCCGTGTGCGGCCTGGGCGGCGGCGACACCGCGGCCTTCGCCACCGCCTCGGGGCGCGACCCGCTCCTCGAAGGCACCGTCGGGGAGCTCGTGCTCGGCTCCCGCCCCCGCATGGAAGGGTGAACCGCGTTGCAATTCCGATACAAGGCCCTGCAGCGGGCCCGCGAACCCGATGAGCTGGACTCCCCCACGCTGCTGGTGACCCCGCGCGGCTGGATCGCGGTGTTCGTGGTGATGATCACCATGGCGGGCGGGCTGTTCTGGTCGTTCGCCGACGAACTGCGCATCTCGGTCAGCGCCCCGGGGCTTCTCACCCACCCCGGCGGTACGGCCCGGATCCAGAGCCTGCACACCGGCATGGCCCAGCGCGTCCTGGTGAAGCCGGGCGACCCGGTGACCGTCGGCCAGGCCATCGTGGAGCTGCGGGACGCCGAGGGCGAGCGGCGGACGGTGACCAGCCCGTTCGCGGGCCAGGTGGTCGACACCACGATCAGCGACGGCCAGGTCGTCCCGGTCGGCACCACCGTGGCCACGGTCGAGCGGACCGACGTCGCCGGTGACCGCCTGGTCGCGATGCTGTTCGTCCCCGCCGACCGGACGGCACTGATCACCCCCGGCCGCCTGGTGGACCTGTCGGTCGCCACCGCGCCCGCCGCCGTCTTCGGGCTGCTGCGCGGCAAGGTCACCTCGGTCAGCCGCTACCCGCTGACCGAGGAGGCACTGGCCGGAATGGTCGGCGGCGAGCTGGCCGCCAGGAAGTACAGCGCCGGCCACGCCCCCCTGATGATCATCGTGGACCTGATCCCCGACCCGGACACGCGCTCGGGGTACGCCTGGTCGACCACGCAGGGCCCACCCGTGCGGCTCGACTCCCAGGTCAGCGTGTCGGCCTCCATCCACCTGGGCGGGCAGAGGCCGTTCGACCTGCTGCTCGGGCGCTGACGAAGGAGCCACCGATGACGAACACCACCCTGCCCGCCGCGCCGCCGCCCGTACCCGCTCCCACCCCCGCACCCGGGCGGGAACGGGGGCGGCGGCTCTCACGCCCGCGCCGCAGACGCCCCCACCGGGTGCCGACCGTGATGCAGATGGAGGCCGTCGAGTGCGGGGCGGCCGCGCTGGCGATGGTCCTGGGTCACTACGGCAAGCACGTGCCGCTGGAGGAGCTGCGCGTCCGATGCGGGGTGTCCAGGGACGGCTCCAGGGCGTCCTCGGTGATGGCGGCGGCGCGCTCCTACGGTCTGGTCGCCCGCGGCTTCCAGGTCGAGGCCGAGAACGTGCGCGACCAGACCGGACCGGTCATCATCTTCTGGGCGTTCAACCACTTCCTGGTGGTCGAGGGGGTGACGACCCGGTTCGGCCGCACCATGGTCGCGGTCAACGACCCCTCCGGGGGGCCACGGCTGATGGAGTGGTCGGACTTCGACTCCGGCTTCACCGGGATCATGCTGACGTTCGAGCGTGGCCCGGACTTCACGCCCGGCGGCGAGCGCAGCCGGCTGGGCAAGGCGCTGCTGCAGTGGCGGCTGCCGAGCGGGCGGGCGCTGCCGCTGGTGCTGCTGGCCAGCGCGCTGCTGGTGATCCCCGGCATCGCAGGCCCCGCCTACTCGCGGGTCTTCATCGACCAGGTGCTCAGCGGCCACTCGCCGGGCTACCTGCCGGCGCTGCTGGTCGCCATGGTGCTCACCGCGCTGGCCGTCTTCGTGCTGACCTCCGTGCAGCAGTTCTACCTGTTACGGCTGGAGATCAGGATCGGGCTGGCCGGTTCGGCCCGCTTCTTCCGCCACCTGCTCCGGCTGCCCATCGAGTTCTTCCTGCAACGCCGCCCGGCCGAGGTGTCGCGCCGGGTCTCCACCAACGACACCGTGGCCGAGGTCCTGTCCCGCGACCTCACGCTGACGGTCATCAACCTGGTGCTGGTGGTCTTCTACGCCGCCCTGCTGGTCCGCTACGACGTGCTGCTCGGCGTCATCGGCGTCGGCATGGCGGCGCTGAACATGGTGGTGCTGCGCTGGGTCTCCCGGGTGCGCAAGGACGCGGTCTCCACCCTCCGCAACGACCGGGGCAACCTCACCGGCACGACCTTCGCCACGCTCAGCATGATCGAGACGGTGAAGGCCACCGGCGGCGAGCCCGACGCCTTCACCCGCTGGGCGGGCTTCCTGGCCAAGGCCGTGACCGCGCAGCAGCGGCTCGGCGTGCCCACCGCGCTGCTGATCGTCGTCCCCCCGATGCTGGCCACCGTGAACACCGGCCTGATGCTGCTGGTCGGCGGGCTGCGGGTGGTGGAGGGCGTGCTGAGCATCGGCATCCTGGTCTCCTTCCAGACCCTGCTGGCCGCCCTGAGCAGGCCGGTCACCCAGCTCACCAACCTCGGCAGCCGCCTGCAGGACCTCACCGCCGACATCAGGCGCATCCACGACGTGGAGCGCTACCCGATCGCCCGCCGCTTCGAGCGCGCGGAGGGCGGCGCGGGCGAGGGCGCGGACGGCGTCGTGCTAGCCACCCGCCTGGAGGGGCGCCTGGACCTGGAGAACATCACCTTCGGGTACGGCCCGCTGGCCGCCCCCATGATCGAGGACCTCTCGCTGACCGTGATGCCGGGCAGCAGGATCGCCATCGTGGGCGGCTCGGGCAGCGGCAAGTCCACCCTGGGCCGCCTGCTGACCGGCCTGTACGAGCCGCGTTCCGGCCGGATCCTGCTGGACGGCCGCCCGATGGAGGAGATCCCGCGTACCGTGCTCGCCGCCTCGATGGCCTACGTCGACCAGGAGATCGCGCTGTTCTCCGGGACCGTGCGCGACAACCTGACGCTGTGGAACGACGCCGTCCCCGACGAGGTGGTGTTCGCCGCGCTGCGCGACGCCGCCGTCTTCGACACCGTCCAGGCCCGCGCCGGCGGGATCAACTCGTTCGTCCGCGAGGACGGCCGCAACTTCAGCGGCGGTCAGCGGCAGCGGCTGGAGCTGGCCCGCGCCCTGGCCGCCGAACCCACCCTGCTGATCCTCGACGAGGCCACCAGCGCCCTGGACCCAGAGACGGAACGTGTCATCATGGACAACCTGCGCCGCCGCGGCTGCGCCTGCCTGCTGATGGCCCATCGGCTGTCCACCGTCCGCGACGCGGACGAGATCATCGTCCTGGACCGCGGCCGGATCGCCGAGCGCGGCACCCACGAGGGACTGCTCGCCGCCGGCGGCCCGTACGCGCGGCTGTTCGAGACCGGGGGCGGCGCGTGATCCCCGCCGGGCTCGTGAGGGCCACCACCCGGGTGGACCTCGGCACCGAACGATTCATGATCCTCGACGACCCCCGGCTCCTGCTGCTGGTCGAGGCCGGCGCGGTGGACCTGTTCGCGGTGCGGACGGCGGGCGGCGAGCTGGAGGGACGCTGGAACTTCCTGGGCCGGGCCGAGACCGGCACGGTATTGGCCTGGGGGGTGCGCTCGGGACCGCGGCACGTGATCGTGGCCCGGCCGGTGCCCGGCGCCGTGCTCTCCGACGTCCTGGTCACGGAGATGGGGGGGCTTCCCGCCGACGCGACCGACTGGCTGATGAAGGGGATCGGCCACGGCGTCGAGCTGCTGGCCGGCGCGCTGCCCGGCACCCTGCCGCCCCGCCAGTTCGTGCCGCTGCCCGCCGACGGGACGGCGGAGCTGGACGCGGACACCACCGTGCGGTCGGTCGACGGCGTCCTGTGCGTGCGCGTCGAGGCGGGCGAGCTGGAGATCGGCGACAGCGACGGCGTGCTGCTCGGCGCGGGCGACGACGTCTGCCTGACCGAGGGGGAGTGGCTGGTCGCCCGCACCGGCACCCGGCTGCGGGCCCGCACGCTGCGTTCCGTCTCCGGCGAGGGCGACGGGGCGCTCGGCGAGCTGCTGGCCGCCCACGCCGTCCGCCTGCTGACCCGCATCGACCGGCGCATCGACCGGCAGCGCGACGAGGAGCGCGCCGCCCTGGCCGCGCTGAGCGAACGCGACGGCACCGTGCTGACGCAGGCCGTGCGGAGCTTCGACGCCGTGCTGCGCGACACCGACTCCCCGGTGCGGGTGGCCGACGTGGCCGCCGACCCGCCCTCGCTGGCCTCGGCCCGGCTGGTCGGGGCGCACCTGGGCTTCGACGTCCGGCCTCCGGTACGGCACGGCGGCCAGGGCCGTAGCGTGAACGACCTGCAGGCGATAGCGCTGGCCTCCGGCGTGCGGACCCGCGTCGTGCGGCTGGAGGGCAGGTGGTGGACCAAGGACCTGGGGCCGATGGTCGGCACCCACTCCACGGGCCGTCACGTGGCGCTGCTCCCGCTGAGCCGCGGCTACGTCATGGTCGACGACGGCGTGGTCACCCCGGTCACCGCGGTCGTCGCCCGCAACGTGACCGAACGGGCCCACGTGCTGTACCGTCCGCTGCCCGCCTCGGTCAGGTCCGTCGGCGCGCTGCTGCGCCTGGGCCTGTTCAGCGGCAACCGCGGTGACCTGCTGCGGTTCGCGGCCATGGGGGTGCTGGTCGCCCTGCTCGGGCTGATCGTCCCGATCATGACGGGCCAGGTGCTCGGCGTGTTCACGGTCCGGGCCGAGGTCGACCTCATCGTGCACGGCTCCCTGGTGGTGATCGCCTCCGGGGTGGTGATCGCGGCCCTGTCGGTGGTGCAGAACATCGCCGTGCTCAGGATCGAGAGCCGTTCCACCTCCGCCATGCAGTCGGGCCTGTGGACCCGGCTGCTCTCCCTGCCCGCGGGGTTCTTCACCCGCTACTCCACCGGCGAGCTGGGCACCACCGTGCTGGGCATCAGCTCGGCGCAGGAGATGCTGTCGGGCATGCTGACCACGGCCACGCTGGGGCTGCTCACCGGGTCGGCCAACCTGATCCTGGTGTTCTTCTACGACGTGCGGCTGGCCCTGGTCGCCATGGGGCTCACACTGTGCGGGGCCGGGTTCGCGCTCGGCGCCGGGCGGGCGCAGCTGCGCTGGCAGCGGCAGGCGTACCGGCACGAGCAGGTCCTGTCGTCCCGGGTCTTCCAGATGCTCACCGCGATGCCGAAGCTGCGGGCCGCCGCCGCCGAGGAGCGGGCGTTCGCCGAGTGGACGCGCGAGGTCACCAGGGGGCGGACACTGATCGCCTCGGCCCGCCGCGTGCAGAACGTGGTGACCACGTTCAACGCCGGGTTCCCGCTGGTGTGCACGGCGGTCGTGTTCGCGGTGGTGGCGGGCCCGCTGAAGGGCGAGGTCCCGATCGCCGCGTTCCTGCCGTTCTTCACCGCGTTCAGCCTGCTGCTGGCCTCCAGCCTGCAGTTCACCGCCGCCGCCGTCACCGCCATGGGCGTGGTGCCGATGATGGAGAACATCAAGCCCATCCTGGAGGCCCGGCCGGAGACCGACGGCACCAAGGCCGACCCCGGCGACCTGTCGGGGCGGCTGGCGCTCAGCCGGGTGTCGTTCCGGTACGGCACCGACGGCCCGCTGACCCTGGACGGCATCGCCCTGTCGATCGAGCCCGGCGAGTTCGTGGCCCTGGTCGGCCCCTCGGGCAGCGGCAAGTCCACGGTGCTGCGCCTGCTGCTCGGGTTCGAGACCCCGCTGTCCGGCACCGTCCTGTACGACGGCCAGGACCTCGCCGAGCTCGACGTCTCCGCCGTCCGCCGCCAGTGCGGGGTGGTGCTGCAGAACGGCGCGCTGCAGGCGGGCAGCATCCAGGCCAACATCATCGGCAGCAGCACCTACACCGTGGACGACGCGTGGGCGGCGGCCGAGATGGCGGGGCTCGCCGCCGACATCAAGGCCATGCCGATGGGCATGCAGACCGTGCTGTCGGAGGGCACCACCACGTTCTCCGGCGGCCAGCGGCAGCGCATGATGATCGCCCGCGCGCTGATCGCCCGGCCCCGCATCGTGTTCTTCGACGAGGCCACCAGCGCGCTGGACAACCCCACCCAGAGCCTGGTCGCCGAGAGCACCCACCGGCTCAACGCCACCCGGGTGGTGATCGCCCACCGGCTCTCCACCGTGGTGGACGCCGACCGCATCCTGGTGATGGACGAGGGACGGATCGTCCAGCAGGGCACCTACGAGGAGCTGCTGGCCGTACCGGACGGGCTCTTCGCCCAGCTGGCCGCCCGCCAGCTCTGCTGAGGACGCCCGTTCCCCGGGACGCCCGCGCTCCACCGGAGGCGTCCCGGGACGGTCGCCGCGCAGGTCCGCGTCACGGGTTGTAGTAGTACCTTCGCCCCGGTACGGGGCGCCGCCCGTACAGTTCCGACAGCGTCACGAACCGGTAGCCCCTGCCGGCCAGGTCGTCCAGCAGGCGCGGGACGGCCCGCACCGTGGAGGGGTGGATGTCGTGCAGCAGCACGATGGAGCCCGGCCCGGCCCCGGCCGCGCGGTGGGCGACGACCGAGACGTCCCGGTCGTGCCAGTCGCGCGTGTCGACGTTCCACAGGATCTGGGCGAGCCCCAGATGGCGGCTCTCCGCGGCCACCCACGGGCCGGTCAGCCCGTACGGCGGGCGCATCAGGCCCATCGTGACCCCGGTCACCCGTTTGACCAGCCACTGGGTACGGCCGAGTTCCTCCCTGACCTCCCCGGGGTCCAGCCGGGTCAGCTGCGGGTGGTTCCAGGTGTGGTTGCCCAGCTCGTGCCCCTCGGCCACCATCCTGCGCAGGACGGCCTCGTCCTCCTCGGAGACCATCCGCCCGACGACGAAGAAACTCGCCCGCACCCGGCGCTCGGCGAGCAGGTCGAGCAGCCACCCGGTGTAGGGTCCCGGGCCGTCGTCGAAGGTGAGCGCCACGCACCTGACCCGCTCGCAGTCGACGCGGCGGGCCGGGGGCGGGACGGGCGGCCGGGCCTCGTGCCTGGAGGCCCGCACTCCGGCCGTCCCCGGCGGGGGCGAGCCCGCGGGGACCGCCGACGGGGGCGCCCCGGCGGCCACGGTGGTCACCGCCGGTTCCACCGACCCCACCAGGGTGATCGGAGAGGTGTTCCCCGCGACCGCGATCAGCGCCACCATGGGCACCGTCCAGACCCGCATGCTTCCCCCCGAAAGCGACGCGGAGGTGATGATCGATCCCGGCCGGGTCCCCCCGCGCGATCATGGCCGGGCACTCCACCAGGATGGGACATCGGCCGCCGTTTCACCTCTCCGACGCGCCACCGCGGCGCCACGTCCGCGGTGATCCGCTCCCGCCTCCCGCGTACGTCCGGGGCACCCGGGGGCCGGTGACCGGACAGGGCGCACGACCTCAGCGGTCGGGCGTCTCCCGGGGCTCGGTGACCACCATCATGAACCGCAGCGGGTCGTCCCCCTCGTTGGCGTACCGGTGCGGGCGGTCGGCGCTGAACACGACGGCGTCGCCGGTCTGCACCGGGTGGCTCCTGCCGTACACCGACAGGGTGAGCGTCCCCTCCAGCACGGTCAGCATCTCGCGGGTGCCCGGCGGGTGGGCGTCCCCGTCGTGGTGGTCGCCGGGGGCCAGGCTCCAGTCCCACAGCTCCAGGATGGCGGGGGCGTCGGTGCCGACCAGCAGCCGCGCCGTGCTGGACCTCCCGTGCGGGAACGTGATGACGTCGGCCCCGCTCACCACCCGGACCACGGGGGTGTCGGAGACCTCCACCATCCGCGCGACCGTCACCCCGAGCGCGTCGGCGATGCGGGTCAGCGTGCTGATGCTCGGGTTGGTCCTGGCCTGCTCGACCTGGACCAGCATCCCCCGGCTCACCCCCGAGCGGGCGGCGAGCTCGTCGAGGGTCATCTGCCGGTGCGCCCGCTGGGCCCTCACGTTGTTGGCGACCGCCGCGGTGATCGTCTCCGGGTCCATGGGTTCAGTGTAGTGAACCCGTTTGGCACTTCATTGCACCTCATATATTGTCCTGAAAGTTCACTGTGTTGTACTAGGGGGGCTCGAATGACGGCAGTGATACTCGCGACGGCCTGCGCGGTGGTGTACGGCACCGCCGACTTCCTCGGCGGGCTGGCGACCCGCCGGGCGCAGGTGTTCGCGGTGGTGGTCCTCTCCCAGGCCGCCGGGCTGGTACTGGCCCTGGCCCTGCTGCCGGTCCTGCCCGGGACGCCCACCCTGGCGACGCTGGCCTGGGGCGCGGCCTCGGGGATCTCCGGCGCGGTGGCGGTCCTGCTGTTCTACCGGGCGCTGGCCACCGGCGTGATGTCGGTGGTGGCGCCGATCACCGCGACCGTCTCGGCGGTGCTGCCGGTGCTGTTCGGGCTCGCCGTCGGGGAGCGCCCGTCGCCGGTCGCGCTCGGCGGGGTGGTCCTGGCGCTGCTGGCGGTGCTGCTGGTCAGCCGCAGTTCCTCCGAGGAGACGTCGAGCGGCGGGTACCGCTCGGTCCTGGCCTCGGTGGCCGCGGGAGCGGGCTTCGGCGGCTTCTTCATCCTGCTCGCCCAGGTTCCCGAGGGGGGCGGCATCTGGCCGCTGATCGGCGCCCGCGTGGCCTCGGTCGCGGCCATCGGGCTGCTGGCCCTGGCCGCCGGCCGCACCCTGCGCCCGGCACCCGGGGCGCCGGCCTTCATCCTGGGCGCCGGGATCCTCGACATGGTGGCGAACGTGCTGTTCATGCTCGCCCAGCAGCGCGGGATGCTGAGCCTCGTCGGCGTCCTGGTCTCGCTGTACCCGGCGAGCACCCTGCTGCTGGCCCGCCAGGTGCTCGGGGAACGGCTCAACACCGTGCAGGTCGTGGGGGTGGGCTTCACCCTCGGGGCGGTCGCGCTGATCGCGTCCGGCTGACCCGCCCCCGACCCGGCGCTTCGACGTCCCCGGGAACGCCCGCGGCCCGCTCCCCGGCAGGGGAGCGGGCCACGGGTCGAGCAGGAGGGGACGGGCCCGGGGGTCAGGCCGCCTGGACGTCGGCGGAGAGGCGGAAGCCGCCCTCCTCGCGGGCGTAGCCCTCCAGCATGGTGCGCAGCTGGCGCCGGCCCCGGTGCAGGCGCGACATGACCGTGCCGATGGGGGTGCCCATCCGCTCGGCGATCTCCTTGTAGGCGAAGCCCTCGACGTCGGCCAGGTAGACGGCCACCCGGAAGTCCTCGGGCAGGGCGCGCAGGGCGTTCATCACGGCGCTGTCGGGAAGCTGGTCCAGCGCCTCGGTCTCGGCGGACTTCAGGCCGGTGGAGGTGTGGGACTCGGCGGCGGCGAGCTGCCAGTCCTCGATCTCCTCGGTGGCCGAGAGCTTGGGCGAACGCTGCTTCTTGCGGTAGTCGTTGATGAAGTTGTTGGTCAGGATGCGGTGCAGCCACGCCTTGAGGTTGGTGCCCTCGCGGAACTGGTGGTACGAGGTGAACGCCTTGGTGACGGTCTCCTGGACCAGGTCCTCGGCGTCGGCGGTGTTGCGGGTCAGACGCATCGCGGACGCGTACAGCTGGCTGGTGACCGGAACGACGTCACGCTCGAACCAGTCCTGGCGCTGCTCTTCCGTCATCGTGATCATTCGATCCCCCTCGTACTCTTCCCCCCACTACCGCCCGGCACGGTCGCGACACACCCTTTCTGACGGCGTACTCGATGCTCGCAGGCACCCCGTAAGGGGGCCGTTAAAAGCTCTGAGAGGTCAGGGGGATGATCGACGACTGTGTCCACGGCGGGTGCGACACGCCCTACAGCCGGATAAGTCTCAATAGCGTAACATCGTTCTCTGGATTTGGTCGGAGATGTGTCCATCATCACATAACCGCTGGTAGGCCCGTTTTTCGGGTGCCGTGACAGGCCGGGACGCACGGCTCCGGGGCCCGCCGCCGAACGGCCGTTGCCGTCCGCCGGACCTGACCTCGACCCCGCAGAAGCTGTGACACCCGTCTTCACGTCTCCCCGCTTCCCACGCGCCGAGGACTTAATCTCCCCTCTGAGGAACGGGCGGACGGTGCCACCGGTTCATTCGAGAGGGTCCTACCGGGTTCTTCGTCCCTTCGCCCTGCAAGGACGCATCATTCGGCCCTTCGTCACGGCCGCGAGGATTCTCCGGGAGCCGGGAGCCGGGAGCCGGGCGCAGGGCGCCGGGCGCAGGGAGCCGGGAGGGCGCGGGCGGTGATCGGCCGGAGAGGGCCGGCCCGCCACCGGTCGGTGGCGGGCCGGGCGAGGTCCGTCGCGGAAGGGCGAGTCCCGCGACGGACCGGGAGGGGGCGGGAGAGCGCGGGAGGGGGCGGGAAGGGCCGGGAGGCCGTCCGTCAGGGAAGCGGGGTCAGCAGCAGGCGCCGTTCGGCGTTGGCCTCCACGGCGGCGCGGCTGTAGAGCAGCGGGAAGTACTCCCCCTTCTGCCACAGGGGCGCCAGGTCGCGGTAGTGCGGGCTGCCCGGGTCGCCCGACTGCCCGGGGGCGTTGATCGCCCGCGACCTGTCCCACTCGCCGACGTCGAGGACCATCTTGAACGTCGCGCCCGACAGGGGCGCGTAGGAGCCGGGCAGGTAGTTCGACGCGTCCACGGTGTTCCAGGACCCGCCCCGGGGGAACGGGCCCACGTTCTCGCCCAGCGGGTGATCGAACGTCATCTTCTGGATGTCGCCCCACCTCCAGGCGGCCGGGTCGGGGCCGAGCCGCACCACCAGGGCGTCGTAGGCCGCGGCCAGCGAGGTGAGCAGGAGGCGGTCCCGCACGGCCGCGCCGTCGGCGCCGAACCAGCGCTCGGGCTCCCGCAGGGCCTCCATCAGCAGGACGGGGTCGTGAATGAAGATCATATTCGCCACGTTCTCCGGCAGGACCGCCCGTGCGAACGCCGGCTCCAGGTGGGCGGTGAACCACGTCTCGAACAGGGCGGCCTGCGCCGAGTCCGCGTCGATCACCGCGTCGAAGCCGCGCAGCAGCTCCAGCGCCCTGACCGCCGACGGCTCGGTGGCGCTCATCCCGGCGAGCCGCCGTACCAGCTCGCGGGCGGGGATGGAGAGCTTGTCGCTCTGCAGCGCCCGCGAGTCCGCGGGCGAGGTGCGCGGCTTCGCCGAGAGCACCTCGACGATGCGCTGATGCCGGTACGGGAAGGCCCACGAGTCGAACCCGACCTTCACCGGATGGTCCTCGGGCATGTTGAACTCGTTGGCGGAGGCGACGATCCCCTTCGGGGGGTTGTAGGTGCGGGGCAGCAGCGCACCGTCGTGGAAGCCGTCCCACTCGTAGCGGCCGTCCCCCGGGACGGGCATCAGGCCGTCGTAGCCCACCCGTCGCGGCGCCAGCCCCCCGGGGACCCAGCCGATGTTGCCCGCGGTGTCGGCGTAGATCTGGTTCTCCGGCGGACCGCCCCAGGTGCGCATGGCCGCGGTGAACTCCTTCCAGTTCCGCGCGCCCATGTACGCCATGCTGCCGAAGTAGGGTGCCGTGCCCGGCTGCGACCAGGTCGTGCGCAGGGCGTAGGCGAGGTTCCGCTCCCGGTCCACCTTGATCACCGGGCCGTGGCGGGTGAAGGCCAGCTCGGCGGGGCGTGCCGCCTCCCCCTTGACCGGCACGTTCTCGGTGACGGTGCGCATGCGCTCCCAGCCCTGGCCGTAGCGGTAACGGCCCGGGTCGGCGGGGTCGAGCCGGTAGACGTACAGGTCCTCCTGGTCGACGCCGAAGATGGTCAGCCCGAACGCCACGGTGCCGTTGTGCCCGATGGAGACGCCCGGCAGCGCGGGCTCCCCGGCCCCGATGACGTCGAGGCCGGGCGCGGACAGGTGGGTGACGTACCGCAGGGAGGGGGCCTTCATCACCCGGTGCGGGTCACTGGCCAGGATCGCCCGTCCCGTGGTGCTGCGCGACGGGGCGACGGCCCAGGCGTTGCTGCCCTCGGCCGGGGCCGGGACGGACGGCTCGGTCACCGCCTGCACCCGGCCGTTCTTGAAGGTGACGCCCTGGGTGGCGAGCTGGTAGACGCCCAGCACGTCCGCGGGGATCGCGCACGGGTCGAGCCCGTCGGGCACCGAGGTCCTCCAGTGGGGCTGGAGCCTGCGCATGAGCGGGTCGACGCCGACGCCGCCCGCGCAGACGGCACGGGCCCGGTCGACCTCGGGGCCGAGGTTCACCACCAGGCTGTGGCTGCGGATCCGCACCACGTCCTCGGGCGACCAGCGGGCCGGGGCGTAGCCGAGCTCGCGGAACTCCGGCGGCGTCTCCTCGGGGAAGCGCCGCAGCCGGTCGATGTAGGCGTTGACGCCCTCGGTGAAACGGGTGGCCGCCATCTTCGCGTCCGGGCCGTAGCTCGCCCACTCCCTGTCCATGTCCCCGCGGTACAGGAACAGCCGGGTCGCCCGGTCCTGCGCGAGGTGGCCGGGGCCGAGGACCTCCGACAGCAGGCCCAGGCCGCGGCGGCGCCACAGGTCGATCTGGAACAGGCGGTCGCGGGCGGCGTTGAAGCCCTGCGCGAGATACAGGTCCGCGGTGTTGCGCGCGTAGATGTGCGGCACGCCCCAGCGGTCCACCACCATCTGCACCGGCTTGGTCAACCCGGCGACCGGCTCGACCGTGAGCCCCGGCCCGGCGGCCCGTCCCGCCCCGTTCCCCGCCCCGTTCCCCGTGCCGGCACCGGCCGCCTGCGGCAGCAGGCAGGCACCGCCCACCCCGCTGACGACGGCCAGCATGAGGGCCGTCCTCCTCCATCGCCGCATGTCGCTCCTCCCCTCGGCCGGCAGCGCGCGGCGTACCGGCGGTGCACGGGAGAACGACGGCGTACGGCCCGCCCGCGGCACGCGTCCACCCGCGGGGGCACGGCCGTTCACGTCCGGCGCAAGCCCCCGCGCACGGCGCACGGCGCCCTCGGGCGCCTTCACCGCGACTCTGGCGCGGACCGGCCGGGCCCGTCACCCCCTGCCCGCCCCCTACCGCCCCCGGGATGTCCACGCCGGGGGCGGCTCACCGGCCTCGGTGCCCGTACGGGCGAGGCGGGCGGGAGGGCGGGCGGGTCACTCGCCGAGGAGCGCGTCCACGAAGACCTCGGGATCGAACGGGGCCAGGTCGTCCGGGCCCTCGCCGAGGCCGACCAGCTTGACCGGGACCCCCAGCTCGCGCTGGACGGAGATGATGATCCCGCCCTTGGCGGTGCCGTCGAGCTTGGTCAGCGCGATGCCGGTGATGTTGACCACCTCGGCGAACACCCGGGCCTGGCGCATGCCGTTCTGGCCGGTGGTCGCGTCCAGGACGAGCAGCACCTCGTCCACCGTGGCCTTCTTCTCGATGACACGCTTGACCTTGCCGAGCTCGTCCATCAGGCCGGTCTTGGTGTGCAGCCGTCCTGCGGTGTCGACGATGACCACGTCGGCCTTCTCCCGGATGCCCTCGGCGACGGCGTCGAAGGCCACCGAGGCCGGGTCGCCGCCCTCGGGACCGCGCACCACCCCGGCCCCGACCCGGTCGCCCCAGGTCTGGAGCTGGTCGGCGGCGGCGGCACGGAACGTGTCGGCCGCCCCCAGCACGACCTTGCCGCCGTCACCGATGATGACGCGCGCCAGCTTGCCGGTCGTGGTGGTCTTGCCGGTGCCGTTGACGCCGACCACCAGGACCACCGCCGGGCGCTCGCCGTGCGGGGCGACGTGCAGCGTACGGTCCATGTCGGTGCCGATCTGGGCGAGCAGCTGCTCGCGCAGCAGGGCGCGCGCCTCCTCGGGCGTCCGGCTGCCCAGCACCTTGACCCGGGTGCGCAGCTCCTCGACCATCGCCCGGGTCGGCGCCACGCCGACGTCGGCGGTGATCAGGGTCTCCTCGATCTCGTCCCAGGCGTCGTCGTCGAGGCGGTCGCGCGAGAGCAGCTCCAGCAGCCCCTTGCCCAGGGTGCTCTGCGAGCGGGCCAGCCGGGCGCGGAGCCGCACCATCCGGCCGGCGGACGGCGGCGGGACCTCGACCGGCGGCAGGATCGTGACGTCGGCGGGGTCGATCGGCCTGGCCGGTGGCGGCACGGTGGTCGTCGCCGCGTCCTCGTCCACGGCCGTGCCGCGCCCGGGGGCCTGCGGCACCCCGGAGACGGGCGGCGCCTCGGGCGGTTCGACCCGCGGCGGCGTCCTGCGCACCGACCGGAACAGCAGGAGCATGCCGCCGCCCGTCAGCAGGGCGATGACGGCGATGATCGCGATTATGCCGAGATAGGCTTCCACAAGACCACAGTTTTCCAGACGCCCCGGGATGCTCGCTCCCCAGGTGTTCGGGCGGGCCCCCGTCCGGACGGGCGTTCGAACGGGCCCGTGCCCGGCCGGGGTGCGCGCGGGCCGGTCCCCGGACGGTCCGGAGCGCGCGCGGCCCGGTGTCCGGGCGGCCCCGGCGCGTTCAGGCGGGCTCGTGCTCCCGCAGGCGCTGGCTGATCACCTGGGTGACGCCGTCCCCGCGCATCGACACGCCGTACAGCGCGTCGGCGATCTCCATCGTGCGCTTCTGGTGGGTGATGATGATGATCTGCGAGGTCTGCCGCAGCTCCTCGAAGAGCGTCAGCAGGCGCTGGGTGTTGGTGTCGTCCAGCGCGGCCTCCACCTCGTCCATCACGTAGAACGGCGAGGGCCGCGCCTTGAAGATGGACACCAGGAACGCCACCGCGGTCAGCGACCGCTCACCGCCCGACAGCAGCGAGAGCCGCTTGACCTTCTTGCCGGGCGGGCGGGCCTCGACCTCGACGCCGGTGGTCAGCATGTCCTCCGGATCGGTGAGCAGCAGCCTGCCCTCCCCGCCGGGGAACACCCGCGTGAAGATCGTCTCGAACTCACGGGCCACGTCGGCGAAGGCCGCCCCGAAGACCTGCTCGACCCGCTCGTCGACCTCCTTGACCACCAGCAGCAGATCGCGGCGGGTCTTCTTGAGGTCCTCCAGCTGCGAGGTCAGGAAGGAGTGGCGCTCCTCCAGGGCCGCGAACTCCTCCAGCGCGAGCGGGTTGACCTTTCCGAGCTGGGCCATCTGGCGATCGGCCGCCTTGGCCCGCTTGAGCTGCTCGTCGCGGTCGTAGGGGACGGGATCGCCGTCGTCCACCGGGACCGGCTCGGCCGGGCCGTACTCGGCGATGAGGGTGTCGGGCTCGACCCCGTACTCCTCCACCGACCGCGTCTGGAGCTGCTCCAGCCGCAGGCGCTGCTCGGTGCGGGCCATCTCGCTGCCGTGCGCCCGGTTGACCAGCTTGTCCAGCTCGCCGGAGAGCTCGCGCACGCGGACCCGGACGGCCTTGAGCGAGGCGTCGATCTGTCCGCGCGCCAGCTCCGCCTCGTCGCGCTCGGCGGCCGCGGCCACCAGCGAGGCCTCCAGGGCGCGCAACGTCAGCTCGGCCCCCCGGACGACCGCCTGGGCGGTGCGGGCCTGCTCGCGGCGGCGCTCGCGGCGCTCGGCCGCCCTGGCCCGCTCCTCGCGCTCGCGCTCGGCGGCGCGCGTCAGCTCCTCGGCCCTGCCCTCGATGCTGCGGACCCGCTCCTCCGCGGTCCGTACGGCGAGGCGGGCCTCCATCTCCTCCTGCCTGGCCGTCGCGCAGATCCCGGCGAGCTCGTCACGCAGGTCGGTGGCCGGTTCGGTCTCGGGCTCCTCGGCCCCGACGGCGGCGGCGAGCCGCTCCTCCAGCTCGGCGAGGCCCGCCGCGTCCCGGTCGCGTGCCTCCTCCGCGGCCCGTACGCCCCCGGCCAGCCGCTCGCACTCGTCACGGGCGGCCTTGGCGGCGGCGCCGAGCCGGGCGAGCCTCCTGGCCACCGCGGCGACCTGCTGGTCGGCCTCGCGCTGCCTGGTGCGCAGCCGGTCCAGCGCGGCCTGCGCCGCGTCCAGGCCGCCCTGGGCGTTCTGCACGCCGGTCTGGGCCTCGGCGACCCGCGCCCGGGCCGCCTCGACCGCGGCCTGGGCCTCGGCCTCGACCTCGGCGGCCTCCTCCAGCTCCGCCGCGGCGAGCCCGGCCGCGGTCCGGGCCCCGGCCAGGTCGGCGGCGGCCTCGTCCAGCGCGGCCCGCATCTGCAGGGCGGAGGTGCCGCCCGGCGAGCCTCCCCTGGCGGCGTGGGCGCCCAGCAGGTCGCCCGACCGGGTGACGGCGCGCAGGCCGGGGAACCGCTCCACCGTCTTCGCGGCGGTCGCGAGATCGTCCACCACGAGCACGTCGGCCAGCAGGGCGGCGGTGGCGGCCCGCAGCTCGGCGGGGACGGTGACCAGGTCGGCGGCCCATTCGGCGCCGTCGAGCGGCACGGGGCCCCGCGGGGGCGCCGCCTCGCCCGAGGCGATGACCAGCGTGGCCCGGCCGGCCTCGCGGCTCCTGAGGAACTCCAGCGCGTCGGCGGCGCTCTGCAGCGACTCGACCGCGACGGCCTCGGCCGCGGCCCCCAGCACGGCGGCGACGGCCACCTCCGCGCCGGGTCGTACCGAGAGCCTGGCGGCCACCGGGCCGAGCATCCCGGCCAGGTCGGCGGCGAGCAGCGCGGCGGCACCGTCGGCGCCCTGGGCCAGGCCCATCTCCAGCGCCTCGAACCGGGCCTCCAGCGCGGCCACCTGGCGCTGTGCCCGCTGGTCGGCCTCGCGGGCGGCGGTCAGCGCGGCCCTGGCGGCTCCGAGCGCGGCGTCCGGGCCCGCGACCGCCGCCCGGGCCGTCTCGACCCCGGCCCTGGCCGCCTCGACCGACTCCCTGGCCTGCTCGACCGTCTCCAGGGCGATCTCCAGCTCCTCGGCGAGGGCGGGGTCGGCGGCCGGCTCGGCGCTCTCCTGGCCGTCGTGCTCGGCCTGGGCCGCCTCGGCCCGCTGCTCGGCCTCCTCCAGCGCGCGGCGCAGCCTGCCGATCTCCTCCTCGGCCGCCGCGGCCCGGCTGCGCGCGGCCCCGGCCTGTCCCCTGAGCCTGGCCAGGCCCTCGCGGCGGTCGGCGATGGCCCTGGCCTCGGCGGCGAGCCGCCGCTCCTCCGCGGCGAGCGCCGCCTCGGTCTCGGCGCGCCCGGCCACGGCCTCGGCGAGCGACTCCTGCTCCTGGGCGAGCAGCTCGGCCAGGACGCGCTCCTGCTCGCGGACCTCCTCGGCCTCGCGCTCCAGGTCCTCCGGGTCGCGCCCGCGCCGCTCCACCGCGGTGTCGGAGGCGTGGCGGTGCCGTTCGGCGGCGAGGGTGGACAGGCCCCGCAGGCGCTCGCGCAGGGAGGACAGCCGGAAGAACGTCTCCTGGGCGGCGGCCAGGCGCGGCTGGGCCTGGGCCTCTGCGGCCTCCAGCTCGGCCTCGGCGACCTGGCCCTGTTCGAGCTCGCTCTCCACCGCGGCGCGCCGGGCCAGCACGGCGGCCTCGTCGGCCATCTCCCGCTCCAGCGCGGTGCGCAGGGTGAGCACGTCGTCGGCGAGCAGCCGGAGCCTGGCGTCGCGCAGGTCGGCCTGGATGACCGCGGCCTTCCTGGCGATCTCGGCCTGGCGTCCCAGCGGCTTGAGCTGGCGGCGCAGCTCGGTGGTGAGGTCCTGCACCCGGGTCATGTTGGCCTGCATCGCGTCCAGCTTCCGCAGCGCCTTCTCCTTGCGCTTGCGGTGCTTCAGGACGCCTGCGGCCTCCTCGATGAACGCCCTGCGCTCCTCGGGACCGGCGTGCAGCACCTGGTCGAGCTGGCCCTGGCCGACGATGACGTGCATCTCGCGGCCGATGCCGGAGTCGGAGAGCAGCTCCTGGATGTCGAGCAGCCGGCAGGTGTCCCCGTTGATCGCGTACTCGCTCTGGCCGGCCCGGAACATCAGCCTGCTGATCGTCACCTCGGTGTAGTCGATCGGGAGCATGCCGTCGGTGTTGTCGATGGTCAGGGTGACCTCGGCCCGGCCCAGCGGCGCCCGCGAGGAGGTGCCGGCGAAGATGACGTCCTCCATCTTGCCGCCGCGCAGCGACTTGGCACTGTGCTCGCCCATCACCCAGGCCAGGGCGTCGACCACGTTGGACTTGCCCGAGCCGTTGGGGCCGACGACCGCGGTGATGCCCGGTTCGAACCGGAGCGTGGTGGCCGAGGCGAAGGACTTGAACCCGCGCAGGGTGAGGGTCTTCAGATACACCCCGGCATCCCCTCCCCGGTCCGGCCGCGCCGCCCGGCGCGGCACGCCCCTGCCCCCGGCCGCCCTCCGGTGACGACGGGCGCGTCCCTTCCCGTCAGCCCGCGGCTCCGTTCACGCGGGGAAGACTACCGTTCTTCACCCCCGCCCGCCCGCGCACCGCCTATGGTGCCCTGCATGGACGCGGAACGCGGTGAGAGCGAGGCTCCGTCACACCCGTCGAGGTCACAGCCGCCGAGGTCGCACCCGTCGAGGCCGTGCCCGCCGAGGCCGGGACCACCGAGGCCGGGGCCGTCCGGGGGCGAACCGGCGGGCTCCCGGCCCCGCGGGTCCGGCGACCCTTCACCCGCGGACGGGACACGGGGGCCGGGACGGCGCGCCTTCCTGGCCGGGGGCGGGCTGACCGTGCTCGCCCTGGGCGCCGCCGCGCTGGCGGCCGGGCCGGACGGCATCCGGGGCGCGTACGCACAGATCGTCTGCGGGGCGCTGCCCCGCCCCCCGGTGACGTCGCCTGGAACGATCCAGCGCAGCCGCGTGGACCGGCGGCGGGTGATCGTGGGGTTGCCTCCGGGGGCGCAGGACGGGCTTCCCGTCGTGGTCATGCTGCACGGGGCCGCGGGCAGCGCGCGCACGCCGTTCGGCGTCTACGCCGTCCACCGCTACCTGGCCGCGGGCGGCGGCCGGTTCGCGGTCGCCTCGATCGACGACTGGCCCTCCGCCGACATTCCGGGGTCGCTGCTGCCCTATCTGACCTCGAACGGGATGGACACCGCGAAGATCGGCCTGATGGGGTGGTCCTCGGGAGGGGCCGGGGCGCTGAGGCTGGCCGCGGAGCTCGGTCCCGAGCAGGTGGGGGCGGTCGTGGCGGCGTCGCCCGCGGTGAGCGCGGCTCAGGCCCCGCTGCGCGAGCTGGTGGACATCCCGGTCTGGCTGGGGTGCGGCGAGCGCGACCCGTGGGCCCGGCAGACCCAGACCATGCTCAAGGCCCTCAAGGCCCTGGGCGCCACGGCCGAGGGCGGGATCGCCGACGGGTGCCAGGACACGGCCTACCGCCGCCGGGTGTTACCCGAGCAGCTGACCTTCCTGGCACGGCATATAGAACGCACATGACCTGAACAAGGTATATGTGTCGTCATATGACAAGGGACGCCCCGTCGAGGCGTCCCTGGACTGTGTTCCGCCCCGGCCCCCGTTAGGTGAGAGCCGGCTCGCGATCCTGCAGACGGTTGAACTCCTCGTCGCGACTGCCTGCCGCGAGTTCGTCGTTCTGGGCCTGGAGCCGGGTGAGCTCTCCCTCCAGGTCACGGATGCGCTGCTGAAGACGACGCATTTCCGAGACCATCCGAGGGTCGGGACCGCCGACGTGGCCGAGTAGAGCCTTCGCCATAGTAAAGGGTCCTCCACGCTGAGTGACCAGACTGGTTCGCGCACTTCTTTGCCGCGGGAGGGGTGCGCGTGGTTCTTTATCAAGAGTCGCACCGGTGAGGGAGACGGTCAAGCTGAACGCTCCGGATGGATGCACCGATGGGCACTCTCGACGGCTAAATATATCTTATTTTGGGTGGTTTAGGGAAGTGGTCAGCGTTCGACGAAACCCTCTGGACTACCTTTGGGCTCGCTCCACCGCTCGACCACCACGTCCACCCGTCCGGGCGTGTCGCCGCCCCGCAGGAGCTCCAGCAGGTCCTCGCACGCCCGCCGCGTCCCCTGGGCGACCACCTCGACCCGGCCGTCCGCGGTGTTGCGCGCCCAGCCGGTCAGGCCGAGCTCCAGCGCGCGGGACCGCGTCCACCAGCGGAAACCCACCCCCTGCACGCGCCCCCGGACCCAGGCCGTGAGCCGCACCCGCCGGGTGCCCTCCGCGCCGGCCCCGGGCGTGTCGGTTTCGGGCGTGTCGCCCTCATGGGCGTTGGCACCGGGCATACCGGCCTCGGATGCCCCGGTCCCGGCGACCTCCCGGGCGGCTCCGGTGGCCGTCACCGCAGGGCCCTTCCGGGCCGGGGCTGGCAGCGGGGACAGCTGTAGGAGGAGCGGTTCATGAACGCCTCGCGCACGATCGGCGCGCCGCACCGGGAACAGGGCAGGTCACGCCTGCCGTAGACGGCCAGGGACCGGTCGAAGTAGCCGCTCTCGCCGTTGACGTTCACGTACAGGCTGTCGAAGGAGGTGCCGCCCTCGGCGAGCGCGGCGGTCATCACCTGCCGGGCCGCCGCCAGCAGCTCGGCGATCTTCGGCCTGGTCAGCGCCCCGGTGGGGCGGGCACCGTGCAGCCTGGCCCGCCACAGGGCCTCGTCGGCGTAGATGTTGCCGACCCCGCTGATCAGCGACTGGTCCAGCAGCGCCCGCTTGATCTCGGTCTGCCGCAGCCGGAGCCGCCGGGCGAACCCCTCGTCGTCGAAGTGCTCCTCGAACGGGTCGGCCGCGATGTGCGCGATCGGCTCGGGCACCGCCCGGCCGCCCGCGTGCGCCATCGGGGTCACCAGCACGTGGCCGAAGGTCCGCTGGTCGACGAAGCGCAGCTCGGGGCCGCCGTCGGTGAAGGAGATCCGGACGCGCAGGTGCCTCTCCGGCGGCGAGCCGGGCTCGGTGACCAGGAGCTGGCCGCTCATCCCCAGGTGCGCCAGGATCGCGTCGGCCCCGTCCAGGGGCAGCCACAGGTACTTGCCGCGGCGCTCGGCGACCCCGACGGTACGGCCTTTGAGCCGGAAGGAGAACTCCTCGGCACCGGGAAGGTGGCGCCTGATCGCCCTGGGGTGGAGCACCTCGGCGTGGGCGATCACCCGCCCGGAGACCCATCGCTCCAGGCCGCGGCGGACCACCTCGACCTCGGGCAGCTCGGGCATGCGCCCCTCCTCCGGCGGTGGATCAGCCGACGTCGCGTCGTTCCCGGTCCTGGCGGATCCGGTTCCAGGCCGCTTCGGCGGCCTGCTGCTCCGCCTCCTTCTTCGAACGCCCCGACCCCGCGCCGTATGCCTCCCCGCCCACCCGCACGACCGCGGTGAAGGACTTGGCGTGGTCGGGCCCGCTCTCCTCGACGTGGTACTCGGGCACGCCGAGCGACTCCGAGGCGGTGAGCTCCTGCAGCGAGGTCTTCCAGTCGAGCCCGGCGCCGAGCGAGGCCGAACGGGTGATGAGCGGGTCGAAGAGCAGGTGGACGACGCGGAACGCCTCCTCCAGGCCCCTGTTCACGTAGATCGCGCCGATCAGCGCCTCGAGGGTGTCGGCCAGGATCGAGGACTTGTCGCGGCCCCCGGTGCCCTCCTCGCCCCGGCCCAGGCGCAGGAAACGGCCCAGGCCCAGCGAGCGGGCCACGTCGGCCAGGGCGCGCATGTTGACCACCGCGGCCCTGAGCTTGGCCAGCTGCCCCTCGGGCAGGTCGGGGTGGTTGCGGTAGAGGGTGTCGGTGACGACCAGGCCCAGCACCGAGTCGCCCAGGAACTCCAGGCGCTCGTTGGTGGGCAGGCCACCGTTCTCGTACGCGTAGGAGCGGTGCGTCAGCGCCCGCTCCAGGATGGCGACGTCCAGATGGACCGCCAGCAGGCGCTCCAGCTCGTCCTTGACGGACTCGACGGCGACCGGTTTGACGCTCGTGGCCATGACTTCTCCTCGCACGTTCTGTCATCGAATGCGCGATGGCGAAGCAATGAAGGAGAAAGTGCCCGAAGACCCCGAAGACGTGGTGGGCGCCGGGAAAGTAGGTACGCGTTCTACCGCGAACCCCGGCGTCCACCACAGCCGCGGGCGGACCGCCATCGCAGGGGTGAGGACGGTGACGCCGGCCGGGACCCCTGGGGGCCCGGCCGGCGGCCGTCGGTCAGAGTGCGATCAGGCGGAGGGCTCGATCACCTGACGGCGGTTGTACGTGCCGCAGGTCGGGCATGCCACGTGCGGACGCTTCGGCGAGCGGCACTGGGGGCAGCTCACGAGCGAAACCGCGGCGGCCTTCCACTGCGACCTGCGGGAGCGAGTGTTGCTCCGCGACATCTTGCGCTTTGGGACAGCCACGTCAGCTCTCCTGATCGTTGTTATGTTCCGGAACCAGGCCCTGCAGCTTGGCCCAGCGGGCGTCGATGACTTCGTGGCCGTGGTCGGGCTCGGCGTCCGCCAGCCTGACCCCGCACTCCACACAGAGCCCGGCGCAGTCCTCACTGCAGACCGGGCTCAGCGGAAGCGTGAGCACGACCGCGTCGCGAAACGCGGGTTCGAGATCGAGAAGTTCACCGTCGAGAAGCGAGTCACCCTCGGCAGCATCCTCTGCCGAGTAGAAGAACAGCTCCTGGAACTCCACCTCGGTGTGCGAGGTGACCGGTTCCAGGCAGCGTGCGCACTCCCCCCGCAGCGGGGACCGCGCAGTGCCCGTGACGAGCACACCCTCCATGACCGCCTCAAGCCGGATGTCCATCTCGACGTCGGCGTCCTTGGGGACGCCGATCATGTCGACGCCGATGTCCGCCGGTGCCGGGAGAACGAGACTCATCCGGCGCATCGACCCTGGCCGCCGCCCCAGGTCATGGGTCGAGATCACCCATGGGGCTCGGGGGTCAAGGTTGCGCTGGTTCATTTCACTCTCATTAGGCATGGCGCATCACCGCCGTCGTGCAAGGCCGAAACAAGAGAATACCAGTGCCTAGCCCCTGAGCCGTTCGACCAGAAGTTCCTGCACGAGGTCCGGGACGAGCCCGGCCACGCTGCCGCCGTACTTGACGATCTCCTTGATGCGGCTGGAGGACAGGAAGGAGACCTCGGGACCGGTGGCCATGAACAGGGTCTCCACCCCCGACATCCGGTAGTTGAGCTGGGCCATCTGGAGCTCGTAGTCGAAGTCGCTGACCGCGCGCAGGCCCTTGACGATGGCGGGGATCTCCTGCTGCCTGCAGTAGTCGACCAGCAGGCCGTGGAACTTGTCCACGCGGACGTTCCCGTACTCCTTGGTGACCGTCTGGAGCGTCTGGATGCGCTCCTCCACCGTGAAGAGGCTCTTCTTCTCGATGTTGATCAGCACCGCCACGACGACTTCGTCGTACTGCCGGGAGGCCCGGCCGATGATGTCCAGATGACCGTTCGTGACGGGATCGAACGATCCCGGACAGACAACGCGACGCAAGGTGGACCCCCTGCTCTAAGGATTCCCGGAGGCGCGACCGTACCAAACGGACGCTTCGCCATAACGACGGACCCTCTCCTGTTCGTACCCCTCCGGCCAGACGAGGTCGCCGCCCCGGCTCTCCCGCTCCACCGCGACCAGCGCGTCCGGCGCCAGCCAGCCCCGGTCGCGCAGCAGCTCCAGCACCGTCCGCACCTCCTGCTCCCCCAGCGCGTACGGCGGATCGGCGAGGACGAGGTCGTACGCGCGCACGGTGCCCCCCGGACCGCCCTCGGCGTCGCCCCGTGCGTTCCCCGGTGCGCCGGGATCCTGCCCCGTCCCGGCCCCCCTGGCCAGCAGGCGCTCCACCCGGTCGGCGACGACCCGCGCCCCGTCCAGGCCCAGTGACGCGACGTTCTGCCTGATCGTGCGCACCGCCCGGGGGTCGGACTCCACGAGCACCACGTGATCGGCCCCCCGGGAGAGCGCCTCCAGCCCGAGCGCTCCCGAGCCCGCGTACAGGTCGAGCACCGCGCAGCCCTCCAGCGGCCCGATCAGCGACCCCACCGTGGAGAAGATCCCCTCCCTGGCCCGGTCGCTCGTGGGGCGGGTCCCCCGCCCCGGCGGGACGGCCAGCCGCCGCCCCCCTGCGCTTCCCGCGATGACTCGGCTCACCCCGTCATCCTCTCAGCGCGCCGCGCGCCCCGCCCCGCCGATCCGGGCCCCGGACGCCGCCCGCCCGGCCCGCGACGGGTGCCCCGGGCGGCGCGCACGCAGCCCGGCGTGTCGCGACGCATCACATAACCGCAGGTCAAAAGGGTCCTGGCAGGTGATCTAGGTCAAGAGTGGGCAAGGAGTGGCGACGAAAGCGCAAGGGTCGTTCCGTCCGGTGCCCGTCCCTTGCATGATGTTTCCTGCGGCCTCCAAGTGACCCAGGGGGAGGCCGACCGGCGTGATCGTGAGCCCTTCCGCACGCCGGTGCTCTCGGCACCTGACCCGGGAGTGGGCCCAGGCGGGGACGGCATTCGGGGGGAGGCCGTCCCCGCAGTTGGGCCCTTCGGCCCGGAGCGGGCGCGAGACCCCCCGGAGGCGCCGGACGCCCCGGACACCCGGGACCCCGCGAGACGGCGCGGACACGCGGGACCCCGCGAACGCACCAGGCGCCCGGACACCCGAGACGACCCCGCGGGACGGCGCGGCACCCGCGAGACGTCCCGGACACCCGAGGCGCCCGGAACACCGAAGACGCCCGAGACGCCGGGGCGGGCCTCAGGCCTTCTCCAGGTACTCGGCGCGCTCGTCCGCGAGGAGCCTGTCGATCTCGGCGCGGAGCACCGGATGGCCCGCAAGCTCCGGGTCCGCCTCCAGCATGGCCTCGGCGTCCAGGCGCGCGGCGTGGATGACGTCCTCGTCGCGCAGCAGCTCCAGCATCTTCAGCGACGATCTGCGCCCCGACTGGGCCACACCGAGCACATCACCCTCCCTGCGCTGTTCCAGGTCCACACGGGACAGCTCGAAGCCGTCCAGGGTGGAGGCCACCGCGTCCAGCCGCGCACGGGCGGGGGTGCCGCCCGGCGCGTCGGTCACCAGCAGGCACAGGCCGGGCAGCCCGCCCCGCCCGACCCGGCCGCGGAGCTGGTGGAGCTGGGACACGCCGAACCGGTCGGCGTCCATGATGACCATGACCGAGGAGTTCGGGACGTCGACGCCGACCTCGATGACGGTGGTAGCCACCAGGACGTCGATCTCCCCCCGGGTGAAGGCCCTCATCACCGCGTCCTTGTCCTCCGGCGGGAGCTTGCCGTGCAGCGCCTCGACGCGCAGCCCCTCCAGCGGGCCCGCCGACAGGGTCTCGGCCACCTCCAGCACCGCCAGCGGCGGCCTGCGCTCGTCGTCGGCCTTGGACATGTCGCCCTCGTCGCCCTCCAGGTCGCCGATGCGCGGGCAGACCACGTACGCCTGGCGGCCCAGCCCGATCTCCTCGCGCAGCCGCGTCCAGGCCCGGTCGAGGAAGTGCGGCTTCTCCGCCGCGGGGACCACGTGCGTGGTGATCGGGGCGCGCCCCGAGGGCAGCTGGGAGAGCGTGGAGACGGTGAGGTCGCCGAAGACCGTCATGGCGACCGTGCGCGGGATGGGCGTGGCCGTCATGACCAGCACGTGCGGCCGCCCGCCCCCGGCCTTCTCCCGCAGGGCGTCGCGCTGCTCCACGCCGAACCGGTGCTGCTCGTCCACCACGACCAGGCCGAGGTCGGCGAACTGGACGCGCTCCTGCAGCACGGCGTGGGTGCCGACGACGATGCCGGCCGTGCCCGAGGCGGCGTCGAGCATGGCCGAGCGGCGGGCCGCGGCGCCCAGCGAGCCGGTCAGCAGGGCGACCGCGGTGCCGCCGAACATGCCGCCTCCCGCCAGGTCGCCGAGCATGGCCGAGATCGACCGGTGGTGCTGCTGGGCGAGCACCTCGGTGGGGGCCAGCAGCACGGCCTGTCCCCCGGCGTCGACCACCTGGAGCATCGCCCGCAGCGCCACCACGGTCTTGCCCGCGCCCACCTCGCCCTGGAGCAGCCGGTGCATGGGGTGCGGCAGGGCCAGGTCGGCGGCGATCTCCTCGCCCACCTCGCGCTGGCCCTCGGTGAGCTCGAACGGCAGCCGCCCGTCGAACTCGGCGAGCAGCCCGCCCTCGATCGCGGGCCGGGGCGTGGCGGGCCAGGCGGCCGCCGCCATCTTGCGCTGCAGCAGCACCGCCTGGAGCAGGAACGCCTCGTCGAACCTGAGCCGCTTGCGCGCCCTGCTCACGTCGGCGTGGTCGCGGGGCCGGTGGATCGCCAGCAGCGCGTCCGACAGGCCGGGCAGCCGGTGCCGGGCCCGCAGGGCGGCCGGGAGCGGATCGTCCAGCTCGCCCAGGGTGTCGAGGACGACCCCCAGCGCCCTGCGGATCGCCCAGGGCGTCACGTCCTTGCCCGCCGGGTAGATCGGCACCAGCGCGGAGGCGAACTCCTCGGCCCCGGTCTCGTTCTCCTCGATCATCTCGAACTCGGGGTGGGACAGCTGCCACTTGCGCTTGTCGCCCTGGCCGAAGGCGCCGACCTTGCCGGCGAACATGCCCCGCCTGCCCGGCCGCAGCCGCGTCTCGGCGATGTGCGAGGTCTTGCCGAAGAACGACAGGTAGATCTTGCTGCCGCGGGCGTCGGCCACCTCGACCTCCAGCCAGGTGCCGCTCTTGTTCCGCATCGGCCTGCGCATGGCCCTGGTGACCTCGCCCACCACGGTGACGTGCTCGTCGACCTGCAGGTCGTCGAGGTCGGTCAGCTCGCCCCGCTCGGCGTAGCGGCGCGGGTAGTGCCGCAGCAGGTCGCCGACGGTGCGCAGGTCGAGAACGCTCTCCAGCAGCTTGGCCGTCCTGGGGTCCAGCGCCTTCGCCAGCGGCTCGTCGAAGCTCGTCACCCGAGTTTTCTACCGTGCCGCGGCGACAGAATTCACCTCGCCCGGCTCACTCCACCCCGATGAGCAGCGGATAGCCGCCCTGCCCGCCCTCGTAGCGCACCACCTCGACGTCCGGCCTGGCCGCGGCCAGGTACTCCTCCACCGCGCGGGCCGGCTCCCCGCAGGCGCCGGCGCCCTCCAGGAGGGTGACCAGCTCGCTGCCCGAGGACACCAGCCGGCGGACCACCTCCAGGGCGGTGCCGGTCAGATCCGCGCCGATCACCGCGGCCTCCCCGTCGACCACCCCCAGGACGTCGCCGGGGACGACCAGGCCCGCGCTGGTCATCACCTCGCGGTCGGCCGCCCAGACGTGCCCGTGGCGGGTGTGCGCGGCGGCCTCGGTCATGGCCACCACGTCGTCGTCGAACCTGCGCAGCGGATCGTGCACGGCCAGCGCCGACAGCCCCTGCACCGAGGCCCTGGTCGGGATCACCCCGACCGTCAGCCCCTCCTCCCTGGCGATCTCCGCGGCGGCCATCGCGACCTCGCGGACCCCGCTGTCGTTGGGCAGGACCACGACCTGCGACCCGGCCTTCCTGATCGCGGCCAGCACCGCCGCCAGCGACGGGGTCGAACCGGGCTCGCGGCGTACGACCACGGCCCCCGCCTCCTCGAACACCGCGGCCAGGCCGGGCCCGGCGGCCACCGCCACCACGCCCCGGCCCCCGGTGACCGGATGGGTCCTGCCGTGGCCGGACAGGTACGTCACCGTGATCCGGTGGGGCCGTCCCAGCCGCAGGGCCGCCTCGATCGCGGCGCCCGCGTCGTCGACGTGGACGTGCACGTTCCACAGCCCGTCGCCGCCCACGACCACGAGCGAGTCGCCGAGCGCGTCGAGCTCCGCGCGCAGCGCCGCGACCTCGGCCTCCCCGGCGTCCAGCAGGTACATCACCTCGTAGCCGAAGTGGCCGGCATCACCGGCCCTCCCGGCCCTGCCGGGTCCCTCGCCGGTCTCCCCGGCCTCCCGCCGCTCCCCGCGCGCGGGCGGGACGGGGCGCCGGGCCGGGATGTCCACCCGCCCGGTGTAGGAGTCGGTGACGACGGCGGCGAGGCTCTCCAGGATGACCGTCAGCCCGGCGGCCCCGGCGTCGACCACCCCGCTGCGGGCCAGGACCTCCAGCTGCTCCGGGGTACGGCGCAGCGCGGAGCGCGCCTCCCGTGCCGCGCTCCGCGCGACCGAGGCCAGGTCGGGGCAGGGACGCCCGGTGTCCGCGGGAGCGCCGCGTACCGCCGCTGCCACGGCCGTCAGGACGCTCAGGATCGTGCCCTCGACCGGCCTGGACACCGCGGCGCGGGCCAGCTCGGCGGCCCTGACCAGGCCGCGTCCGAGATCGAGGCCGTCCCCCCGGGCCTTTCCGAGCACCTCGGCGAGGCCGCGCAGCGCCTGGCTGACGATCACCCCGGAGTTGCCCCGGGCGCCGAGCAGCGCCCCCTGCGCGAGCGTCTGCCAGGTCAGGGCCGCGTCCGCGTCGCCGGGCAGCCCGTCGAGCGCCTCCGCCGCCGAGAGCATGGTCAGGTGCAGGTTGGTGCCGGTGTCGCCGTCGGGCACCGGGAAGACGTTGAGGGCGTCGATCTCCTCGCGTCCCCTGCCCAGCGTCTCCGCGGCCAGCCGCGACCACCTGCGGACCGCGGACGGGTCGAGAACCTGCAGCACTCCTGACCTCCTGATCCCGGGCGGACCGCCCGGGCCCGTGATCGTCCCGGCAGGTGCCGACGGGTGCCTGTCGATGCCGGCCGGGCGCGACCCGCGGTGACGCGTCCTGCGATGCGCTACGGTTGCCTCCGGAGATTATCCCCGTTCGGCCGTTCACGGCGGCTCGCGTTCGCGTGCACGACCGGACATCGGATATTCTCGTATGGCCAGCCGGTCGTCCCGGCATGCCCGATGACCGCCCGGCAGTGCGGCGGATCGAGCCTCTCGACTGATCTAAGGAGCGAACCGTGGCTTCCGTTTGCGACGTTTGCGCTAAGAAGCCGACTTTCGGCAACAACGTCTCCCACTCGCACCGCCGCACCCGCCGCCGCTGGAACCCGAACATCCAGCCCGTGCGCGCAGTGGTGAACGGCACGCCGAAGCGGCTGAACGTCTGCACCTCCTGCATCAAGGCGGGCAAGGTCACCCGCTAGCCGGACTTCACGAAGCCCGCCGTCCCGCATCGGGACGGCGGGCTTCGTCGTTCCCGGCGCTCCGAGGGCCCGCGATCGGAGCGGGCCACAGGGACCGGGCCACAGGGACCGGGCCGCGGGGACCGGGCCGCGGGCGGGCCGCGGGGACCGGGCCGCGGGCGGGCCGCGACGTCCGGGGCCCCGGAAGCCCCTCACCCGGGCTCCGGGCCCGCGGGGACGTCAGGCGGGGCGCAGCCGCCAGGCGTGGTCCACCGGGCCGATGCCCGACCCCAGGGGGAACCCGTGCGCGATCGCGCCGGTGACGTACGCCTTGGCCTTCTCCACGGCACCGGGCACGTCCTCGCCCAGGGCCAGGTGGGAGGCGATCGCCGAGGCCAGGGTGCAGCCGGTGCCGTGGGTGTGCCGGTTGTCGTGGCGTTCGGCGGTGAAGCGGAACTCCCGCCTCCCGTCGGTCAGCAGGTCCACCGGGGCGCCCGGCAGGTGACCGCCCTTGACCAGCGCCCACGCCGGGCCGAGCTCCAGCACGGCGTCGGCGGCACGGCGCAGGTCGGACTCGTCCTCGACCTTCACGCCGGTGAGCTGGAGCACCTCCCACAGGTTGGGGGTGACCACGGTGGCGACGGGCAGCAGCCGCGACCTCATCGTCTCCACGGCCTCGGGGGCCAGGAGCGGATCGCCGTGCTTGGAGACCCCGACCGGGTCGACCACCACGGGAACGTCCAGCCCCGCCAGCACCCCGGCGACCGTCTCCACCAGCACGGGCGAGGCGAGCATGCCGGTCTTGACCGCCTGGGCGCCGATGTCGCCGAGCACCGAGTCGAGCTGGGCCCGGACCGCCTCGGCGGGGAGCTCCCAGTAGCCCTGCACGCCCAGCGAGTTCTGGGCGGTCACGGCGGCGATCACGCTCATGCCGTGCACCCCGAGGGCCAGCATGGTCTTCAGGTCGGCCTGGATGCCCGCGCCGCCTCCGGAGTCGGAACCGGCGACGGTCAGGACGCGAGGGGGAGTCGAATCGGTCATGTCCCCATCCAACCAGTTCGGTTCCGAGGGCACCGGCTCAGTCGACGGAGCACTCCCCCTGGTCGCTCCGGCAGGTCCGCGGGATCTCCGCGTCCCCCCGCGCGGTGAAGGTGACCACGAGCGGCTCTCCGGCCTCCAGGCCGGCCGGCGACTCGATCACCAGGTCGTCGCCGACCTGCCGCCACTCGGCGCCCTCCAGCGCGGAGACCCGGCCGCTGACCGGCACGCTCACCGTGAGGTCGCCGACGTTCGCGTCGGCGGCGACCACGAGCCGGACGGTGTAGGTGCGGGCCTCCTCGTCCATCAGGTCGGCGCCGACCGTGATCGCGGCGCCCCCCGCGAGCGGCGCGGGCCGCTCCACGGCCCCGTCGGAGCTGGGGACCGGGTCCGGGGCGGGCGCGGTGGTGCTCGGCACCTGCGTGGGCACCCCGGTGGGCTCCTGGCTGGGGGCCTCGTTGACCAGCGGTTCGGCGGTGGTGACCCTGGGGTCGGGCTCGCCGGTGGACGACGGCCTGCGGGTGCGGGACCCGTCCTCGTCGGTCCGGGGAGCGCGGGTGGCCCTGCGCGTCGCGGTGGGCCGGGGGGCCGCGGTGACCCCGCCACCCCTGCGGGTGACGGCCGGGGTCGGGGCGGCGGTGGCCTCGTCGCCCGCCTCCGAGGGCTCCTCGGACGGCGCGGCGTCCCCGATGTCACCGGTGCCGTCGGTGCCGTCGCCGAGCTCGCCGGGATCGGTGGTCTCCTCGGCCGGGACGGGCCGGTTCGACGCCGCCGTGACGCATCCGGTGGCCGGGCAGCCGGCGGGCTTCTCCGAACCGGTCAGCCCGCGGACCCCGGCCACGGTCCCGCCGAGCAGCACGGCCACCGCGGCGACGGCGAGCAGCGTCTTCCCGACCCGTCCGCCGGACCTCTTCCCGTCCTCGGGCCAGGGGTCTGCCGAGCCGGACGGCTCGGACTCGGAGGTCCAGCCCGATCCCAGGAAACCCGTCCGGGGCTCGGTGACGACGGACTCCTCGGGGCGGAGCCTGCGCCCGACCGGCTCGTCCGGGCGGTCCTGCTCCGGAGGGGACTCCGGCCCGCGGTTACCCCGGTCCGGGGATGTCTCTTCCCCGTTCGCACCGTGGCGGCCCATACAGCCCCTTTCTCGGAGGAATCACGACCGCCCATCTTCATACCAGTTCGGTAACCGTTTGTCGCAATTTTCACAAACATCACAACAGGTGAGGAACGTCACTCCCGAAAGTGGTCCCACCCGCCGCGGGCCAGGAACATGCCGCTGACCTGCACTCCCGTCCCCTCGGCGGCCCGGCCCACCACGGTCCACCCCTCGGGCAGGCGCACCCCGGCCGGGAAGGTCGCGGCGAGCGCGTGGTCGTCCCCGCCGGAGAGCACCCACTCCAGCGGGTCGGTACCGGTCAGCCGGGCGGCCTCGCGCATCACCGCGGGGACGGTGAACGCCCCGGGGTCGAGCAGCAGCGCGATCCCGGAGGCGGCGGCCACGTGACCGAGGTCCTGGAGCAGCCCGTCGCTGACGTCGAGCATGGCGGTGGCGCCGAGCGCGGCGGCCTGCGGGCCGCGCGCGTAGGGGGGTTCCGGGCGGCGGTGGGCATCGATCAGCTCGATCAGCTCGGACGGCTCGATCAGCTCGGGCGGGCCCGCGCCGAGCAGGGCCAGCCCGGCCGCGGCGTACCCGAGGCGGCCCGTGATCGCGACCACGTCCCCCGGCCGGGCCCCCGAGCGGGTGACCGGTGCCCGCCCGCCCAGGTCCCCCAGGGCGGTGACGGCGACCACGACGAGTTCGGAGCGGGTGATGTCGCCCCCCGCCACGCCGGCGCCGACCAGGTCGCACTCGTCGCGGAAGCC
Source organism: Streptosporangium sp. NPDC050148 (assembly GCF_055586505.1). Classification (NCBI taxonomy): domain Bacteria; kingdom Bacillati; phylum Actinomycetota; class Actinomycetes; order Streptosporangiales; family Streptosporangiaceae; genus Streptosporangium; species Streptosporangium sp. NPDC050148. The sequence goes on along the minus strand of NZ_JBVJIA010000005.1, from coordinate 275,146 downwards.
GTCGGTGAGGTCGTCCAGCCACCCGACGGCCGCGTCCGCGGGCAGCCCCAGGCCGACCACGATGCCGGTGGGGTCGGCCCCCATGGCCACCACGTCGGACAGGTTCTGCGCCGCGGCCTTGCGGCCGATGTCGTAGCCACTGGACCAATCGCGGCGGAAGTGCCTACCCTCGAGCAACAGGTCCGTCGTGACGACGACCCGCCCGTCGGGAGCGCTCACCACCGCGGCGTCGTCCCCGGGGCCCAGAAGTACCGTCCCGCCCTGGGACAGGCGTCCGGCAATACGTGCAACAACCCCGAATTCGCCGAGATCTCCTACTGTGATGACACACCTCCCGTTCATCACAGGGTACGGTGGCCCTTCGGCACTGATCCAATCGCCCGGGAGGTCGTGATGGTGCAGGCCTACATCCTTATTCAGACCGAGGTCGGCAAGGCCGCGAGCGTGGCTCGGGAGATCTCCGGCATCTCCGGGGTCACCCAGGCCGAGGACGTCACCGGTCCGTACGACGTGATCGTGCGGGCGGAGGCGAACAACGTCGACGAGCTGGGCAAGCTCGTGGTGGCGCAGATCCAGGGCGTCGAGGGCATCACGCGTACCCTCACGTGCCCGATCGTCCACATCTGATCGGAGACATCCGCGATGGCACGCCGGTTCGCCCGCCGGGCCGGGTACGTCTGCGCCCTGCTGATGCTGGCCGGGTGCGGCGGTGCCGTCCGGATCGAACCGCCCGTTCCCGAGGGTCCCGCCGTCGCGGGGTGCCGGTCGCTGGCCGAGCGGCTCCCGCGCGTGCTCGACGGGGAGGAACGCGCGGAGTCCGACCCCGTCTCCCCGTACGTCGCGGTGTGGGGGCAGGGCCGCATCGCGCTGCGCTGCGGGGTGCCGCGCCCGGTGACGATGTCGGCCACCGACCAGGTGCCCGAGCTCGACGGGGTGGCCTGGTACGCCGACCCGGCCAGGCCGGCGCTCTTCACCGCGATCGGCAGGCAGGCCTACGTCGAGGTGACGATCGCGCGGGAGCACACCCCGCAGAACGTGCTCATCGACCTCGCGGCACCGATCAAGGCGGCCCTGCCCTGACGTGCCCTGACGTGCCCTGACGCGCGTCCCGCCGGAGCGTCCTCCCGCGCGGCGCACAGGATCCGTCCGCCCGGCTCACAGAGGCCGTCCGGCCTCTGTGAGCCGGTCTAGCGCAGTCCGGCCGGGCGGGCCAGCGCGAGCCGGATCAGCCGGTCGACCAGCTCGGCGTACGGCACCCCGGTGGCGGCCCACAGCTGCGGCGCGACCGACATCGCGGTGAAGCCCGGCATGGTGTTGATCTCGTTGACGATCAGCCGTCCGTCGGGGGTGTAGAAGAAGTCGACCCGCGACAGGCCCTCGCAGCCCAGCGCCTCGAAGGCGCGCACGGCCATCGCCCGCAGCTCCTCGGCCGTCTCCTGCGGGACGTCCGCGGGCACCGAGAGCGACATGTCGTTCCCGATGTACTTGGCCTCGAAGTCGAAGAACTCGTGGTCGCCGTGGACCAGCACCTCACCGGGCAGGCTGGCCCGGGGGGCCTCGTCGCCCGGTGACTCCAGCACCGCGCACTCGATCTCGCGGCCGACGACGGCCGCCTCCACCAGCACCTTGGGGTCGTGCTCGCGGGCGAACTCGATGGCCCGCTCCAGCTCCCCCAGGTCGGCCGCCTTGGAGATGCCCTGGCTGGACCCGGCGCGGGCGGGCTTGACGAAGACCGGCCAGCCGAGCTCCTGGACCTCCTTGAGCACCCGCTCGCGCTCGGTCCGCCAGTCGCGGTCGCGGATCGCCACGTACGGGCCCACGGGCAGGCCCGCGGCGGCGAGGATCGTCTTCATGTACGCCTTGTCCATGCCGACCGAGCTGGCCAGCACCCCGGAGCCGACGTAGCGGACCCCGGCCATCTCCAGCAGTCCCTGGATCGTGCCGTCCTCGGCGAAGGGCCCGTGCATCACGGGGAAGACGACGTCGACGTGACCGAGCTCGACGGGGATGCTGCCGGGGTCGTAGGCCACCAGTGAGCCGCCGCCCGAGGTCAGGGCCAGCGTCGCGCTCTGCGCGTCCACCACGGGCAGCTCGCCGCCCTCGATCGCGTAGCGCTGCTCCCCCGAGGCGAGCACCCACCGGCCGTCCCGCGCGATCCCGATGGGGACGACCTCGTACCTGGACCGGTCGATGACCTCCAGCACGCTTCCCGCTCCCATGATGGAGACGGCGTGCTCGGAATTGCGGCCGCCGAAGAGGACGGCCACCCTCGGCAGGGGTTCGTGCTGCTCGCTCATGATGACCGAATGTACCCCCTGTTAGGGGGCAATCCAGCTGTTAGACGCGCCTATCTACTCGATGCGGGTAGGGAGCCCGCCCTCTTGGCCGTGTCCACGCCGGGGTCCTCGGCGGCCTTGGGCACATCGGGGAACACGCGTCCTGAAAAGGGATCCCCGCCCGTCGGGGAGGTTCGCCGCCCGCGGGCGGATCCCCGGCGGAAGGGCCCGCGGTCCCGCGCGGGGCCCCGCCCGCGACGGGACCGGGGAATCCCGTGCGTGACGAAACCGGGCCTACCCGTTCCGCCGTCCCGCTCACACCCCGTAGCGTTCCGGCTTGGGCGTCCGCGACATCAGGAGCACCGCGGCCTCGCTCGGGGGCATCGCGTCGTGGACGACGGCCACCACCACCTCGGTGATCGGCATCTCCACGTCGTGCTTCCTGGCCAGTTCGAGCACGGACTCGCAGGACTTCACCCCCTCGGCGGTCTGCCGGGTGGCGGCGACGACCTCGGTCAGGGTCATGCCCCGCCCGAGGTTCTCGCCGAAGGTGCGGTTGCGCGACAGCGGGGACATGCAGGTGGCGACCAGGTCCCCCATGCCCGCCAGGCCCGCGAACGTGTGCGGGTCGGCGCCGAGCGCCGCGCCCAGCCGGGAGATCTCGGCCAGCCCGCGGGTCATCAGCATCGCCCCGACGTTGTCGCCGAGCCCCATCCCCACCGAGACGCCGACCGCCAGGGCGATCACGTTCTTCACGGCGCCGCCGAGCTCGACCCCCACGACGTCCGCGTTGGTGTAGGGACGGAACCAGGGCGGCACGTGGCACGCCTCCTGGAGGCGTTCCATCGCCCGCTCGTCGGTGCAGGCGACCACGGTCGCGGCCGGCTGCCCCCGGACGATCTCCCCGGCCAGGTTGGGCCCGGAGACCACGGCGACCCGTTCCTGGGGCACCTCGGCGACCTCGCAGATCACCTCGCTCATCCGCTTGGTGGTGCCCAGCTCGATGCCCTTCATCAGGCTGACCAGCACCGCCTCCGGCGGCAGGTGCGGCTTCCAGCCGAGCAGGTTCCCCCGCAGGGTCTGGGAGGGCACGGCGAGCACCACGAAGTCGGCGCCGTCGAGGGCCTCGGCGGGGTCGGTGGTGGCGCGCAGCGTCTCGGGCAGCACCGCGCCCGGCAGGTAGTCGGGGTTCTCGTGGCGCAGGTCGATCGCCTCGACGACCTCCGCCCTGCGGCCCCAGATCATCGTCCGGGTGCCCGCCTGGGCGAGGATCATGCCGAAGGTGGTTCCCCACGAGCCCGTGCCGAATACAGCCGCCTTGGTCATTTCAACACCGTACGCCGAAGTCAGTGGCCCGCAGGACGCGCCATCGGCGCGGGAGGGGGCTTCTCGCCCCGGAGTTCGGCCAGCTGGGCCGTGATGGCCGCCATGATGTCGGCGGTCGCCGCGCGCAGCACCTCCGCGCTGGGCGGCTGTCCCGCGTACCTCGACAGGTCCACCGGCGGTCCCGTCTGCACGCTGAAGGTCCTGCGGGGCAGCAGCCGGGGCCTTCTGGCGCCGTACGGCAGGATCTCCTGGACGCCCCAGTGGGCGACGGGGATCACGGTGGCGCCGGTGGCCAGCGCCAGCCGGGCGGCTCCGGTCTTGCCCTCCATGGGCCAGAAGTCCGGGTCCCGGGTGCAGGTGCCCTCGGGGTAGAACATCACGCACGCCCCGGCTGCGAGCCGCCGCCGCGACTCCTCCAGCGAGCGGGCCGCGTCCACGCTGCCCCGGTAGACCGGGATGGCCTGCATCGCCCTCACCAGGTGGCCGATGACCGGTACCGAGAACAGCCCGGACTTGGCGAGGATCACCGGCCAGCGGCCGTGGTTGTACAGGAAGTGCGCGATCAGGATGGGGTCCAGCCAGGACAGGTGGTTGGTGACCATGATGATGCCGCCCTCGCGGGGCAGCCGGTCGCCGCGGCGCCAGTCCTTGCGGATCAGGAGCCACGAGATCGGCTTGACGATCACCACGGCGAAGGCGACCCAGAACGGGGAGGGCCATCCGGGGCGTCTCATGGGCACCTCCACGGCGACGGGGCGGGCGTCCCGTGGCATGGTAACCCTCCCCGTTCACCATCGGTGAGGGCGAGGCGGGATGCTTGGCGTCATGCCTGCTCCGGAGAACCCCGCCTGGACGCTCGTCGTCCCGGTCAAGACGCTGATCGCCGCCAAGACCCGCCTGGCGGCCGCGGCGGGCCCGCACCGGGCCGCGCTGGCCGTGGCGATCGCCTGCGACACCGTGGAGGCCGCGCTGCGCTGCGCGCTCGTCGCGCGGGTGGTCGTGGTGACGGGGGACCCGGTGCCGGCCGAGGCGCTCGCCGGGGTCGGCGCCCACGTGGTCGGCGACCCCGGGGCGGGCCTGAACGCCGCCCTGCGGCACGGCGCGGCCGAGGCGGTGCGGCTGGAGCCCGGCGGTGCCGTCGGCGCCCTCCAGGCCGACCTGCCCGCCCTGCGCCCGGCCGAGCTGGCCCGCGTGCTGGCCGCCGCGTCCGCGTTCGACCAGGCGTTCCTGCCCGACGGCGCCGAGGTCGGCACGACCTTCTACGGGGTGCGCGCGGGCGTGCCGTTCACACCGGGGTTCGGGGGCGAGTCGCGCGCGCGTCACCTGCGGCGCGGTGCCGCCGAGCTCTCGGTGCAGGGCGTGGAGTCGGTCCGCCACGACGTGGACACCCCGGACGACCTTCGCCGGGCGCTGGTCCTGGGCGTCGGCCCCCGCACGCTGGCCGTGGCCGGGAGGATCTCGGCCGCCGGGGGCGCGGAGGGTTAGGCTGGGCGCGTGCAGGCGACGGTGCGCGAGTTCGATCCGGCGACCCGGTCGGGGTCGGTCTTCCTCGACGACGGCAGCGAGGTCCCGTTCGGGGCGGCGGCGTTCGACGCCGGGCCGCTGCGGCTGCTGCGGTCCGGCCAGCGGGTGAACATCGTCATGGACGGCGAGGCCGTCTCCTTCATCACCCTGTCGACCTTCCCGGTTCCCGGGGTCCCGGGAGTGCCCGAGTAGCCGTTCCCGCTCGGGACGGCCGGGGAAAGCCCGGACGGACGGTCCGGGAAAACCCCGGCGGCCGGGAAAATCCCGGCGGGCGGCCCGGGAAAGCGCCGGGGACCGGCCGGCCGCGCGCCCGCGGAAAAGCCGGAAGCCCGGCCCCCACCTCGGGAGACCGGGCGTCCGCACGGAGCTCTACTTCTTCTTCGAGGCCTTCTTGCCCCCGCTGTTGACGAGCTCCTTGAAGTCCGAGCCCGGCCGGAATTTGGGCCCCCAGCTCTCGGCGACCCTGATCTCGGCACCCGTCGAAGGGTTACGGGCGGTACGGGCCGGCTTGTGCACCATTTCGAACGCGCCGAACCCCGTGATCGATACCTTGTCGCCACTGGCGACGGCGGTCTGGATGGCGTCGAGCACCGCGTTCACGGCCTCGGTGGCCGTTCTCTTGTCGCCCACCCGATCCGCTATGGCGTCGACGAGTTCCTTCTTGTTCATAAGGTTGCTCCCCCTGCTTACCGATGTCCGGGAGTGGGTCATGAGGCAGAAAACCCGTCTCACCCGATTTGTCACGGCGAGGGGTCTCATCACAGATCTCTCATCGACGATCACGATGAGAAACCCCCTGCCCGCTTGAAATTAGGGGACGGAGCCGTATGACTCAATCACCTTCCGCAATGTTTCCAGTGCTTGGCGTATCTGAAACCCGGACATCAATACTGAGAAGGAACGAATCAAGACGCGCCGCGGCGTGTTCGACGTCCCGCTTGGACAGGTCGCAGATGGTCAGCAGGCGCCGCGCGAGGCGCTCGCGCTCCTTCGCGGGCACGGGCAGGGACCTGACGTGGCGGTGCGCCTCGCGCAACCGCCACGCCAGCTCGTCCTGTGGACCCGTCAGACGGTCGTCGGCAGCCATGGCTGCCGACCATTCTCGTATGCGCCTATGGCGTCGGCGTTGCGCAGGGTCAGCCCGATGTCGTCCAGGCCCTCCATCAGCCGCCAGCGCGTGTAGTCGTCGATCTCGAACGCGACCGTCCCGGCGCCCCACCTGACCTGGCGTTCCGTCAGGTCGACGGTGATCTCCAGGGTGGGGTCGGCCTCCACCGCGGACTGCAGGTCCTCGACGACCGGCCCCGGCAGGACGACCGGGAGCAGGCCCATCTTGGTGGAGTTATTACGGAAGATGTCCCCGAACCTGGCCGCGATCACGACGCGGAAGCCGTACTGCTGCAGGGCCCAGACCGCGTGCTCGCGGGAGGAGCCGGTGCCGAAGTCGGGCCCGGCGAGCAGGATCGTGGCGCCCTGGTGGGCGGGGTCGTTCAGGACGAAGTCCGGGTCCTCGCGCCAGGCGGAGAACAGGCCCTTCTCGAACCCGGTCCGGCTGACCTGCTTGAGCCAGACGGCGGGGATGATCTGGTCGGTGTCCACGTTGCTGCGGCGCAGCGGCACGGCCCGGCCGGTGTGGGTGACGAACGCTTCCATCGGAGGGCTCCTTACAGGTCGGCGGGGGCGGTGAGCCGGCCGGTGACGGCGGTCGCCGCGGCGACCTGCGGGGACACGAGGTGGGTACGGCCGCCCTTGCCCTGGCGGCCCTCGAAGTTGCGGTTGGAGGTCGAGGCGCTGCGCTCGCCGGGGGCGAGGGTGTCGGGGTTCATGCCCAGGCACATGGAGCAGCCGGCCTCGCGCCACTCGGCACCGGCGGCCTTGAAGACCTCGTGCAGCCCCTCCTGCTCGGCCTGGAGCTTGACCAGCATCGAGCCGGGCACGATCAGCGTGCGGGTCACGACCTGCCGCCCGCGCAGCACGTCGGCCACGGCCCGCAGGTCCTCCAGCCGGCCGTTGGTGCACGAGCCCACGAAGACCGTGTCCACCGCGACGTCGCGGAGCGGGGTGCCCGCGGTCAGGCCCATGTACTCCAGGGCCCGCGTGGCCGCGGCCGGGTCGTCGGTGTCCTCGGGCCTCGGCACGGCCGTCCCCAGGGGCGCGCCCTGGCCGGGGTTGGTGCCCCAGGTGACGAACGGGGTCAACGTCGTGGCGTCGATCTCCACGACGGTGTCGAAGACGGCGTCCTCGTCGGTGACCAGCGACCTCCAGTACTCGACCGCGGCGTCCCAGTCGGCGCCCGCGGGCGCGTGCGGGCGCCCCTTGAGGTAGGCGAAGGTGGTCTCGTCCGGGGCGATCAGGCCGGCGCGGGCACCGGCCTCGATGGACATGTTGCAGACGGTCATCCGGCCCTCCATGGAGAGCGCGCGGATCGCCTCGCCGCGGTACTCCACGATGTAGCCCTGGCCGCCGCCGGTGCCGATCCTGGCGATGATCGCCAGGATGAGGTCCTTGGCGGTGACGCCGGCGGGCAGCCGGCCGGAGACCTCGATGGCCATCGTCCTGGGCCGGTAGGCCGGCAGCGTCTGGGTGGCCAGCACGTGCTCCACCTCGGAGGTGCCGATGCCGAACGCGATGCCGCCGAAGGCGCCGTGGGTGGAGGTGTGAGAATCGCCACACACGATCGTCATGCCGGGCTGGGTCAGGCCGAACTGCGGGCCGATGATGTGCACCACGCCCTGGCCTGCGTCGCCCATGGGGTGCAGCCGGACGCCGAACTCCGCGCAGTTCTTGCGCAGCGTCTCCACCTGCACCCGGGAGACGGGGTCGCTGATGGGACCGCGTACGGTCGGGACGTTGTGGTCCTCGGTGGCGATCGTGAGGTCGGGCCGCCTGACGGGCCGGCCGGCCATCCGCAGGCCGTCGAACGCCTGCGGGCTGGTCACCTCGTGGACGAGGTGCAGGTCGATGTAGAGCAGGTCGGGTTCTCCTTCCGCACGTCGAACGACGTGCTGCTCCCAGACCTTCTCCGCGAGCGTGCGGCCCATGTCGCCTCCTTGCGATCGGCTGTCCCACACCCACTTGCTTTCTCATATGTCGAGACGGCAGTATCGGTGTATGGACAACTCTAGCGGAGTCGGCGTACTCGACAAGGCCGTCCTCGTGCTCAACGCCCTCGAAGCGGGGCCCGCCTCCCTCGCACAGCTCGTCCAGGCCACCGGCCTGGCCCGGCCCACCGCCCACCGCCTGGCCGTGGCGCTGGAGCACCACCGCATCGTCTCCCGCGACACGCAGGGCCGGTTCGTGCTGGGACCGCGCCTGTCGGAGCTGTCCACGGCCGCGGGCGAGGACCGCCTGCTGGCCGTCGCCTCGCCGGTGCTGACCCAGCTGCGGGACCTGACCGGGGAGAGCGCGCAGCTGTACCGGCGCCAGGGGGACGAGCGGGTCTGCGTGGCCGCCGCCGAGCGGGCCAGCGGGCTGCGCGACACCGTGCCGGTCGGCTCGGCGCTGCCGATGCTCGCCGGGTCCGCGGCGCAGATCCTGCTCGCCTGGGAGGAGCCGGACCGCCTGCACCGGGGCCTGCGCGGGGCCAAGTTCACCGCCGCCACCCTGGCGAGCGTGCGGCGCAGGGGCTGGGCGCACAGCGTCGGCGAGCGCGAGCAGGGCGTGGCCAGCGTCTCGGCGCCGATCAGGGGGGCCGGGGGCAAGGTCGTGGCCGCGGTCTCGGTCTCCGGGCCGATCGAGCGCCTGACCCGGACCCCGGGCCGCCTGCACGCCGCCCCGGTGGTCACCGCCGCCGAAAGGATCACCGAGTCGATGCGCCGGGCGAACTGACGCCGAACCGACGCCGATACGGCCCCTCCAGGGGGCGATATGAGGAGGCGAGCACCCCTGCCGCCCCCTAGGCTGGGAAGGTGACAGATCGCATCGAGGCAGCCGCGGCTGAACTGCGTCCCCTGCTCCAGAACTTCATCCTCTGGGCGCGTGAGAACGCGCCCGGCAGCGACTCCGGCCTGGTGGGCTCTGTCGCGCTGTGGCACCGGCTGATCGCCTCCGACGACGTGGGCCGGTGGAAGCGGTCCGATCTGCGCACGGTCCTGCTCGACCGGATGCCCCAGGTCGTCGAGGATCCCGACGCGGCGGCCGACGGCATGGTCCCCGCGATCCGCGCCTACCTGACCTTCCTGGCCGACTCCGGCCGCCTGGCCAGGGGCTCGTCCTCCCTGGAGGACCTGCTCGCCGAGCTCGACGCCCTGGAGGACGACTTCGTCGACGCCATGGAGGAGCTCGTCGTCGAGGAGGACGAGGAGGAGGACTACGACGAGGAGGAGACCGAGGGGCTCGGCGACTTCGAGCCGTTCGCCGACGAGCTCGCCGAGCTGCCGACGATCAGGCTGCGTCCCGACTCCGAGCTGGCCGCCGCCACCCGCAAGACGGTCCTGATCGCCAAGGCCCGCGACCTCGCGGTCTGGGTCGGGACCGAGCGCAGGGTCGGCGAGACCAGCCTGCTGAGCGACGCCGAGATCACCGAGGCCCTGGGGGTCCTCGGCTTCCCGGTCCCGCGGACGAACGGCGCCACGCTGGCCGACTCCGTCCCGGCCCTGTGGAACGTCTGGAACCTCGCGATCGACCTCGACTTCCTCCAGCCCGAGGGGGAGGACACCGTCAGCGTCGACCCCGACACCGCCGAGTGGCCCTTCGAGGAGGACGACGACGCCCTCGACGCGTGGATGGCCGGCCTGCACTCCATCGACTACGGCGACCCCGAGCTGGACGACGAGGAGGCCACGATCGCCCTGTCCGGGCTGACCAGGGCGCTGCTCATCCGGGTGCTGCTGGCGACCGGCTCCAAGCCGCTCGCCGAGCTCCGCACCGAGCTCGCCGAGGCCGCCGCCGAGTACGACGACCTGGGCGCCGAGGCCTGGGCCGCGGCCACCGAGCGCTACGGCGACCCGCTCAACCCGGTGCTCGACTGGCTGACCGGCTACGGCATGGTCGAGGTCGAGCACGACCAGGTCCGGCTGACGCCGCTCGGCATGGAGGGCGTGGTCCACCTGGCCGACGAGGCCGACATCGAGCTGGACGCCCGGCCCGCCATCGACGCGATGACCGCCCTGGACCTGCTCTCCTTCGGCGCCGAGCTGCCCGAGGAGGAGGCCGACGCCGAGTTCGCCGCCTGGATGGAGCTGCGCGCCCCCGAACAGGCCGCCAGGGACCTGCTGGAGGCCGCGGCCGAGGACGACGCGGACGCGCTGATCCGGGTGCAGGCGGCCAGCATGGTCGGCTCGCTCGGCGAGGTGGCCGCGCCCGCGTGGCGGGAGGCCCTGGACGAGCCCTCCCTGCGTCCGTACGCCGCCACCCACCTGGCCCAGCTCGGCGTCGAGGACGCTCCCCCGCCCACCCAGGCCGACACCCACTGGCTGATCCTCGACATGCTGACCATCTCCGCCGGCCTGGGCCGCCCGGAGTTCGTCAGCAGCCTGGACGACATCGGCAACGTGCCGAACCTGGTCAACCTGCTGGACGTGATCTGGAAGGTGCCGCACCCGCACCTGGAGGAGCTCCTGGAGGCGATCGGCAAGGCCCACCCCGACAAGCAGGTGGGCAAGGCCGCCAAGCGGGCCCTGTTCAAGGCCCGGTCCGGCCAGAACTAGTCCCGGACGCGAGGGACCGGCTCCTGGCGGGGGCCGGCCCCTTCTTCCCCGCCGGGTTCGCCGCGTCCTCGTCCGTACGGCTCCCCGGCGCTTCAGGAGGGTCCCGTGGCTCCGGCGGCGGGCTCCTCGTCACCCTGCCAGTCGGGAAGCGGCCGGTAGATCGCGATTCCCGCGGCCTCCAGCTCCTCGCGGAGCGCGAAGTAGCGCTCGCCGAACGGGTCGACGCCGTTGAGCGGCATGAGCCCCCGGCGGATGGCGAGGTCGTGCGGGGCGAGGGCGGCGGCCCGTTCGAGGTGACGCTCGGCGGCGGCCGTGCGCCCGGCGCGGAACAGCCAGGTGGCCAGGCGCGCGTGCAGCCGGGCCCGCCGCTCCTCGTCGGTGGGGGCGCGCAGCTCGCGGGAGGTCGTCCCGGCGTCGCCGTCGATCACCCATCGGCGCAGGGCCGCGACGGCCCGCTCACAGGACAGGCCGTTCATCGAGCGGAAGGTGTCGGTGGCCGTCATGGTGTCCTGGGGACGGGCGATCCGGCCCTCGGCGTCGACCCAGACCACGGTCGGCACGTTGATCACGTTGTAGAGCTCGGCGATGCGGCCGTCGGTGTCGACCACCGCCGGATGGGTGACCTCGGCGAGCCACTCGCGGGCGGCCTCGGGGTCGCGGTCGAGGGAGACGCTGAGCACGCTGAAGCCGTACCCGCCCAGCTCCCGGTGCAGGGCCTCCCAGGCGGGCAGGTCGTAGCGGCAGCCGCACCACGAGGCCCAGAAGACCACGGCGACCCTGGTGCCGCGCAGCGCGGTCAGCGCCTCGAACTCCGGCGCCCTGCCCGGCGGGAGGTCGGCGGGCTCGCCGACGGCGATCAGCCCCTCGTCCGGGTCGGCGACCGCCTGCCTGCCGAGCAGCCCGGCGAAGGCCACCAGGTCGACGCCCTCGCCGGTCTCGGCCGCGGCGGCGCGGAAGGCGGGGATGCACGCGTCGCCGCGGCACCAGCCGTACGGCTTGCGCTCCCAGCCGAGGACGGGCTCCCCGTGCGGGAGGATCGGCCCGGTGATCCGCTCCTCGTGTCCGTCCACCAGCAAAGTGATCATTTCTTCCCCCATTGGATAGTGACGCTCTCCAATCATTGGACAGTTGCGCTATCCAAGCAAGGGGGGTCACGGAAAAGGACGGTGAAGGACACCCGGGGTCACGGGAGCGTGACGCGACCGTGATCGTGAAGCGGCCGCCACCCTGCCATGATCCGACCGTCACCCGGCCATGATCTGGCCGCGATCCGACCGCGAGGAGAAGAAAACGAACGCCGGGAACACGAAAAACCCCCGGAAGCCATTGCTTCCGGGGGTTCGCGATGTAGCCCCGACCGGATTCGAACCGGCGCTACCGCCTTGAGAGGGCGGCGTCCTAGGCCACTAGACGACGGAGCCTTGCGAGAGACAGTGGTAGTCCCGACCGGATTCGAACCGGCGCTACCGCCTTGAGAGGGCGGCGTCCTGGGCCACTAGACGACGGGACCCTACACACTGTCATCAGATTCGGAGGGGACCGAATCTGCGGCATCTTCGAAAAAGAAGATGCAGCTGGGGTACCAGGACTCGAACCTAGAACAACTGAACCAGAATCAGCCGTGTTGCCAATTACACCATACCCCACCGCACCGGACCCCTTGCGGGGCTCGCTGGCGACTCCGAAAGAATAGCCCAGGTTGGGGGTCAAGACCAAAACGATTACCCGCGGCCGGATCGCGGTATCACCGGGCTGCCGCCGCGAAGGCCGCTGTGCGACGCTGCTGGAGAGATCCGTCCACCCGTGAGGAGTTTCCGTCTTGGTCGAGAACCCGTTCTTCGCCCTCAGTGAGCTGCCGTACAGGCTCCCGCCGTTCGCCCAGGTGAGGGAGGAGCACTACCTCCCGGCGTTCGAGCGCGGCATGGCCGACCAGCTGCGCGAGGTGCGTGAGATCACGGACGACCCGGAGCCGCCGACGTTCGCCAACACGATCGAGGCGCTGGAGCGTTCCGGCCGGATCCTGCGGCGTACCTCGATCGTCTTCATGACGATCGCCGCCTCCGACACCACCGACGGCATCCGGCGGATCGAGACCGAGATCCTGCCCAGGCTGACCCGGCACGGTGACGCCATCAGGCTGAACCGCGCCCTGTACGACCGGATCAGGCGGGTCACCACCGACGACCCCGAGGAGGCGTGGCTGCTGGAGAAGTACCGCGTCGACTTCGTCAGGGCCGGCGCCGACCTGTCCGAGCCCGAGCAGGAGCGGCTCAGGCGGCTGAACGAGGAGCTGACCCGGCTCTCCACCTCCTTCACCCAGAACCTGCTGGCGGCCTCCACGGCCTCCGCGCTGGTCGTCGAGGACCCCGCGCTCCTGGACGGGCTCCCGGAAAGCACGATCAAGGCCCTGGAGAAGGACGGCCGCTACGTGCTGCCGCTGTTCAACCACACCAACCAGCCCGCGCTGGCCGAGCTGACCGACCGGGAGACCCGCAGGAGGCTGTACGAGCTGTCGGTCGGCCGGGCCCTGGAGAACCTGCCCCTGGCGGCCAGGATGGCCGAGCTCCGCGCCGAGCGGGCCGCCCTGCTGGGCTATCCCAGCCACGCCGCCTACACGGTCGCCGACCAGACGGCCAAGACCACCGGCGCCGTCGAGGAGATGCTCGGCAGGCTGGTGGGCCCGGCGGTGGCCAACGCCCGCAGGGAGGCCGAGGAGCTGGGCCGGGAGGCCGGTCTCCCGCTGGAGCCGTGGGACTGGTCCTTCTACGCCGAGCGGGTGCGCAAGGCCAGGTACGACTTCGACGGCGGCGACCTGCGGCCCTACTTCGAGCTGGACCGGGTGCTGCGCGACGGGATCTTCCACGCGGCCGGTGAGCTGTACGGCATCACCTTCTCCCTCCGCGAGGACCTGGCCGGCTACCACCCGGACGTACGGGTCCACGAGGTGTTCGACGCCGACGGCTCGCCGATGGGCCTGTTCCTGCTCGACCCGTACGCCCGGCCCTCCAAGCGCGGCGGCGCCTGGATGAACAGCCTGGTGAACCAGTCGCACCTGTTCGACGAGCTGCCCGTGGTGATCAACAACCTCAACATCACCAAGCCTGCCGAGGGTCCCACCCTGCTGACCTTCGACGAGGTCAACACCGCCTTCCACGAGTTCGGCCACGCCCTGCACGGCCTGTTCTCGGACGTGCGCTTCCCCCGGGTCTCCGGTACCGAGGTGCCGCGCGACTTCGTGGAGTACCCCTCGCAGGTCAACGAGATGTGGGCCACCTGGCCGTCGATCCTGGCCAACTTCGCCAGGCACCACGAGACCGGCGAGCCGGTGCCCGCGGAGCTGCTGGAGAAGATGCGGGCGGCCGAGAAGTTCAACCAGGGCTTCGCCACGGTGGAGTACCTCGCGGCCACGCTGCTCGACTGGGCCTGGCACAAGCTGGCCGCGGGCGAGACCGTCGAGGACGCCGAGGCGTTCGAGACCGCCGCCCTGGAGCGCGCCGGGATCGCCTTCGACCTGGTCCGCTCCCGCTACCGGACCTCCTACTTCGCGCACATCTTCTCCAGCGGGGTGGGCGGCTACAGCGCCGGTTACTACTCCTACATCTGGAGCGAGGTGCTCGACGCCGAGAGCGTCGGCTGGTTCGAGGAGAACGGCGGCCTCAGGCGCGAGAACGGCGACCACTTCCGCTCCACCCTGCTGTCGGTGGGAGGCTCCCGGGACGTGATGGACGCCTTCCGCGCCTTCCGCGGGCGTGACCCGCGCATCGAGCCGCTGCTGGAGCGCCGGGGCCTGCAGGCGTGACCTTGCCTCCCCGGCCGGGGTGGGGGAAACCTCACCCCGGCCGGGGACGCACATCCCATGCGCCATCCGTACGAAGGCGTCATGATCGGACAATGACACGAGCATGGAACAGGACGGGCGTCGCGCTCGTCGCCCTCCTCACCGGTGCCCTGCTGGGCACCGCGAGCCCGGCCGTGGCCCGGACGGAGGCGACAGGGGCGGCCGGGACGGCCGGCGGGAACGCGACCGTCCGCACCGACGCCGGCCTGGTACGGGGCACGGCCGCCGCCGACCACCGGCTCTTCCAGGGCATCCCGTACGCCGCGCCGCCGGTCGGGGACCTGCGCTGGCGCTCCCCGCGGCCGGTCACGCCGTGGCCGGGCGTGCGCGACGCCACCGCGCCCGGTGGCCGGTGCGCGCAGGTCGCCGACGTCTGGGGGCTGCCGGCGAGCGACACCGAGGACTGCCTCTACCTCAACGTGACCGTCCCGGCGCGCGGGCACGTGAAGCGGCCCCGGCCGGTGATGGTGTGGCTGCACGGCGGGGGCCTCACCAGGGGCGCGGGCAGCGAGTACGACGCCCGCAGGCTGGCCGTGCGGGGCGACGTCGTGGTGGTGACCGTCAACTACCGGCTGGGGATCTTCGGGTTCTTCGGGCATCCCGGGATGGAGGACTCCGGGGCCTTCGGGATCGAGGACCAGCAGGCGGCCCTGCGGTGGGTGCGGCGCAACGCCTCGGCGTTCGGCGGCGACCCGGGCAACGTCACCCTGTTCGGCGAGTCCGCCGGTTCGCACTCGGTGTGCGCGCAGCTCGCCTCCCCCTCGGCGGCGGGGCTGTTCCACCGGGCGATCGCCCAGAGCAGCCCGTGCCGGACGGGCGACTCCGCGGACCGCAGGCCGCGTCCGCTGATGGACGTGCCGCTCTGGGTGCCCCGCGCGGCCCACGAGGGGTACGGGCAGATCCTGGCCGCCACGGCGGGCTGCACCGACCCGGACACCGCGCTCGCCTGCCTGCGCGGCAGGCCCGTGGCCGACCTGCTCGCCCTGCAGCCCCTCCCGCTGCCGGGGTACGGCAACGCGGTGCTGCCCGAGGACCCCGCCAGGGTCCTGCACGAGGGCCGCTTCCACCGGGTGCCGGTGCTGACGGGCGTCACCCGGGACGAGGGCACGCTGTTCACCTCGCTCATGTTCCCGCCGATGACGGCCGAGCAGTACGAGGCGACCCTCACCGAGAGGTTCGGCGCCGCCGGGGCCGCGGTGCTGGCCCAGTACCCGCCGGCCGCCCACGGCGGCTCGCCCCTGCAGGCGCTGGCGGCCGTGATGAGCGACCTGGACTGGGCGTGGCCGGCCCGCGACACCGACCTGATGTTCGCCCGGTACGTGCCGACGTTCTCCTACGAGTTCACCGACCGCACCGCCCCCGTGCTGTTCCCGCTGCCGAACGGGGTCGAGCCGCTGGCCTCGCACGGCTCGGAGCTGACGTTCCTGTTCGGGGCCGGCTGGACGTCCGCCCCGCTCACCGCCGAGCAGCGACGGCTCGGTGACGTGATGATCGGTTACTGGTCCCGGTTCGCCGCGACCGGCGACCCGAACCGGCCGGGCCTGCCCGCGTGGCCGCGGGTGCGCCCCTCGGACGGCACCCCGTACGTGCAGGAGCTGGCCCTGGGCCGGGGCGGCGTCGGGCCGTTCGACCGCGGCGCGGCGCACCGGCTCGCCTTCTGGGACGGCCTCGCCGAGCGGGGAACGCCGGACGCGCGCCGTTCCGGCTCCCCCTCCTGAGGAAGCGCGGGAGCCCGTGGAAGCGGTGAGGCCCGGGACCCGACGGACGGCCGGGTCCCGGGCCTCACCGGCTCGGGTCGGTCCGCCCGGTCAGGCCCCGAGCCTGGCGAGGGCGGCGCGCAGGCGCTCCGCGGTGCGCTCGCGGCCGAGGACCTCGATCGACTCGAACAGCGGCAGGCCCACGGTCCGGCCGGTGACGGCCACCCGTACGGGGGCCTGGGCCTTTCCGAGCTTGAGACCGTGCTCGGTGCCGACCTCCTCCAGGGCGGTCTTGAGCGAGTCGGGGTCCATCGCGACGGTCTCCAGCCGGGCCAGGTAGCCGGTGAGGATCTCCACCGCGGAGTTCTTCATGGCCTTGTCCCAGGACGCCTGGTCGAAGACGGGCTCGTCCAGGAAGAGGAAGTCGACGTTCGCCGTGATCTCCGACAGGACCGCGATGCGGGTCTGGGCGAGCTCGGCGACCTTCGCGAAGACCTCGCGGTCCCAGCCGGGCTCCAGCCAGGGGTCGCAGCGGGAGACGAACTCCGCCAGGGGCAGCGCCCGGATGTACTCGCCGTTGAACGCGCGGAGCTTCTTCTCGTCGAAGAACGCCGGGGAGGGGTTGACGTCCTGGAGCCTGAACAGCGGCACCATCTCCGACCAGGGCATGATCTCCCGGTCGTCGCCGGGCCCCCAGCCGAGCAGCATCAGGTAGTTGACCATCGCCTCGGCCAGGTAGCCCTCGTCGCGGTAGGACTCCAGGGCGACCTTGTCGCGGCGCTTGGACAGCTTCTGGCGCTTCTCGTTGACGATCACCGGCACGTGCGCCCAGATCGGCGGGGTGACGCCGAGCGCGTCCCAGAGCAGCTGCTGCTTGGGGGTGTTGGACAGGTGCTCCTCGGCGCGGACCACGTGGCTGATCCGCATCTCCACGTCGTCGACGACGTTGGCCAGGACGAACAGCGGCGATCCGTCGCCGCGGGCGACGACGAAGTCCTCCATCGCGGCGTTGGGGAACTCCACCGTGCCGCGGACCAGGTCCTGGATCACGGTGACGCCCTCGTCGGGGGTGCGGAAGCGGACCGCGCCCTCGGCCAGGCCGCGGTCGCGGCAGAAGCCGTCGTAGCCCTGGTGCTCGGAGCCGGTACGGGCCTTGACCTCGTCCCGGGTGCACCCGCAGTGGTAGGCGCGGCCGTCGGCGAGCAGCGTGGCCACGGCCTCGCGGTGCTGCTTCTCGTACGAGGACTGGAAGTAGGGGCCCTCGAAGGCCGGATGGGTGTCGTTGACACCGATCCAGGCGAGCGCCGAGATGATGCCCTCGGTCCACTCGGGCCGGTTGCGCGCGGCGTCGGTGTCCTCGATGCGCAGGACGAACCGGCCTCCGGCCTGCTCGGCCAGGGCCCAGTTGAACAGCGCGGAGCGGGCACCGCCGACATGGAACATGCCGGTCGGCGAGGGGGCGAAGCGAACCCTAATCACGGGGGACCACCCGGTTGCTGAGAGTGCCGATTCCTTCGACGAAGACGCTGACCTCGTCGCCGACGCTGAGCGGGCCGACCCCCTCGGGGGTGCCGGTCAGGATGACGTCGCCGGGGATCAGCGTCATGACCGCGCTCACGTGGGCGATCAGCGCGGGGATGTCGTACATGAGCTTGGAGGTGCGCGAGCTCTGGCGGACCTCGCCGTTCACCGAGGTGACGATGGCGACGTCGGACGGGTCGAGCTCGGTCTGGATCCACGGGCCGAGCGGGCAGAACGTGTCGAAGCCCTTGGCCCGGGTGAACTGGACGTCCTTCTTCTGCAGGTCCCGCGCGGTGACGTCGTTGGCGCAGGTGTAGCCGAAGATCACCTCGTGCGCCCGCTCGCGGGGGACCTCCCGGCAGAGCCTGCCGATCACCACGGCCAGCTCGCCCTCGTAGTCGACCCGCTGGGAGAGCGCCGTCGGGTAGGCGATGGCCTCACCCGTGCCGATCACCGACGTGGACGGCTTGAGGAAGACCAGCGGCTCGTCCGGCACCTCCCCGCCCATCTCCTTGGCGTGGTCGGCGTAGTTCCTGCCGATCGCCACGACCTTGCTGGGCAGCATGGGGGCGATCAGCTTCACCTGGGAGAGCGAGAACCGCTCCCCGGTGAACTGGATCGGCCCGAAGGGATGGCCGGAGATGCCGGCGACGAACTCCTCCCCGGGGCCGCCCTCGACCACCCCGAACCCGACACCGTCTCCTGTGGAGAACCTCGCTATACGCACACGGACAAGGCTAGTCGCGCTCCGGGTCCCGCAGGACCGTGCCCGTCTCCGGGCGGACGCCCACCCGGACCGGCGACACCACAACCCATATACAACCAAAAATATAGATAAATCCTATTTTCCAGATACCGCCAGGATTACTCTAAGAATAGGTATGTCCTGGTTGTGTGCCATATGGGGGGTATTACCGGCTATAGCACCATCGGGGACCGGCGCGGTCCTCTCTCGGGGGAGGGAACGGACGTGACTGAAGCCAGCACGGTGAACAGGCCCCAGGGCGGCGAGGCGACGGTGCCCCGGGCTCGCACCGACAGTTCCGGAATGCAGAGTGGGCTGGTCACCCCCAAGGGGACCACCACCATCGAGAGCGGCGTGGTCGCGAAGATCGCGGGCCTGGCGGCCCGGGAGATCCAGGGCGTGCACAACATGGGCGCGGGCACGGCGCGCGCCTTCGGCGCGATGCGCGGCATGGTGGGCGCCGAGAAGAGCGTCACGCAGGGGGTCTCGGTCGAGGTGGGCGAGCGGCAGGCCGCCGCCGACCTCGAACTGGTCGTCGAGTACGGCATGTCCATCCCCGACCTGGCCGGCGCGGTACGCCGCAACGTGATCACGGCGGTCGAGCGGATGTGCGGCCTGGAGGTCACCGAGGTCAACATCAAGGTCTCCGACGTCCACATGCCCGGCCAGGGGGACGGGACGGAGGAGTCGCCCGAGCCGGAGCCGCGCGTCCAGTGAGCGACCCCGTCCCCGGAGCGCCGGGACCCGCCCGCGGTCCGCACGAGGCCGGCCGCACGGCCGTGCCCGCACCCGATCCCGGGCCCTCGGCCCGCCGCACGGCCGTACCCGATCCCGGGCTCTCGGCCCACGAGCCGCCCGCGCCCGCGTACGGATCCGCACGGACGGCCGGGCAGGGGATCGCCGGGCAGGGGATCGCCGGACCGGGGGGTGCCGCGGGCCCGCGGAACGGGGAGGACGGACCTGCGGCCGAGGTCGGGCCGGGAACGGGGGACGTCTCGCAGGATGCCGTCCACCGCGCGGCGGCCCTCGCCCGCGGGATGGCCGACGCGGTACGGCGCTGTCCCGACGTCGTCGACCTGTCCGGCGGCCCGTTCGGGACGGTGGCGACCTACATGCCCGGCGAGATGATGCCCGGTGTCGCGCTGCGCGAGGACGAGGTGGAGGTCTCCATCGTCGTCAGGCTGGGACGCCCGCTGCCGGAGATCGCCGAAGAGGTGCGCGCGGCGGTCGCCCCGATGGCGGGCGACCGGCCGGTGAACGTCCATATCGGAGGTGTGACATGAACGGTTTCCCCATCTGGTCGGTGCTCGGCACGGTGGCCGGCATCCTGCTCGGATTCGCCGGGGCCTTCGGCGGGCTGTCGGCGTTCCTGCTGGTCCTGGTGCTGGGCGCGATCGGATTCATGATCGGCCGTCTGGCGGAGAGCGGGCAGATCGACCTGTCCAGGCTGGCGGCGAGGCGGCGATGAGCACCCCGGTCGAACACCGTCCCGTGCCCGGCCGGGCGACCCAGGGCTCCGCGGAACCCGCGGAACCCGGGACCCTCTCCGGTGACGGGCCGGGCGGTGTCCCGGAACGGACGGGCCGGTCCGCGCCGTCCACCGTGTCCGGCCGTCCGGCCGTACCGGCGGAGCAGCGCGGCAGGACCGACATATCCGATCGGGTGGTGTCGCGCATCGCGACCCGCGCGGCCGGAGAGGTGGCACGGGTACGGAAGGTCGGCGAGCGGGGGCCGCTGTCCTTCCGGGGCGGTACCCGCGCCACCGTGGACGGTGAGCTCACCACCCTCCGCCTGGACGTGACGGTGGACTACCCGGCCCCGCTCCGCGAGGTGGCCCAGCAGGTCAGGAGCCACGTGGCCGAGCGGATCATGGCCCTGACCGGCCTGTACGTCGGCCACATCGACATCGACGTCACCAACGTGACCCTGACCGGGACCGGCGCGGCCGCCCGCCGCCCCCGCGCCGTCGAGACCGCCGAGACCACCGGGAGCACCGGGAGCGCAGGGAGCGCAGGGAGCACTGAAGGCACCGGGTCCACCGCGGCTCACGCCTTCCACGGGGAGCGCGGATGACCACCCGCACGTCCGGCGGGCCCGGCCCCGTCCCCGAGGCGGCGGGACCGGACCCGGGGACGACGACCGCACCCGGCGCGGAGATCGCGGAACCGCCCGCGTCGCAGGCGACCGGCGCGGTGCCGAGGAACGCCTCGGCGGACCGCGCGGCGGTCAGGGCGTTCCGTCCGCGCCGGGTGATCCCCTCGGTGATCACGGCCCTGCTGATGACGGCGCTCGGCCTCCTCGTGGCGCTGGAGGTCGTCTCCGCGCTGCTGAACCGCCCGCTCCGCCTGGTGCCCTACGACCGGATCCTTCCCTGGGCCTCGTCCACACCGTGGAGCGACCCGCGGGTGATGGCGGGCGCGGGCCTGACCGGCCTGCTGGGCCTGCTGCTGGTCCTGCTCGCGATCGTGCCGGGACGGCCCACGCTCGTCCCGGTCAGGACCGGGACCAGGAAACTGCTCGTCGGCGTGCAGCGCCGGGGGTTCGCCCGGTCGCTGGCCCGCGCCGCCGAGGCGGTGCCGGGTGTCGACCGCGCCCGGGTGCGGCTGCTGGGCAGGACCGTGCGCGTGCGGGCCGACGCCGGAACGCGGGACGTCACCGGTCTGGGCGACGTCGTACGGGAGGCGGTCAACGCGCGGATCGACGCGTTCTCCCCCGTCCGGAGGCACTCCGTCCGCGTGCGGCTGCGAGGCAGGTGAGCACCGTGAACGACACGACCGCCCGGGGCAACCGGCTGGGACTGCTCCTCGTCGGGCTGGCGCTGCTCGCGCTGTCGGCGCTGGTGATCGCGCGCGGAGCCGGGGCGTTCCCGCAGGACGCGGCACCGGCCCGGGCTCCGCTCGTCGACGAGCCGATGCGCGCGGCGTTCGCCCGCTACGACCCGTCGCTCCGGTGGGTGATCGCGGCCGGTGGGATCGTGCTCGCCCTGTTCGGGCTGCGCTGGCTGCTGGTCCAGGGGCGCCGCCGCAGCCTGGACACCATGCGGCTGGACGGCGGCCCGGCCGGGGTGACCGAGGTCGACACCGGCGGCGTGACCGACGCGGCGTCGGCGGAGGCGGGCGCGCACCCCGCGATCCTGGGCGCCACCACCACGATGGTCGGCACGGAACGGGACCCCTGCGTACGGGTACGGGTGACCCTGGCCGGGGACGCGCCGATGAGCGCGGTCCGCGAGCAGCTGGGCGAGGTGGTGCTGCCGCACATGCGCCAGGCCCTGGAGAGCCCGGACATGCCCGCCGTCGCCCGGGTGAGCGTGCAGGACGCGCCACACCCCCGCAGGACCCTCGCCTGAGGGGGCGCCGATCATAGAGTGGTCGGGAACCCACCACCTCGAGGAGACGATGTGCCGGTCGTGAAGATCAACGCCCTGACGGTGTCCGCGGAGATGCGCGAGGAGCTGGAGCGCCGCTTCTCCGGACGGGCAGGGGTCGTCGAGTCCGCCGACGGATTCGAGTGGTTCGAGCTGCTCCGGCCGGTGGACGGCACCGACCGCTACCTGGTCTACACCCGCTGGCGTTCGGAGGAGGACTTCAAGCGCTGGACCGAGAGCCAGGCCTTCCAGCGGGGCCACGTCCAGGCCACGGCCGACGCGGGCCAGGGGCAGGGGCAGCAGGGGCAGCAGGGGCAGCAGGGACACGGTCACGGCCAGGACCCCGCCCAGGGACAGGGTCACGGACACGGTCCCGCCCAGGGACACGGGCACGGCCAGGGTCCCGCCGCCACCGGAGCCGAGCTGTGGTCCTTCGAGGTGGTGCAGAGCACCGGCCCGGCCCCCGGGGCCTGACCACCGGCACGACCGGCCCTGCCGGGATCCCGGGCTCACCCCTCCAGGGGGTTGGCGGCCATGAGCTCGGCGATCCCGGACCGGGCCAGCCGTCCGGCCTGGCTGTCCGGCTTGCGCCGCGCCTGGTCCAGGATGCACATGGTGAAGTACGGGCCGATCCCCGCCCGGGGGTAGGTCCCCAGCACCTCGGCGCGGAGCTCCGCGGGGAAGTCCTCGGGCCTGCGGCCGGAGATGTCCAGCGCGGTGGAGAGTTCCAGCAGGTACCCCTCCGGGTCCTTGGCGGGGTCCACCTCGTCCCACATGTGGCGTACGACGACCTCCGCGGCGCGCACCCGGCGCTCGACCGGCCAGCCGGCACCGGCGGCGAAGACCCACGCGACGTGGCCGCCCGCCTCCTCGAACGGCACGGTGTGGCTGTCGAACTCCTCCACCAGGCCGATGTCGTGCAGCATCGACGCCACGTACAGCAGTTCGGCGTCGAAGGCGATGTCGTTCATGGCGCCGTAGGCCGCCGCCCACAGGTAGGCGCGGACGGAGTGGTTGAGCAGGGCGGACGTGCAGTAGGCGGTCGCCACCTCCAGGGCGCCGCGGGCGGCCTGGGTGTCGGGGACGACGATGTCGGCGAGTCTCATGCCCCCAGCCTGCCGAAACGGGCGGGCGTCCCGTGAGTGGCCTGAAGGACACCGGCCGATAGGATCGCGCCATGAGCTTCCGGACGGTCGCGGTGATGCTGTTCGACGGCATCCCGCTGTTCGAGGCGTCGGTGCCGATCGCGGTCTTCGGGGAGCGCCGGGCGGGGCTGCCGGAGTTCGACACCCGGGCCGTCTCCGCCGAGGGCGGCCCGGTCCGCACCGACATCGGGATCACCCTCGCCGCCCCGTACGACCTGGGCGCCGTCGACGACGCCGACCTCGTCGTCGTGCCCACCTGGCGGAACCCGTCGGGGTCCGCGCCCGCGGCGGAGGCGCTGGAGGCTCTGCGCCGCGCCCATCGGCGGGGGGCGACCGTGGTCGGGCTCTGCCTGGGCACGTTCGTACTGGCCGCCGCCGGGCTGCTGGACGGGCGCGGGGCCACCACCCACTGGCGCTACACCGGCCTGCTCGCCGCGTCCCACCCCCGCGTCGAGGTCCGGCCCGGAGTCCTGTACGTCGACGAGGGCGACGTCCTCACCTCCGCGGGCAGCGCGGCCGGCATCGACCTGTGCCTGCACCTCGTCCGCCGGACGTACGGCCCGGAGACGGCCAACCAGATCGCCAGGGGCCTGGTGGTGCCGCCGCACCGGGCGGGCGGCCAGGCGCAGTACATCGACCATCCGGTGCCGTCGCCCTCCACCGGCGACCCGATCGGCGAGACCCTCGAATGGGCCCTGCGCCACCTGGACCGGGAGCTCACCGTGGACGTCCTGTCCGCCCGCGCCGCGATGAGCCGCCGCACCTTCGACCGGCGCTTCCGCGCGGTCACCGGCACCACCCCGGCCCAGTGGCTGCTCCACCAGCGGGTCCTGCAGGCCCAGCGGCTGCTGGAGACCACCCGCGAGCCGGTGGAGCGGGTGGCCCGCAGCGTGGGGTTCGCCTCGGCGGTGGCGCTGCGCCCGCACTTCCGCCGCCGGGTGGGCGTCTCCCCCACCGCCTACCGGGAGACCTTCGGCACCGCCCCGGCAGGGGAAGCCGCCGCGCCCCCGGCCCCCTGACCCCCGGGGCCCGTGAGGTCTCACCGGCCCCGTAGGGTTCATGGGACCCACCGATCCCACGGGCGGGGACCCGCATCCAATTGCTAACGATCCCCTGGAAGTACCCCTCCCGACTTGACCGGTTTGGTGGGATTCGGACAGCATGATCCGCTCTCACGACGCGACTCGACTCCACCCGGAAGGAACTGGCGTGCGCCGCCGCACACAAGCACTCGCTCTTGCCCTGGTCTCCCTGCTGACCTGCCTCGTCCCGGTCGGCACCGCCGAGGCCGGGGCCGCGAAACGCACCACGGAGTGTCAGGGCGACTGGCTGCCCGCGACGCCCACCGGGTCGGACGTGATGGGCGGCAGGCTCGGCTTCCTGGACCTGGCCCCGGTGAAGATCGGCAAGAACGTCGACTGGCGCACCGATCCCTACCGCAACCGCTCGTGGAGCATGGTCTTCCACTCGCTGCGCTGGATGGGCCGCCTCGTCGCCGACTACGAGTCCAACGGCGACAAGGCGTACCTGGACCGGGCCGTCGAGATCGCCAAGGACTGGGTCGCCGACAACCCTCGCGGCGGCGCGAGGACGAGCCCGTACGCCTGGCAGGAGCACCCCATCGCGCTGCGCGCGCCCGCGCTGGTCTGCCTGAGCAAGCACGTCGACGCCGGCTGGCTCACCCGCAGCCTGACCGAGCACGCCACCATGCTGTCCAACCCCAAGCTGTACGAGAAGGGCCACAACCACGGCATCGACCAGGACATCGCGCTGCTGGGCATCGGCTGCCGCTACGGCCGCAAGGAGTGGTCCGGTCTGGCGATCAGGCGTCTCACCGAGACCGTGAAGCTCGACGTGGACTCCCAGGGCGCGCTGCGCGAGCAGGCCCCGCGTTACGCGATCTACGTGTACGAGCGCCTGCGGGTGGCCATGGACAACATCCGGGCGTGCAGGCTCACGGTGCCCGGGGAGATCTCCCGGCGCTGGGAGTCGATGGAGGACTTCATCTCCCACTCCACCCAGCCGAACGGGTACATGGTCCCGATCGGCGACGGCGGGGCGGACGTGCGGCCGGTCGGCTACAGCGCGCCGAAGAAGACCGTGCGGGTGTTCGGCAACGGCTACGTCTACGGGCGCACCTCCTGGAACGACCCCGGCTCGGCGTTCTACTCCATCCGCTTCGGGCCCGGCATGAAGTACCACGGCCACGAGGACCACCTGGGCGTGACCTACTACGCCCAGGGCCGCGACGTCCTGGTCGACGCGGGCTTCGACTCGTACGAGAACAGCGGCTACCGGCGCTGGACGATGTCCCCCCAGGCGCACAACACCTCGACGGTGGCCGGGGCCCGGTTCCGCGGCGGCACGGCCACCGCCCTGAGCAGGTCCTCGATCGGGCAGGACCGGCAGAGCTACCGGCTGACCGACAGGGCCTACGGCGTCTCCAGGACCCGTTCGGTGCTCGTCGGCCACGGCCGGGACGTGATGGCCGTGCTGGACACGGTCCCCAAGGGCTCGCGGGTGGGCAACCTCTGGCACTTCTCCCGCGACCTTTCCGTCGTCTCGAACGGTGGCGGCCGGGTCGTGCTGAAGGACGAGAAGGGGTGGAAGGCGACGCTCGCGCAGGTCTCGATGCCGTCGTGCAGGCCGGTCGGCGGGCTGAAGGTCGTCCGCGGCGCGAAGAACCCGTACCAGGGCTGGGTGTCGTCGGCCTACCTGCAACGGCACCCCGCCCCCGCGGTGGTGGCCCCGGCCGCCGGAGCCTCCGTGCTGACCGTGGTGGTACCCGGCACCGACGACCCGTCGCTCTCCTGCTCCGGCGGCACGGTCACCGTGAAGACCTCCGAGGGCACGGTGAGCCTCCGCGCCCGCGGCGCCGACCTGTCCTGAGGGACCCGGTCTGTCCTGAGGGCCTCGGCCTGTCCCGTTCTGAGGGTCCCGGCCGTCCTGACGGACCCGGCCGGACGTCCCGCCGGTTCCCGGCTCCGCTCCCCCAGCGGTACGGTTCCCCGCCGGTTCCCGTCCCCGGCTCTGCGGCCGGGGACGGCGCGTCCCTCAGGCGGTGTGGCCCGCCCGCAGCAGGCCGTAGGTGACGGCCTGCTCCAGCGCCTGCCAGGACGCCTCGATGATGTTCTCGTCGACGCCGACCGTGGACCACTCCCCTGCCGCGTCGCTGGAGGTGATCAGCACGCGGGTGACCGCGTCGGTGCCGTGCGTGCCCTCCAGGATGCGGACCTTGAAGTCGATCAGCTCGACCTCGGCCAGCTCGGGGTAGAGGCGCTCCAGCCCGAGCCGTACGGCCCGGTCGAGGGCGTTGACCGGGCCGTTGCCCTCGCCGGTGGCGACGATCCGCTCGCCCTTGGCGTACAGCTTCACGGTGGCCTCGCTGACGACCTCGCCGCCCCGGGCCCGCTCGACGATCACCCGCCAGGACTCGACCTG
Source organism: Streptosporangium sp. NPDC050148 (assembly GCF_055586505.1). NCBI lineage: Bacteria > Bacillati > Actinomycetota > Actinomycetes > Streptosporangiales > Streptosporangiaceae > Streptosporangium > Streptosporangium sp. NPDC050148. The sequence goes on along the minus strand of NZ_JBVJIA010000005.1, from coordinate 248,618 downwards.
GAAGTGGCTCCTGCGCTCGCCCGCGACGGTGTCGCGGAGCAGCAGCTCGAAGGAGGCGTCGGCGGCCTCGAAGGTGTAGCCCCTGGACTCCATCTCCTTGACCCGGTTGACCAGCTCCCGCGAGATGTCCGGGCCCAGCTCGTAGCCCAGCTCGCGGCCCTTGAGCTCGACCGAGGCGCGCCCGGCCATGTCCGAGACGAGCATGCGCATGTCGTTGCCGACCTGGGCGGGGTCGATGTGCTGGTAGAGGTTGGGGTCGACCTTGATGGCGCTGGCGTGCAGCCCGGCCTTGTGCGCGAAGGCGGAGACGCCCACGTAGGGGGCGTGCGAGTTGGGGGTGACGTTGGTGACCTCGGTGATCGCGTGGGCGATCCTGGTCATGTCCGCCAGGGCCTCCCGGGGCACCAGGTCGAAGCCCCGCTTGAGCTGGAGGTTCGCCACGACGGTGAACAGGTTGGCGTTGCCCGAGCGCTCGCCGTAGCCGTTGGCGCAGCCCTGCACGTGGGTGGCGCCGGCCTTCACCGCGGCCAGCGAGTTGGCGACCGCGCAGCCGGTGTCGTCGTGGCAGTGGATGCCGATCCTGGCCGACGTCTCGACGGCGGCGTGCACCACGTCGGCCAGCTCGTCGGGGAGCATGCCGCCGTTGGTGTCGCAGAGCGCGATCACCGAGGCACCGGCCTCGGCGGCGACGCGCAGGACCTCCAGCGCGTACGCCGGGTTGGAGGCGTAGCCGTCGAAGAAGTGCTCGGCGTCGAGGAAGACCCTCTGCCCCTCCGCACGAAGATGGGAGACCGTGTCGCGGATCATCGCGAGGTTCTCCTCCAAAGTCGTGCGGAGGGCCAGCTCCACGTGCCGGTCGTGACTCTTGGCGACAAGGGTCACGACCGGCGCGCCGGATTCGCGCAGCGCGGCGACCAACGGGTCGTCGGCAGCCTTCACACCTGCCCGGCGGGTCGCGCCGAACGCGGCGAGCTGCGCGTGCTTCAGGTCCAGCTCTGTTCGAGCCCGCCTGAAGAACTCGGTGTCCTTGGGGTTGGCGCCCGGCCAGCCGCCCTCGATGAAGCCGACGCCAAGGCCGTCCAGGTGACGCGCGACGGCCAGTTTGTCGGCCACCGTGAGGTTGAGCCCTTCCTGCTGGGCTCCGTCACGGAGAGTCGTGTCGTACACGTGGAAGCGATCGTCGGCCATGTCGTTCTCCTTCGCGGGTTCGATGATCCGCCGCGCGCCCGTCCGGCTCCGGAAACAAAAATGACCCCTCACGGACGTGAGAGGTCTGCGCGCCGGCGGTGTCCCTTTTCAGCCGGCGCGCCTGCCGATAATGAGCAGACCGTAGAACATGATGTCTCGGAGTCTGCCACACGCCGACACCATCTGACACATCGATCTCACGATCCGAGATGCACGGCGCGTCGGCGACGTGCCGACACGGTGCGGAATCGCCGACACCGCCGGTCGTCACGGGCGAGAATGGCTCCCATGAAGGCCACCTACCTCGACCCCGCCGTGGGCCAGTACCTGCTCGCGCACACCACGCTGCCCGACGAGATCCTCGACGCGCTGGCCGTCGAGACCCGCGAGCTGACCGGCGACGACGCCAGGATGCAGATCTCCCCCGACCAGGGGAGCTTCCTGACGATGATCACCCGCCTCTGCGGCGCCAGGAACGCGGTGGAGGTGGGCACCTTCACCGGCTACTCCTCCATCTGCCTGGCCCGCGGGCTCGCCCCCGGAGGGGGGCTCACCTGCTTCGACGTCAGCGAGGAGTGGACGGCGATCGCCCGCAGGTACTGGGAGAAGGCGCAGGTGGCCGACCTCATCGACCTGCGGATCGGCCCCGCGGCCGAGCGGCTGCTCGAACTGCCCCAGCACCCGGCCGTGGACCTGGCCTTCATCGACGCCGACAAGGCCGCCTACCCGGTCTACTACGAGCTCCTGATGGAGCGCCTGGCTCCCGGCGGGCTGATCCTGGCCGACAACACGCTGCGCGGCGGCCGTGTCGCCGACCCCGCCAGCGACGAGGAGACGGTCAGGCACATGCGCGCGTTCAACGACATGGTCACCGCCGACGAGCGGACCACCTCGGTCATGCTCCCCATCGCCGACGGACTCACCATGATTCGAAAGCACTGACGAGAACTTTCCCGGATCCGTACGCGGGCGCGACGCTTTCCGATTACTTTACGTGATGTGACGAACACGTTGCGCCCATCGGCGTGGAGGGAAGGATGAGACCATGGGAATGCTCATGGAGAGATCGACCGCGTACCAGATCACGGATCGGAAGAACCTCGAACGGCTCTACACGGAGCTCGTCGATCGGTTCGAGAATCACCGGATCGAGATCGTCAACGGCAGGATCGTGGTGAGGGAGATGCCCACGATCGCCCACGCCAAGGTCGTCTACCAGCTGACGGCACAACTCATGCCGTTCTCCATGGAGAAGGGGTGGCGTCTCTATCCGCAGGTCAAGCTCCTCCTGCAGGTGCAGGGGGATCGCATCGAGCCCGACCTGGTAATCGTGCCCCCCGATCCCCCTCTCTGGGATCCCAGCCACATCCATGCGAACGCCACGTTGCTGGTCGCCGAGGTCGTCTCTCCGAGCAGCGTTCACGACGACCACGTGGTCAAGCCGCGTGCCTGCGCGCTCGCGGGCGTCCCGCTCTACCTCGTGATCGACACCTTCGCGGACCGGTTCAGGTTGCTCAGCCGACCCGGCCCGGAGGGGTACGCCGAAGAGGTCACCGAGTCGCTCGGCAAGCCGCTCGAACTGCCCGCGCCGTGGAACCTCACGATCGACACGGGCAGGCTGACCGAGGGCTGAGCCCGTCGCGCGGAAGGGCCCGGCCTTGGAGGACCGGGCCTTCCGGTGGCGGCTAGCAGATCTTGTGGACCCAGCCGTGCGGGTCGGGGCGGGACCCGTACTGGATGCCCACGAGTTCCTCGCGGATCTTCGAGGTGACCGGGCCCTGGTTGCCGTCGCCGATCGTCCAGGCGCGGTCGGCGCCCTTGACCGCGCCGACCGGGGTGACGACCGCGGCCGTGCCGCAGGCGAAGACCTCGGTCAGCTCGCCCGACTCGCAGCCGCTCTGCCACTCCTCGATCGACAGGCGTCCCTCCTCGGCCCGCAGGCCCAGGTCGCCGGCGAGGGTGAGGATGGAGTCGCGGGTGATGCCGGGCAGGAGCGTCCCGGTCAGCGCCGGGGTGAGCAGGCGGTCGCCGTAGACGAAGAACAGGTTCATCCCGCCCATCTCCTCGACGTGACGGTGCTCGACCGCGTCCAGCCAGACCACCTGGTCGCAGCCCTGCTCGACGGCCTGGCGCTGGGCCACGAAGGCCCCGGCGTAGTTGCCGCCGCACTTGGCGGCCCCGGTGCCACCGGGGGCTGCGCGGGTGTACTCGGTGGAGAGCCAGACCGAGACGGCCTTGCCCCCGCCGAAGTAGGCCGCGGCCGGTCCGGCGATGACCATGTACCGGTAGGTCCTGGAAGGGTAGTTGACACCGAGCGCGGGCTGCGTGGCGATCATGAAGGGGCGCAGGTAGAGGCTGTGCCCCGGGGTGGTGGGGACCCAGTCACGGTCGGTCTGGACGAGCAGCTCCAGCGACTCGACGAACGTCTCCTCGGGCAGCTCGGGCATGGCCATCCGCAGCGCCGAGGCGTTGAACCGGGCGGCGTTGGCCTCCGGCCGGAAGATCACGATGGCGCCGTTCTCCTGGCGGTAGGCCTTGAGACCCTCGAAGAGCTCCTGCCCGTAGTGGAAGACCGAGGTCGCCGGGTCGAGGACGAGCGGCCCGTACGGCGTGAGCCGGGCGTCGTGCCACCCCTCCCCCTCGGTGTAGTCGATGGAGATCATGTGGTCGGTGAAGACCTGGCCGAACCCCGGGCTCGCCATTACCTGCTCACGCTCGTCCGTGGTGCGAGCGTGGTCGGAGAGCTGCACGTCGAAGCTGAGCTTCTGAGCGGTGGTCATGACGCGGATCCTTCTCTTGGTGTCTGGCTTACCCTTGCGTCCATTCTGCGTTGGACCGGGTAACGGGAAACTACTGCATCGATAGCGAAAACCGTCAGCGGGGCGGAAAAACCAAAACGCGCCCGGCGGCTCGGTGAGCCGCCAGGCGCGTCTGGGTCGAGGTGGGCGGCTTCCTCAGCCGGCTACTCGGGCGGTGATGTCGTCGCCGATCTCGCGGGTGGTCCGGCCGGTCCGGCCGGTCGGCCGCTCGGCCAGGTCGTCGGCGACGGCCCGCTCGACCCGGACGGCCTCGGAGTCCAGGCCCAGGTGGTCCAGGAGCATGGCGACCGACAGGATCGTGGCGGTCGGGTCGGCCTTGCCCTGGCCCGCGATGTCGGGGGCGCTGCCGTGGACCGGCTCGAACATGCTCGGCGCGGTGCGGTCGGGGTTGACGTTGCCGCTGGCCGCCAGGCCGATGCCACCGGCGATCGCCGCGCCGATGTCGGTGAGGATGTCACCGAAGAGGTTGTCGGTGACGATCACGTCGAAGCGCCGGGGCTGGCTGACGAAGAACATCGAGGCCGCGTCGACGTGGCAGTAGTCGGTCTGGACGTCCGGGTACTCCCGGCCGACCCTCTCGACGGTGCGGGCCCACAGGTCACCGGCGTAGGTGAGCACGTTGGTCTTGTGGACCAGGGTGAGCCTCCTGCGGGGACGCGACAGCGCCTTGTCGAAGGCGTAGCGCACCACGCGCTCGACGCCGAAGGCGGTGTTCAGCGACTCCTGGGTGGCGATCTCGTGCGGGGTGCCGTGGCGCATGACGCCCCCGGCTCCGGCGTACGGACCCTCGGTGCCCTCGCGGACGACGATCATGTCGATGTCCTCCGGCCGGACCCCGCCCAGCGGGGTCTCCACCCCGGGGAAGAGCTTGACCGGCCGCAGGTTCACGTAGTGGTCGAGCCGGAAGCGGAGCTTGAGCAGCAGGTCGCGCTCCAGCACGCCCGGGGGCACGCTGGGGTCGCCGACCGCCCCGAGCAGGATCGCGTCGTAGCCGCGCAGCTCCTCCAGGACGACGTCGGGCAGCGTCTCACCGGTCTCGTGGTAGCGCTTGGCGCCGAGATCGTAGGTGGTGGTCTCCACCTTCGTGCCGACCGCTTCGAGGACCTTCAGCCCTTCGGTGACGACCTCGACCCCGATCCCGTCCCCGGGGATGACCGCCAGGCGGATGTTACGCGAATCCATGGGGTCACCCTACCGGGCCGTCTCGGTGCTTGAACACCGGTCTCACGCCTCGGACGGAATTTCCCTCGGGGACATCTGATCACTTTGCCCGTCTTTATCCTGTGTTGACCGTTTCGTGAGGTTTCGTTATGGTCCTCACCGTTCACGTTGATGCCTAATTCGTACGGATCATCCCTTATCGATGCGTACGGAGCCGGGGAACCACTCTTTCCGGGATCGTCCCGGGCCCCGGGAACCCCGCTCCCGACCGGAGCGCGTTCCCGGCCGCCCGCGACGGGATCCCTCGGGGCGAATCGGCGCGCCCGCGCGCCGTAGGGCGGCCTCCACGCCCGAGCCCGACAGCTCACCCGGCAGGCCCTATGGAAGGAACGACCCTGTACGGCAAGATCTGTTCGCGCGTCGCGTCCGTCCTCGTCGCCGGGACCGCGGTGTTCGCGACCCCGGCCACCGCGCTGGCCGCCTCGCCCCTGCCCGCCCCCGCGCCTCCCGCGCTCGGCATGCCCGCCCTGAAGGGCGCCCTGCGGGCCGCGTCCCTGCGTCCCGCCTGGCAGAAGGCCCTGAGCTGGGCCATGTCCAAGCGCGGCACGCCGTACGCGTGGGGCGGCACCGGCCGCGGCGGCTTCGACTGCTCCGGGCTGATGCTCCGCGCCTACGGGGCCGCCGGGATCGCGTTGCCCCGCATCGCCTCCGAGCAGTACGAGGCGTTCTCCAGGAAGATCGCCTGGAAGGACCTCAGGCCCGGGGACCTGGTCTTCTTCCGGGGTCTCGGGCATGTCGGAATGATCACGAAGCCCGGGTACATGGTGCACGCCCCGCGGAGCGGGGACGTGGTCAAGGAGGAGCGGCTCGCCTCATGGCGGCGCGCCTCCTTCGTCGGCGGGGTGCGCCCCGACCCCGAGGGGGTCGAACTGGCCGAGCGGATCGAGCACGCGACCGGATCCGCCGTCGGCGGGTGAGCCCCCGCGGCTCCGCCGCGAGCGTCGCGGAGCCGTCCGCCCCGGCCGGCCCGGCCCGGACCGGCGCACGGCCGTGACCGGGCAGGTGGCCGATAGGTGGCCGACAGGGTCAGCGGGTGGGCGCGCCACCGTTGTCGCGGCGGTCCAGGGCGGTCTGGATCGCGTCGGCCGCCTCGTCCTCGTTCTCGTCCGGGCGGTTCCAGGAGTACATCTCGTACATGGTGAGTCTCGTCTCGGTCGCGGGTGAGCTGTGAAGGTGGCCGAGACTCCGGTCAGGACTCGGACCGGGCCCGATGCCCCGGTCCGGGTCACGGACCGGTGGGCGGAGGGCTCGGAGCCGGCGATCGCCACGGCACCGTGGCGGGCCGCCGGCCTGCCCTGTCAGGCCCCGCCGCGGCGGGTGCGGAGTGCGAGAACACCCGGCGCATCTTCATCAGGTTACCCGGTGACGAAAGGGTCGTCTCGCCCCGCGTACACACTTCTCACATGTCGAGACGGCGAGCGGGTGCCGGCCCGGTCCCGGACGGTCCGTCCGGGAGCGGGCCGCGGCGCGCCGCGGCCACCCACGAAGGGGACCCGGCGGACCGGGACGGTCAGTCGGTCAGGTCGACCGAACGGCCGCTGTCGGCACCGATCTCCGCGCCGATCTGGTCGACCACGTCGGCCGGGATGGCGGTGTCGACGGTGAGCGCGATCAGGGCCTTGCCGCCCTTGACGTCCCGGGCCACCTGCATCGAGGCGATGTTGATCGAGTGGTCGCCCAGGATGCGGCCGACCACGCCGACGATGCCGGGACGGTCGGTGTAGGTGAAGAACGACAGGTGGTCGGTCGGCTCGATCTCCATCTGGTAGCCGTTGACCTCGACGATCTTCGTGATCTGCCTCGGCCCGGACAGGGTGCCGGAGACCGAGACCGCGCGGCCGTCGGCGAGCACGCCGCGGACCGTCACCACGTTGCGCCAGTCGGGGCTCTCCGAGCTGGTGATCAGCTCGACCGTGACACCGCGGTCCTTGGCCAGCAGCGGGGCGTTGACGTAGGTGACCGAGTCCTCGACCACGTCGGTGAAGACGCCCTTGAGGGCGGCCAGCTCCAGCACCCGGACGTCGTGGGAGGCGATCTCGCCGCGCACCTCGACGTCGAGCCTGGTGGCGACCTCACCGGCGAGCGCGGTGAACACCCGGCCGAGCTTCTCGGCCAGCGGCAGGCCCGGCTTGACGTCCTCGGCGACGGCGCCGCCCTGGACGTTGACCGCGTCCGGCACGAACTCCCCGGCCAGGGCGAGCTTCACGCTCCGCGCGACCTGGGTGCCGGCCTTCTCCTGGGCCTCGTGGGTCGAGGCGCCCAGGTGCGGGGTGACCACGACCTGGTCCAGCTCGAAGAGCGGGCTGTCGGTGACCGGCTCCTTGGGGAACACGTCGATGCCGGCGCCGGCGACGCGGCCCTCCTTGATCGCGGAGTAGAGGGCGTTCTCGTCGATGATCCCGCCGCGGGCGACGTTGATCAGGCGCACGTTCGGCTTGACCTGGTGCAGCTCCCGCTCGCCGATGAGGCCGATGGTCTCCTTGGACTTGGGCAGGTGCACGGTGATGAAGTCGGCCTCGCGCAGGGCCTCCTCCAGCGAGACCAGGCGGACGCCCATCTGCGCGGCGCGGGCCGGCTGCAGGTAGGGGTCGTAGGCGATCAGCTCGACGCCGAACGGCTGGAGGCGCTGCGCGACCAGCTGGCCGATCTTGCCGAGGCCGAGGATGGCGACGACCTTCTCGTCCAGCTCCACGCCGGTGTACTTCGAGCGCTTCCACTCGCCGCCCTTGAGCGCGGAGTGGGCCTGGGCGACGTTGCGGGCGGAGGCGAGGATCAGGGCCACGGTGTGCTCGGCGGCACTGGTGATGTTGGAGGTGGGCGCGTTGACGACCATGACGCCGGCCTTGGTGGCCGACTCCACGTCGACGTTGTCCAGGCCGACGCCGGCGCGGGCGACCACGCGGAGCCGGGGGGCGGCGGCGATCGCCTCGGCGTCCACCTGGGTGGCGCTGCGCACGATCAGGGCGTCCACGTCCGCGAGGGCGGGCAGGAACTGGGCGCGGTCGGCGCCGTCGGTGTGGCGGACTTCGAAGTCCGCGCCCAGAACCGCGAGACCGGCCTCGGAGAGTTCCTCGGCGACCAGTACGACGGGCTTGTTCACAGGCAGATCCTTACTAGGCGGTGAGGTGCACGGACCTCACGTAGTCTATCGGCGCTTGTGAACGCGTTCACGAGTGTCCCGCGATCCGAGACGGGGTAGGCCGTGACCGGGGGGCGCTACCCGCCGCCGTCGCATCCCATGCCTGCAAAATTCAACTTGGTATTGATCCCAAGAAAACTTCGCGATTACCCTGATAAGCCGTGGTCCACTACCTATCGTTCCTCATATGAGCATCGGGAACCCCGCTCTCGGCACCGTGCTCGCCCAGCACGGCGAGCCGCACCGGCTGCTGGCCGCGCTCGCGGAATGGGGACTCCTGGTCGCCGTGCGACCCGACCGCTCCGTCGTGCTCGGCACGACCCAGGCGGGTGAGCGTGTCCTGCTCGGATACACCTCGGCGGACACCTACGCGCGGCACCGTGGCAGCCACTCGTTGTCGGCCTGCGACGCCGACACCGTCCTCGACATCCAGCGCGTCACCGGCGTGCGGGAGATCGTGATCGACGCGGCCGGGCCGGCCGCCGCGGCCGTGCCGATCGAGGACCTCCAGCGCTACCTGCTCTCGACGCGCAGCGGGCCCACCCCCGCGCTGTCGAGCGCGACCCCCACCGCGTACGCGACCGGGGCGATGGCCACGGTCTCGCGTTCGGCGCCCGCGCTTCCGCGGACCGCTCCCCCGGCGGCACCGCAGAGCCCGTACCCGCAGGCTCCCTCCGCGCCGGGCGCGTACCCGCAGGGCACGCCCTCCCCGGGGGCGTACCCGCAGACCCCTCCCCCGGCGGCCCCGCAGGCCCCGTACCCGCAGGGCCCCTCGCGGCAGGCCGCCTCCCCGCAGGGCCGGCCGCGGACCCCCGTGCCCGCCGCGCCCGCCGCCTCGTGGATCCCGGCACCCCGGCCGCACCTGTCGGGCCCGATGCAGATGGTGGACCCCGGCTACCGCCGCTGCGACCACCCGATCCTGCCCGCGCTGCGCGCCGCGATCTCGCACCTGCTCGTCGACTACCCGCTCGTCCACCACGTGTGGATCTCCGAGGCCAGCACCTCCTCGGGCGCCCCGGGGATCATGCTGCACGTCAAGGTGCACATGTCGGCGGCCGAGGACGTGGTCAGGGACATCCACCGCGGGGTACGGGCCCGGCTGCCGCAGCTCGCCGCCAGCGAGGCGCCGATCCTGATGGCCAGGGTCGCCGACGCGCGCAGCGAGCAGCGGATGATCGAGCTGGGCGCCCACGTGGTCTGCGCCGACGTCACCGACTGACACCGACCGGCACCGGCCGACCCGGCCGACACCGGCCAGCCCGTCGGACCCACGGCGTCCACGACGCCTCCTGTCCGCGTCGACGCGTGCCGTCCCTGCGCGTGCGGGGGCGGCGGGTCCAAGGTTTCCGGGATCCGGCAGGAGACCGTGCGCGGAGAAGTTTCCGCAGCGTGTGCGCGGTCGCCCGCACCGGTCCGGATGATCGTGCCGGACGGGTCCTCGGCAGGAGATCCGCGTATTCTGGACAGGTTCCGCCCTCGGGGCGGATACTCGGAGGATGAGCTCGACGCATCCCCCGGCCCGCGCCTCCGACGGGGACCGCGATCGTGCGATCAGCGAGCTCCGTGATCGTGCCGTCGAGGGACGCCTGTCGCACGACACCTTCCTCGGCCGGGTCGACATGGCCCTGCGCGCTCGCAACCAGGGCGAGCTCGACAACCTGGTCGCCGACCTGCCGCAGCGCGGCCGGTTGCGCCGCATCGTCACCGAGGCCGTCGCCTCGGCCTCCGATTTCACCAAGCGGGTCGAGTCGGCCTGGCGGCGCCCCCGGATGCCCCGGCTGGCGCTCCCCGGCGACGGCAGGACCCGCTACGTGGTCGGCCGCGGCTCCTCCTGCGACCTGGTCCTCGCCGACCTGACCGTCTCGCGGGTGCACGCCGAGCTCCGCCGCGACCAGGAGGGGTGGATCCTGGTGGACCTGGGCTCGCTCAACGGCACCCGGCTGAACGACTGGCGGCTGGTGGGGCCGGCGAAGGTCCGGCCCGGTGACGTCGTCTCCTTCGGCGACTGCGGCTTCCTGATGGTCACGCCCCAGGTGCTCTGACCCCGAGGCGCTCCGGGCCCGGGTCTGCTCAGCCGCCCTGGGGCCCGGCGGCCCCGGCCTCGGCGAGCCTCTCGGCCGTCAGGGTGTAGCGGGTGACCAGCACGATGCTGACCCCCATCAGGAGCGCCGGCAGCAGCGTGGTGCCGTACAGCACCGCCGTGGTCGCCGATTCGGGCTGGGCGACCGGCGTGGAGGGGTTGGACTCGACGAACCCGGTCGCCCCGAGCAGCCAGCCGAGCACCAGCGCGCCGAAGGCGAAGACCACGGTCTCGGCCGCCGTCCACAGGCCGGTGAACACCCCGGCCCTGCGCTTGCCGGTGACCAGGGCGTCGTGGACGATCACGTCGGAGAGCATCGAGAACTGCAGCATCTGGAACCCGGCGTAACCGATGCCGACCAGGAGCACGCACACGTGCGCGTACACCGGGCCGAGCAGGCCGGAGAAGACCATCGCGACGGTGCCCGCCATGAACAGCGCCGACGCCAGGATCATCGCGCCGCGCTTGTCGTAGCGCTTGGACAGCCAGATCCAGGGCGGCATGGTGATCAGCAGCGGGCCGACGATGCCGAGGAAGAGCGTGGTGGTCGCCGACGGATCGCCCAGCGTGTAGGTGGCGAAGTACGGCGAGCCGGCCAGCATGATGCCGGCCGAGAACATCTGGGCGCAGCTCAGGCCGAGCAGCACCATGAACGTCCTGTTCGAGCGGGCGGCGGCGAACTGGGCGGTGATCGACGGCTCGGCCTCGGCCTGGGCGATCATCGGGGCGCGGGCGGTGCCGAAGAACGAGGCCAGCATGGACAGCAGCAGCACCGCCCCGATGACCAGGCCCATGGTCCGGTAGCCGGTGACGTCGGTGCCGGCGATGAGCGGGGCGACGCCCCCCGAGAGCAGGATCCCCAGGCCGACGAAGGCCATCCTCCACTGCAGCAGGGAGGAGCGCTCGTGGTAGTCGTCGGTCATCTCCGCGGGCATCGCCTTGTAGGGCACCTCGTAGAAGGCGTAGGCCGTCGCGGTCAGGAAGTAGCAGGCCGCGACGTACACCGCGGCGGACATGCCGGTGAGCGGGGGGCCGGCGAAGGTGAGGGCGAACGTCACCGGCAGGGTGAACGCGCCCAGCAGCATCCACGGGCGGCGGGCCCCGAAGCGGGAGACCGTCCGGTCGGAGCGCTGACCCACCCAGGGGTTGATGAAGATGTCCCAGAGCTTGGGGAGGAAGACCACCACACCGGCGATCCAGGCCGGGACCGCCAGCACGTTCGTCATGTAGAACAGCAGCAGCAGGCCCGGAACCGTGGAGAAGGTCGCGGTGCAGATCGCGCCGACGCCGTAGCCGATGCGCACTCCGCGCGGCACGGTGACGGCGGCGGGGGGTGTCGCCGGGAAGACCATGCCACATTCAATCGCAGCGCGTGGGCACTGGGTAGGTCCAGGACAGGACGAATGCCCCACCACCGCCCCGGCGTCCGTCCGTACGTGATCGCCGGGAGCCTCCGGATCCCCGCCCTCTCCCGCTCCGGACGCCCCCCTGTACGTGATCATCGGGAGCCCGCGGACCCCGCGCGGCCCTCGCCCCTGCCTCCCGGACGTGATCACCGGGAGCCTCCGGACCCCGCCCGGCCGCATCTTTTTTTCCGCGGGGTCGCGGCGCCGGATCCATGATCCGGGACGGTTGCCGCCTGGAACGTTCGATGCCGCCGATGTCCAGCTCAACCAGGTCACGAAACGGTGCCACCGACCATAACGACGGCCAGATCCGGCCCCCGGAACACCGGTCACAGACGCCTCTGCGATCACTCTGGTTTACCCGCGACGCAGATTAATGTCGGGAATTTGCTGACAAGACTGTTCTGTCACCGACAGAATGCGGATCCGTCCAGCGTCTACCAACTGGAGGAAACCGACATGCGCAGACCGCTAGGGCTACTTCTCTGCCTCGGAAGCCTGGCGGCCCTCAGCACGCCGATCGCCACGGCTCACGCCGCGGCCTCTCCCCAGGCCGAGTGCCGCGTGTACGCCGCCAAACCCCGCCTCACCCCCGCGGGACGGATCCAGGCCTCGGCCGCGCGTCTGGGCTGTGACGACACCGCCCTGGTCCGCATCCGCATCAAGCGGGCCGTCCCCGGCGCCGACCCCGTCGTCAAGAGCACGTCCCTGCGCGGCACCAACGGCCGGGTGACGGTGAGACTGCGGTGCGCCCCCGGCGTGTACTACACCGTCGTCACCGACTACCGGGGCAACGTCGGCCGCTCCAGGCCGATCAGGTTCGACTGCGCTCCCGGCACCCCGACCCCCACCCCGACGGCGAGCCCCACCGCGAGCCCCACGGCCAAGCCCACCGCGAGCCCGACGGCCAAGCCGACGAGCACCGCCAAGCCGACCCCCAAGCCCACCGCCACCGCGACCTCCCCCGCCCCCCAGCCGGGCTCCTCCCTCTCCGAGGAGGTCGTGCGCCTGACCAACGCCGAGCGGCAGAAGGGCGGCTGCGCGCCCCTGGTGTCCGACCCGCAGCTGCGGTCGGCCGCCCAGGGCCACTCCGACGACATGGCCGCCAAGAACTACTTCAGCCACACCTCCCAGGACGGCCGGGACATGACCGCCCGCATCAAGGCCAGCGGGTTCAGCCCGATGCGCGCCTGGGCGGAGAACATCGCGATGGGACAGCGCACCCCCGCCGATGTCGTCACCGCCTGGATGAACAGCTCCGGCCACCGCGCCAACATCATGAACTGCGCCTACACCCACCTCGGGGTGGGCGTGGCCAACAGCCCCCGGGGCATCTACTGGACCCAGAACTTCGCCAAGCACTGAGTCCCGAGCACCGAGCCTCCCTGCCAAGGCCCGCGCCCCCGCGACGTGAACTCGTCGCGGGGGCGCGGGCCTTCGGCCGTCCGGGCGGGACCGCCCGGACGCGCGGCTACTTCAGCCAGCTCATCATCGGGCGGAGCTTGGCGCCGGTCTTCTCGATCGGGTGCTCGGCCAGCTCGTCGCGGTAGGCGGTGAACTTCTTCTGGCCGCCGTCGAACTCCTCGACGAGCTCCTTGGCGAACTCGCCGGACTGGATCTCGGCGAGGATGCGCTGCATCTCCTTCTTGGTCTCCGGGGTCACCACGCGCGGGCCACGGGAGTAGCCGCCGTACTCGGCGGTGTCCGAGACCGACCAGTACATCTTGTGGATGCCGCCCTCGTACATCAGGTCGACGATCAGCTTCATCTCGTGCAGGCACTCGAAGTAGGCGACCTCGGGCTGGTAGCCCGCCTCGATCAGCGTCTCGAAACCGGCCTTGATCAGCTCGGACACGCCGCCGCAGAGCACGGCCTGCTCGCCGAACAGGTCGGTCTCGGTCTCCTCCTTGAAGGTCGTCCGCAGCGCGCCGGCGCGGGTGCCGCCGATGCCCTTGGCGTACGACAGCGCCAGGTCCAGGGCGTTGCCGCTGGCGTCCTTCTCCACCGCGACGAGACACGGCACGCCGCGGCCCGCGGTGTACTGGCGGCGCACGAGGTGACCGGGACCCTTCGGCGCGACCATGGCCACGTCCACGCCCTCGGGCGCCTCGATGAGGCCGTAGCGGATGTTGAGGCCGTGGCCGAAGAAGAGCGCGTCGCCCTCGACCAGGTTCGGGGCCACGTGGTCGGCGTACAGGTGACGCTGGATGTGGTCCGGCGCGAGGATCATGGTCAGATCGGCCTCTTCGACGGCCTCCGCGGGAGCGAGCACGCGCAGGCCGTCGGCCTCGGCCTTCTCCCGGCTCTTGGAGCCCTCGGGCAGGCCGACCCGGACGTCCACCCCGGAGTCGCGCAGCGAGAGCGCGTGGGCGTGCCCCTGGCTGCCGTACCCCAGGACGGCGACGTGCCGGCCCTGGATGATCGACAGGTCGGCCTGGTCGTCGTAGAAGATCTCAGTCACTTACTTAACCTTTCGGGTTTCTCTGCGCGCGTTACGCGGTCCGGTCCAGGGCCCGGAGAGAACGGTCGGTGATGGAACGGGCTCCGCGGCCGATGGCCACCATGCCCGACTGGACGAGCTCTTTGATGCCGAACGGCTCGAGGACCTTGATGAATGCCTGCAGCTTGTCCGGCGTCCCGGTGACCTCGATGGTCACCGCGTCCGAGGAGACGTCGACGCAGCGTGCCCGGAACAGGTTGACCAGTTCCAGCACGCTGGAGCGGTTCTCCGAGTCGGCCCGCACCTTGATCAGCGTCAGCTCGCGCTGCACCGCCTGCGCCGGGTCCAGCTCCACGATCTTCAACACGTTGACGAGCTTGTTGAGCTGCTTGGTGACCTGCTCCAGCGGGAGGTCGGCGACGTTGACCACGATGGTCATCCTGGAGATGTCCGCGTGCTCGGTCGGCCCGACCGCCAGGGAGTCGATGTTGAACCCGCGCCGGCTGAACAGCGACGCGACGCGCGCGAGCACGCCCGGCTTGTTCTCCACCAGCACCGAGAGCGTGTGCCTGCTCATGCGTCGTCCTCGCTGTCCCACACCGGCGCCATGTCGCGCGCGAACTTGATGTCGTCGTTGCTGGTACCGGCGGCGACCATCGGCCACACCATGGCGTCCTGGTGCACCACGAAGTCGACCACGACCGGCACGTCGTTGATCTCCATCGCCTTCCGGATCGTCTCGTCCACGTCCTCGGGCCGCTCACAGCGCAGGCCCACGCACCCGTAGGCCTCGGCGAGCTTGACGAAGTCCGGGATCCTGCGCACCGTCTGCAGGTCGGTGTTGGAGTAGCGCTGGTTGTAGAAGAGCGTCTGCCACTGGCGGACCATGCCCAGGTTACCGTTGTTGATGATCGCGACCTTGATCGGCACGCCCTCGATCGTGCAGGTGGCGAGCTCCTGGTTGGTCATCTGGAAGCAGCCGTCGCCGTCGATGGCCCAGACCGTGGTGTCGGGACGGCCCATCTTGGCGCCCATCGCCGCGGGCAGCGAGAAGCCCATCGTGCCGGCGCCGCCGGAGTTGATGAACCTGCCGGGCCTCTCGTAGCCGATGAACTGCGCGGCCCACATCTGGTGCTGGCCGACGCCCGCGGTGTAGATGGCGTCCGGGCCGACGACCGCGCTCAGCCGCTCCATGACGTACTGCGGGGCCAGCGAGCCGTCCTCGAACTCGGTGTAGCCCAGCGGGTAGGTCGCCTTGTAGGTGTTCAGCGCCGTCCACCAGTCGGTGTAGTCGCCCTTGCGGCCCTCGTTGCGCACCGCCGCGATCAGCTCGGTGATGACCTCCTTGCAGTCGCCCACGATCGGGACGTCCGCGTGCCGGTTCTTGGAGATCTCCGCCGGGTCGATGTCGGCGTGCACCACCTTCGCGTACGGGGCGAAGGTCGACAGGTCACCGGTGACGCGGTCGTCGAAGCGGACGCCGAGACCGATGATCAGGTCGGACTTCTGCAGCGCGCCGACGGCCGACACCGAGCCGTGCATGCCGGGCATGCCCATGTGCTGAGGGTGGCTGTCGGGGAAGGTGCCCCGCGCCATCAGGGTGGTGACCACCGGGATGCCGGTCAGCTCGGCGAACTCCAGCAGCTCCGGCGACGCCCCGGCCCGGTGCACGCCGCCGCCCACGTACAGGACCGGCCGCCTGGCCTCGACGATCAGCTTGGCCGCCTCGCGGATCTGCTTGGAGTGCGGCCGGGTCACCGGACGGTAACCGGGCAGCTGCATGACGACCGGCCACTGGAAGGTCATCTTCGCCTGGAGGGCGTCCTTGGCGATGTCGACCAGCACCGGGCCGGGACGGCCGGTGGAGGCGATGTGGAAGGCCTCCACGATCGTCCTGGGGATCTCCGCGGCCTCGGTGACCAGGAAGTTGTGCTTCGTGATCGGCATGGTGATGCCGGAGATGTCGGCTTCCTGGAAGGCGTCGGTGCCGATCGCCGCGCTGGCCACCTGGCCGGTGATGGCGACCATCGGGACCGAGTCCATGTACGCGTCGGCGATCGGGGTGACCAGGTTGGTCGCGCCGGGACCACTGGTGGCCATGCACACCCCGACCCTGCCGGTGGCCTGCGCGTACCCCTGCGCCGCATGCCCGGCGCCCTGCTCGTGCCGTACGAGCACGTGCCGGACCTTGGTCGAGTCGTAGAGCGGATCGTAGGCGGGCAGAATCGCGCCGCCGGGGATCCCGAACACGGTGTCGACCCCGACGTTCTCCAGCGCCCTCACGAGGGCCTGGGCTCCTGTCATCTGTTCGGTCATCGGCTCGTTCCTTGTGGCTGGCTGAGCATGCGTGATGGCATAAAAAAGGCCCCATTCCACCTGGTCGGCGGAGCTGGGGCGGCGCGCAGGTCGTAGTGCTTCGGCTATCGGCCTGCGCGCCGGCGAAGTACTACGAGAATCCCACGGTGAAGCTGCATGGCTCCACCATGGCCGACCCGGTGTGTCCGCGTCAAATCCATGGACAGGTATCTCAGATCGTGAGATATGACGTCAGGCGGGCGAACCGAGGCTGGAGAGGCTGGTGCGCATCAGCGAGTCCACCCCGCGCGCCGCCATCGGGCGCGCCACCAGGAATCCCTGGCCCCGGGTGCAGCCCATCTCGCGCAGCAGCTCCAGCTGCTCGGGCCGCTCGATGCCCTCGGCCACCACGATCAGCCCGAGGTCGTGCCCGAGCCGCACGATCGTGCGGGTCAGCAGGGTCAGCGTCTCGTCCCGGCCCAGCCCGGACACGAAGGACGGATCTATCTTGATCATGTCGACCGGGAGCTGCCGCAGGAACGCCAGCGAGGCGTACCCGGTGCCGAAGTCGTCGATCGCCAGCCGGACGCCCAGGGCGCGCAGCTCGGACAGGCGGACGATGGTCTCCTCGGCGTCCTCGACCAGCATCTCCTCGATGACCTCCAGGGTCAGCGCGCTGGGCGGCAGGCCGCTCTCGCCCAGGGCCGACTCGACGGTCTCCACGAAACGGGGCGCCATGATCTGCCGGGCCGACAGGTTGAGCGAGAGTCCGATCTCCCAGGCCGAGGCGCGCCAGGCGGCCACCTCCCGGCAGGACTCGCGCAGGATCCACTCGCTCAGCGGCACGATCAGGCCGGTGTCCTCGGCCGGCCCGAGGAACTGCTCGGGCGGGACGAACTCCCCGGCCCGGCACCAGCGCACCAGCGCCTCGACCGCGGTGACCCGCGAGGTGGCCAGGTCGACCACGGGCTGGTACTCGATCGCGAACTGGTTCTCCAGCAGCGCCCGCTGCAGGTCGGCGGCCAGTTCCAGGCGCCGTACCACGTCGGCGTGCATGTGCGCGGCGAACACCTCGACCCGGCGCCCGCCGAGCTCCTTGGCCCTGGCCATTGCCACGTCGGCGTTGCGGATCAGGTCTCCTGAGGTGACGTCGTCGTCGGCGAAGGCCACCCCGACGCTCGCGGTCAGCGCGATGTCGCGGTCGGCCACCCGGAACGGCTCGGAGGAGACCGTACGGACCAGCCGCTCGGCCAGGTCCACCGCGGTCTGGGCGTCGGCCGCCCCCTCCAGCAGCACCGCGAACTCGTCGCCGCCCCAGCGCGCCAGGGTGTCGTCGGCCCGTACGGTGGCGCGGAGCCTGCGGGCCGCCTGGCCCAGCAGGTAGTCGCCGCTGGCGTGGCCGACCGAGTCGTTCACCGCGGTGAAACCGTCCAGGTCCAGGAAGACCACGGCCGCGCTGCTCGCGCCGGGACGGGCCAGCACCTCCCGGGTGCGCTCCTCGAAGTAGGCGCGGTTGGGCAGGCCGGTGATGCCGTCGTGGAAGGTCAGGTGGGCGACCTGGTTGCGCAGCGCCTCCTGGTCGCTGACGTCGCGGGTGGTGACCAGCAGCAGGTCCTCCCCGCCCACGTGCCGGGTGGCCACCGACTCGGCGGGCCGCCAGGTGCCGTCGGAGGCCCGGACCCGGCAGGCGACCATGCACGCCCCCGGCCCCTCGGACGGCTCGTCCTCCAGGCTCATCACGCTCAGCGCCGCCCGGATCCCCGGCACGTCCTCGGGATGGATGTAGTCGAAGATCGTCCCTCCGACCAGGTCGGCGGGACGGTACCCGTAGGTGATCTCGACGCCCTCGCCGATCCGGTGCACCACGCCCTCGTGGTCGCAGACCAGGACCACGTCCCCGGTGCTCTCGGCGAGGTCGTTCAGCTGCCGCTCGCCCTGGTGGACCAGCCTGCGCAGCCGCCCGGTCTCCACCAGCATCACGAACAACCGGCCCACCAGGACGGCCACGATCGAGGCGCACACCAGGGACAGGACCATCGGCGACCCCTGGACCCCGCCGTCACCGGCCACCCGCAGCAGCACCACGACGGTGGCCACCGCGACCAGCAAGAGCGGCACCGCCGCGATCAGCGAGGACGTGCTCTCACGGGCCGACATCTCGTCGTCGCCGGGGTCGTACGGCTGCGTCGCGGGCCCGCTCCACGGGACCGCGGCCAGCACGAGGAAGGCGGCCGGGGCCAGCCAGACCCAGGTGAGCGACGGCGTCTCACCGCCGACCCGGGCCAGCGCGGTGATCGTCTCCGAGGCCGCGACGGCGGCCAGCACGGCCAGCGCGGCCAGGCCGACCGGCCAGGCCGACCGGCGGACCGGCACCACGGCCGGGCCCACCACGCAGGCGAGGATCAGGCAGAACAGGGGCGAGGCGAACGTGACCGCGATGTCCCCTGCGTCCCCGGCCCCGCGGGAGGCCGGTCCGACCAGCGTCACCCACAGGATCACCACGATGGAGGCCGCGCACACGTAGGAGTCGGCGAGGTCGCGCAGCAGCGCGTGCCCCCGGGCGGGCCTGGCCGCCGACAGGCCGGTGCCGACGGCGAGCATCGCCGTACCGGCCAGCAGCACCAGGTCGGCGAAGGTCACCACGAAGGGCGTGCCGTCCGCGATCGGCCGGACGCCGACCCCGACCAGCCAGGTGGCCGAGCCGCCCGCCAGCCAGCGCCAGGCCAGCGCTCTGCGCCGGCCGACCGTCCTGGAGGCCGCGGCGAACAGCGATCCCGCGGCGGCCGCGGCGGTGACGACGCCCGCCACCGCCTCCACGACCACGGCCGTGGCCCCGCTCAGAAGCGCGGCAACGAGCCCCAGCACGCCGATGGCGGCGGCGGTCAGCGGTACCCGGGGGTCACGCCAGCGGATCAATGTCGTCTGCCCATCGGTGTCGTCTCGGTGTCTCTCGCTCTGCAGCGTCCCTTGCTCGCCGCGCTCACGCCGCCGGCGCGAGCGCTCCGTCACGTCTCGGAGCCCACACCGGCACAGGCCAAGTGTGTGCCGTCCGGCTCACGCGAGGGGTGACAACACCGCAGTCGTCACCGATCTGATAACCGCGGGGACCAGACCGCTTCTGACGAAGGTACGCAGCACAGGTCACGAGGCAGCCACGGTCAGGATTCCTTTGCCGGTCAGTAAGAACCCGTGATCACGTTCTTGAGCGGCTCGCCCGCCAGGTAACGCAGCAGCTGGGAGCGGAGGAGCTTCAGCGTGCGCCGTACGGACGCCGGGCTGCTGCCCGCGACGTGCGGGGTGACGAAGACCCCCGGAGCCGTCCACAGCGGGTGGTCCGGCGGCAACGGCTCGGGGTCGGTGACGTCGAGCGCGGCCAGGATCCGGCCTCCCTGCAGCGCGGCCACGAGCGCGCCGGTGTCGACCACCGGCCCCCTGGCCGCGTTCACCAGGACGGCCCCGTCCTTCATCGCCGCCAGGAACCCCGCGTCCACCATGCCGGTGGTCTCGGGGGTGGAGGGCACCAGCAGCACCACCACGTCGGCGCCGGGCAGCAGCCCGGGCAGCTCGTCCAGGCCGTGCACGCCGGGCCGGGCGGTCCTGGCCACCCGGACCACGTCCACCTCGAAACCGCCGAGCCTGCGCTCCAGCGCCTCACCGATCGAGCCGTACCCCACGATCAGCACGGTCGAGTCGGCCAGCACCCCGGTGTGGTGGTAGGTCCACTCACCCCGCGCCTGCGCCCGCGCGAACCCCGGGAACTCCCGGAGCACCGCGATCATGGCCCCCACGGCCCACTCGGCGGTGCCCGCGTCGTGCACGCCCCGGGCGTTGCAGAGCGTCACCCCCTCCGGAAGGTGCGGGAGGTAGGCGTCGACCCCCGCCGTGACGGTCTGCAGCAGCCGCAGCCCGGTCATCCGGCCGAGCAGCGCGGGCAGGTCCGCCACCGGCATCAGCGGCGGGATCCAGACCTCGGCCTCGTGCGCCCCCTCCGGCACCGGCTCCGTGCCGTCGTAGACGACGCACTCCACCTCGGGCAGATCACACAGAACATCGGCGGCGGCCTTGGAGGGAACCCAGATCTTCATGGAGGCATTATGAGTGTTGTGCTCACGGCGACGCGTGTCTATGGCGACGCTTCGCGTCGCGGTGAGACCGCTCGGATCCGGCTCCTTCCCTCGTCGCTCATCCGCTTCGCTCCTTCGCTCCTCGGTCCAGTCGCCGGCGCGGCCTCACAACCCCAAGGCGACGCTGCGCATCACCACAAAAACAGCCACCGGACCTGTGAAGCCTCGTCGACAAGGGATGGAGCCCGGATCCAAGCGGCTTCACCACGACGCGCAGCGTCGCCATGGACAGATCTCACAGGCCCAATCAACACATTCGCCGGACCTGTGAAGCCGCGCCGGCGACTGGACTGAGGAGGGCGGAATCGTGAGGAACGAGCGATTCCTCCCGACGAGGGAAGGAGCCGGATCCAAGCGGCTTCACCGCGACGCGCAGCGTCGCCTAGGAACAGGTGAGGTTGGTCTCGGGCTTGTAGACCGTCGTCTTCTTGACGCGCTTGATCTCCTTGCCGTCCTGTTTGAAGATGCGCCAGACGTCGATCGTGAACCCCTGCTGGCCGATCATCTCGATGCAGTCGGGGCCGGTGTCGGTGGCGTTCTCGAACGGGGTCACGTTGTACCGCTCGGAGGAGATCGACTCGATCTCGTAGCGCTTGGTGCTCCAGAAGGCGACCGTGACGCCCCTGTCGTCGGCCGAGGTCTTCACCAGCACCCCGTACGGCGAGTCGTTCTTCCAGCGGAAGTCCGGCTGGGGCCAGGAGACCGTGGACTCGCGCCCGGCCGGGTAGCGGGGGATGTAGAACTCGTGGGCCACGTGCTGCACGTCCTCGAGCCCGCCGAAGAACACGGCGTTGTACATGGTGGTGGCGAACTGGGAGATGCCGCCGCCGACCGAGTCGACCAGCCTGCCCCCCTCGATCATGGGAGCGGGCACGAACCCGCGGGCCGTGTCGCGCCGGCCGACGATCTCGTTGAGCGAGAAGGTCTCGCCCGGTTTCACCAGGTAGCCGTCCAGGAGCCGGGCGATCGTCTTGATGTTGGTGACGCGTGGCGGGCAGCAGTCGTAGAAGGTGGTGAACTGGCTGATCCGCTCCTTGATGCCGAGCCCGCGGGCCTCGGCGTCGGACATGCGGGGCTGGACGGTGGTCAGGGCCACCGGGATCGTCCGGTCGCCGTCGCGGCGTACCATCTCCGCCACGTCCGTGGCGAGCCGCTCGTCGTCGATGCCCTTCCCCTTGCGGCCGGGCACCAGTCTCGGTTCTCCCCCGACGATCCGGAACGTGGGGTCGCGCGGGGCCGTGGCCGGATCGATGAGCCCCTTCTCCACCGAGGCGACGGCGCTCCCGGCGTCGAACACCGGGCGCATGTCGCCGGAGGCGTCCGGTTCGAAGGACAGGTGCGCCGCGAGGGTCTCCACCGGCAGCAGGACCTGCCTGCCGGAGGAGGTGAGGGTGACCGGTCCGGACAGTGCCCTGGCCGCGCCGGCCGCGGCCTTCCGCACCGCGGCGGCCGAGGCCTTGGGCTTGATCACCGAGACCGGGAGGCGGACCTCCCGCGCCGGGCCGAGGAAGGCGTCCTCGATCGCGGCGGCCGCCGCCTCCCGCTCCAGCTCCCGGCCGTCACGGGGCGTCACGACGACGGGCTCGACCCCCTTGAAGGTGACCGAGCCCTCCCGGACCTTGAGGTCGATCTTCCTGGCCAGGTCGTCCACCGCGCCGTTCAGCGTCTCGCGGTCGGAGGAGACCTCGGGGTCGAGCTCGGTGGTGCCGGTGAGGGCCCTCCAGACCTGGCCGGGGCTCGGGAAGCCACTGGGGGCCTGGTTGATGGTGGCGACGACGTCGAACTCCAGCCCGGCCTTGTCGGGGTCGAGCGTGAAGCGCTTGCCCGCGGCCAGCAGGGTCATCTCCTCGGACGCGGCGGCGCTCAGGCGCTCCCTGAGCTCGTCGGCCGCCTCGGTCACGGTCAGCCCGCCGATGTCGACGCCCCGTACGGTGGTGCCCGGCAGCACCTTGCCGGACATGACGACCGCCGGTACCGCGTACACGAGCCCGGCGACGAACAGGACGGCGAGGACGATCAGAAAGATCCTGCGCCCCCTGCGGCTGCGCGGGGGCGGCTCCTCGAAGCGGGACCCTTCCGGCCGGGGGAAACCCCCGTCACCGCCGGGGACCAGCGTGGGCTCGTCGCGCGGGGAGGGGCGCTCGGGCGGGGGCGGCATCTGCCAGGGCTGCGGGGGGTCCGCGGCGGGCGGGATGACCGGCGATCCACGGCCGGGCCCGCTGGAGCCGCCGAGGCCGGTGGGGCCGAAGATGTCGGACGACACGCCGGGCGGCAGGCGGGAGCCGTTCCTGGACGGGCCGGGCTGCCGTCCTGCCGGAGGGAGTCGTGGCTCGCGGGCGCCCGGCGGGACGGGGTCGGAGGGAAGCGGAACCCCTTCGAAGGGGTCGGTCGGCGGGTTCACAGACGCTCCGGCGTTCCGCACGGCCTCCGTCTCCTCCTGCCTCGCAGCATTCACCTCCGGCAACCCTAAACCACATCGGATGACCACCGTCTAAAAAGGAATAACAAATCAGCCCGTCCAGCGGTATCGGTGTTCGGGCCGGCCCGCGGTCCCGTACCTGGGCCGCAGCTCGGCCTGACCGGCCGTGCAGAGGTACTCCAGGTACCGGCGCGCGCTCACCCGGGACAGGCCGGTGGCCGCCGCCGCCTCGGCCGCGGACAGGTCGGTGCCGCTCTCCCTGAGCGCGGACGCGACCAGCGCGCAGGTGGTGACCGAGAGCCCCTTGGGCAACGGTGGCGGGACCCCCCTGACCGCCCCGAAGAGCCGGTCGACCTCCTCCTGGCGGGTCTCGTCGCCGAGGCCGGCCAGCCGCCGGTGGGTCTCGGCGTACCGTTCGAGACGTTCGGTGAGGGCGCGGGCGGTGAAGGGTTTGATCAGGTAGTTGACCGCGCCGCCGCGCATGGCGGCCCGGACCGTCGTCACGTCGCGCGCGGCGGTGATCATCAGGACGTCCACCGGGTGCGAGGCGCTCCTGAGCGTCCCGAGCACGTCGAGTCCCGACATGTCCGGTAGGTAGATGTCGAGCAGCACCAGGTCGGGCCCGCACTCCGCGGCCGACTCGATCGCGGCCTGCCCGGTGTGCACGACGCCGGCGACGGTGAAGCCGGGCGTCCTGGTGACGTAGCCGGCGTGGATCCTGGCCACCATGAAGTCGTCGTCCACGACCAGCACGCGGATCTCCCGCGCCGGTCCGCGCTCGCCGCTCATCCCGTCGCCTCCCGTTCGGACGGCGCGAGCGAGCCCGCCGGGGACGACGCGGACGGACCCGCGGCCGGGGACGACGCGGGCGGGCCCGCCAGGGACGACGCGGGCGGATCGGCCGGGGACGGTACCGGCGAGACCGCAGGGCCCCCCGCCGGGGACGGCCCGGCCGTACGTTCCGCGGGCGGGACCGGGAGGAAGGCGGTGAAGACGGCGCCGCCGGCGTTGTGCACCCGCACCCACCCGCCCCGCCGCGCGCACGTCTGGCGGGTCAGGGCCAGCCCCAGGCCCCGGGGCCCGGCCAGGGCGGCCTTGGTGGTGAAGCCCTCGCGGAACACCTCCTGGACCAGCTCGGGGGTGATACCGGGGCCGGAGTCGCCGACCCGCAGGTGCAGCCCGTCCGCCTCGGTGCGGACCGAGACCTCCACCGTGCCGCCGCTCTCCTGCAGCGCGTCCAGGGCGTTGGCGACCAGGTTGCCGGCCACCAGGACCGCGTCGTGCGGGTCGCCGAGCATGCCCTCCTCCACCCGGCAGTCCTCCGACAGCGTCAGGGTGGCGCCCCGCTCGGCCGCCTCGGCCGACTTGGCCAGCAGCAGCGCCGCCAGCGTCGGGTCGGCGACCTTCTCCCGGATCCCGGAGGCGTGTCTGCTGTAGGCCTCGGTGGTCTGGGTGATGTAGCTGACCGCGGTCTCGTGCTCGCCCAGTTCCAGCAGGCCGACCACGGTGTGCATGCGGTTGGCGAACTCGTGGGCCTGCGCGCGCAGCGCACCGGTCGTGGTGCTGGCCTGGTCGAGCTCGCGGGTCAGCCGGACCAGCTCGGTCCGGTCCCGCAGGGTGACCACCCAGCCGCTGCGCCGTTCGCGGACCGCCACCGGGGTCCGGTTGAGGACCAGGACCCGGTCGCGGTGGAGCACCACCCGGTCCTCCCCCGGGTCCGCGCCGTCCAGCACGTCCCGCATCCGGTCCGACAGCGGCATCTCCCGCAGGCTGCGGCCGACGTCGTCCTGGGACAGGCCGAGCAGGTCGCGGGCCGCGTCGTTGACCAGCGTCACCCGTCCTGCGAGGTCGAGGGCGAGCACCCCCTCCTTGACGCCGTGCAGGACGCCCTCGCGCTGTTCGAGCAGGGCCGCGATCTCCCGCGGTTCCAGGCCGAACGTCTGGCGGCGGACCCTTCTCGCGATCAGGGCGGTGGCGGCCGACCCGGCGACCAGGACCGCCAGCACCGTCCACAGCAGCGGCGGGAGCGCCTCGCCGAGCCGGTCGGCGACGGTGGCCTCCAGGATGCCGACCGAGGTCAGGCCGATGACGCGGCCGGCGGAGTCGAAGATCGGCGCCTTGCCGCGGACCGAGCGGCCCAGGGTGCCGGTCTGCACGCCGGTCCAGGTCTGCCCGCCGGCCAGCACCTCCGAGCCGTCGGTGGAGAGCCTCTTGCCGATCAGGGCCGTGTTGGGGTGGGCGTAGCGGATCTGCTCGCGGTTGGCGATCACCACGTAGTCCGCGCCGGTGGCCGCCTGCACGCCGACCGCGATCGGCTGCAGGCTCAGCTCGGGCCGGGCCCTGGTGAACGCCTCCCGCACCTGGGGCAGCCCGGCCACCGACTCGGCGATCGCCAGGGCGCGTTGCTGGTACTGCCGGTCCAGCAGGCCTCGGGTGTGCTCCATCCAGACACCGGCCGTACCGCCGACCGCGAGGACGACGATCACCGTCTGCAGGACGAAGAGCTGGGTGCCGAGCGAGGCGTTCAGCAGGCGTCGCACGAGATGACTCCCAGGTCAGGGGTCTCGATGAAAGCAGCCCGAGGTAACGGCGGGATCGCGGGAGGTGTGACCAATATGACCGATACGACGGCAAACACGCAAAGGATCGACAGGGGAGGCGACGGGGCCCACCATCCTCACCACGCTGTACTTACGTTGTTGGGAGTTGCAATGCGTCTTCGGAGGCTGGCCGCCCTCGCGGTGGTGTCCCTCACCGCCCTCACCGCCTGCGGTTCGGGCGGGGGCTCGGGCGTGAGCGCGCTGAGAATCATGGCCCCGGCCGCCCCGGGAGGCGGCTGGGACCAGACCTCCCGCGTGGCCGCGGAGGCGCTGAAGGCCGCCGAGCCCTCCCGCAAGGTCGAGGTGTACAACGTGCCCGGCGCGGGCGGCACCATCGGACTCGCCCAGCTCGCGGGCGAGAAGGGCAACGGCGACCTGCTGATGACCATGGGGCTGGTGATGGTCGGCGCGGTGGAGCAGAACAGGTCGAAGGTCACCCTGGCCGACACCACGCCCATCGCCAAGCTGACCGAGGAGTACGAGATCGTCGTGGTCCCCGCGGCGTCGCCGTACAAGACGCTGGCCGACCTGGTGGCGGCGTGGAGGGCCGACCCCGCGAAGGTCGCCGTCGCGGGCGGTTCCGCGGGGGGCACCGACCACATCGTGGCCGGCCTGATGGCCAAGGCCGCGGGAATCGACCCCAAGCGGGTCAACTACATCGCCCACTCCGGTGGTGGCGAGGCGCTGAACGCGCTGCTCGGCGAGAAGGTGGCCGTGGGGATCTCCGGCATCGGCGAGTTCGCCGAGCACGTGAAGTCGGGCAAGCTGCGCGCACTCGGCGTCAGCTCACCCGCCAGGCTCGGCAACGTGGACGCCCCCACCCTCGTCGAGGGCGGCCTGGACGTGCGGCTGGCCAACTGGCGGGGGTTCGTCGCGCCCGGCGGGCTGGACGCCGAGGCCACGAAGAGGCTCACCGACCTGGTCACGAAGATGCACGCCTCGCCGGCCTGGAAGGACGCGGTCACCAAGAACGGCTGGACCGACGTCTTCCAGACCGGCAAGCCGTTCGCCGACTTCCTCACCGCCGAGCAGGCCAGGGTCAAGGCGGTCATCGCGGAGATGGGCCTCGTCTCCTGATGTCCCCCGTCGAGGACCCGTCCACCGGCCCCGGCCGGTCGTGGCGGCGGCCCGAGCTGGGGCTGGCGGCGCTGGTGCTCGCGCTGGGCGCGTTCGTGATCGTCGGCACCGCCGACGTGGGCACCGCGGGCGCCGCGCTCGGGCCGGGGCCGCGGTTCTTCCCGGTCCTGGTCGGCGGGGCGATGCTGCTGACCGGGCTGTGCTACGTGATCGACGTGCTCAGGGGCGGGCACGGGGACCCCGAGGAGGCCGAGGACGCCGACACCGGAGTGCGGGCCGACTGGCGCACGGTCGCGCTGGTCAGCGTGATCTTCCTGGCCTTCGCCGGGCTGCTCGACCTATTGGGCTGGATCGTCGCGGGCGCGCTGCTGTTCTTCGGCCTGTCGGTCACGCTGGGCGCCGCCCACCGGCCGCGCGCGGCGGTGATCGCGATTCTGCTGTCCACGGCCACCTACCTGGCCTTCGTCAAGGGCCTGGGCGTGACGCTGCCGGCCGGGCTGCTCTCCGGGGTGATCTAGTGGAATCGTTCCGGTTGCTGATGGAGGGCTTCGCCACCGCCCTCACCCCGGTCAACCTGCTGTACGCGCTGGCGGGCGTCACGCTGGGCACGCTGGTGGGCGTACTGCCCGGCATCGGCCCGGCGATGACCGTGGCGCTGCTGCTGCCGATCACCTTCACCGTCCCCCCGGCCAGCGCGTTCATCATGTTCGCGGGCATCTACTACGGCGGCATGTACGGCGGGTCGACCACCTCGATCCTGCTCAACACGCCCGGTGAGAGCTCCTCGATGATCACCGCGCTGGAGGGCAACAAGATGGCCCGGCGCGGACGGGCCGCGCAGGCGCTCGCGACCGCCGCGATCGGCTCGTTCGTCGCGGGCACCATCGCCACGGCGCTGCTGGTCCTGGCGGCGCCCCTGGTGGTGGACTTCGCGATCTCCTTCGGCCCGGAGGACTACTTCGCGCTGGCCGTGCTCGCCTTCACCGCCGTCTCGTCGGTGCTGTCCCGCTCGGTCGTACGGGGGCTGGCCTCGCTCGGGCTCGGCCTGGTCATCGGGCTGGTCGGCATCGACCAGCAGACCGGGCAGGCCCGGCTCACCCTGGGGGTGCCCCAGCTGCTCGACGGCATCGACGTGGTGATCGTCGCGGTCGGCCTGTTCGCGATGGGCGAGGTGCTCTACGTCGCCTCCCGGCTGCGGCACGGCCCGCCGGAGGTGATCCCGGTCGGCCGGGCGTTCCTCGGCCGCTCGGACTGGTCGCGCTCCTGGCGGCCGTGGCTGCGCGGCACCGCGCTGGGTTTCCCGTTCGGCGCGCTGCCCGGCGGGGGCGCGGAGATCCCCACGTTCCTGTCGTACTCGATCGAGAAGCGGATGGCCCGCGGGGTCGCCCGCGAGGAGTACGGCAACGGCGCGATCGAGGGGGTCGCCGGTCCCGAGGCCGCCAACAACGCCTCGGCGGCCGGCACCCTGGTCCCGCTGCTCACCCTGGGCCTTCCCACCTCGGCGACGGCCGCGATCCTGCTGGCGGCCTTCCAGCAGTACGGCCTGCAGCCGGGGCCCCAGCTGTTCGACCACAACCCGGCGCTGGTCTGGGGCATGATCGCGTCGTTGTTCGTGGGCAACACCATGCTGCTGGTGCTCAACCTGCCGCTGGCCCCGCTCTGGGCCAGGGTGCTGCACATCCCCCGGCCGTACCTGTACTCGGGGATCGTGCTGTTCGCGGCGCTCGGCGTCTACGCGCTGAACTCCTCCTGGGTGGAGCTGGTCATCCTCTACCTGCTGGGGCTGCTCGGTTTCGCGATGCGCCGCTTCGGCCTGCCGGTCGCCCCCGCGGTGATCGGCCTGATCCTGGGCCCGATGGCCGAGATCCAGCTCCGCCGGGCCCTGGCCATCGGCGCGGGTGACGTGACGGTGCTGGTCAGGAGCCCGATCGCGGCGACGCTGCTCGTCGTGGCGCTCCTGGCGCTGCTGACGCCCCTGATCAGGAAGGCGGTCGCCCGCCGCGCCGCCTGACCCCGCCCCCGCCCTCGGCCGCCTGACCCCAGGACGGGTGGGCCCCGGGCGCTCAGGCCGTGAGCGTGGCCAGCAGGTCGTCCAGTGCCGCCTTGACGCGCTCGGGCGTCACCGGCCGGTTCCCGCGCAGCCGGTGCGCGAGCAGCGGGGCGGCCAGCGGCGCCAGCAACGCGTCGGCCAGGACGGGGGCGTCCGCACCGGGCCTGGCCCGCGTGACGAGCAGCGACAGGTGGGCGTGGTAGGCGTCGTAGGCACCGCCGAAACGGGCGAACGGGGTCGCCGTCTCGGCCATGAGCAGCAGGTCCAGCTGCTCCACGGTCCTGTCGACGAGGGCGTGCAGGAAGGCGCGGATCCGGGCGGGCGCGTCGGCGCCCGGCCCGAGCGGCGGCGGTCCCTCGATGAACGCCGCCTGGAACTCGCGCTCCCGCTCGTCGATGAGCGCGTACGCCAGCCCCGAGCGATCGCCGAACCGGCGGTACAGGGTGCCGACGCCGACGCCCGCCGCGGCGGCCACCTCGGCCATCGCCAGCCCCTCGACGCCGCGGGCGGCGACGATGTCGGCCGCGGCGGCAAGGATCTTCATCCGGTTGCGCGCCGCGTCCACCCGCTCGGGGCGCGGGTTCGTGACGGCGTCCACGGTCACAGGTTAGACGGTCACGGGACGCCCGACGGGCTTGCAAACGGAATGCATTCCGTTTTATGGTCAAGCGGAACGCATTCCGTATGAGGAGAAGACATGACACGCAGGGTCGCGCTCGTCACCGGGGGGAGCCGCGGGATCGGCGCCGCCGTCGCCGTCCGCCTGGCCTCCGAAGGTGCCGACGTCGTCATCACGTACGCGCGCTCGGCGGAGCGGGCCGCGGCGGTCGTCACACGGATCGAGGCCGCCGGTGCCCGCGGCCTGGCCCTGGAGGCCGAGGCCGCCGACGCCGGCGCGCTGGTCGCGGCGGTCGAGCGCACGGTCGCCGAGTTCGGGCGGATCGACGTCCTGGTGAGCAACGCGGGCATCGCCCCGTACGGGCCGCTGGAGGAGGTGACGCTCGCCGAGGTGGACGCCACCCTGGCGATCCACGCCCGCGCCTCGTTCGTACTGGCCCAGGCCGCCGCCCGGCACATGAGGGAGGGGGGACGGATCATCTGCATCGGCAGCAGCCTCGCCGAGCGGGTGCCGTACCCGGGCTGGACCCTGTACGCGATGAGCAAGTCCGCGCTGACCGGCCTGACCAAGGGGCTGGCCAGGGATCTGGGGCCGCGCGGCATCACGGCCAACCTCGTCCACCCCGGATCGACCGACACCGAGATGAACCCGGCCGACGGCGAGGAGGCCGAGGAGGAGCGGCGTTTCTCCGCGCTGGGCCGCTACTGCGACCCGGCCGACATCGCCGCCACCGTCGCCCACCTGGCGGGCGAGGGCGGCAGGAACATCACCGGTGCCGCCGTCGTCGTCGACGCGGGCACCACGGCCTAACCGTCATGGCCTGGTTCCTGCTCGTCCTCGCGGCCATGCTGGAGATCGTCTGGGCCACCGCGCTCGAACGCTCGGACGGCTTCACCCGGCTCTGGCCGACGGTCGTCGGGGTGACGACCGCGGCCCTGAGCTTCGTCATCCTGACCTTCGCCCTCAAGACCCTTCCCATGGGCACCGCGTACGCCGTCTGGGTGGGGCTCGGCGCGCTCGGGGTCGCGGTCGCGGGCATCGTCGCCCTGGGCGAGAGCGCGGCACCCGCCCGGCTGGCCTGCCTGGCGCTCATCCTGCTCGGCGTCATCGGCCTCAAGCTCCTGGAGGGATGACGCCCGGCCCGGGATGCCGGGCCGGGATGCCGGGCCCGGGATGCCGGGCCCGGGATTCCGGGCTCACCCCGCCAGGGTGTCGACGGCCGGCCCGTCGTACCCGAGGCCGTCCTCTCTCGCCAGATAACTGCACGAGACCCATCCCGCGGTGCCCGCGGGCAATCCGGAGGCCGATCGCCCGCCCAGCCGGAAATAGCACCAGCCGTTCGTCGAGCTCGTACCGACCTGGCCGTAATCGCCGTAGTAGAGATAACCGATGACCTTGGAGCCGCCCGGGGTCGATCTCAGGCGTACCCCGTCGGCGATGATCACGGCGTCTATCCCCGGGACCGCGGACAGGACGGAACCGCCGGTCACGGGGGTCGCGGAGGCGGGAACCGCCATGGCGGCCGTCCCCGCGAAAGCCACCAGCGCCATGGCCGCGGAGGCCAGGAATCTTCTCATGTGCATTCTTCCGATCGTGAGGTCAGGTCATACCGGAGTGAATGGCGAGAGTGCCGTGATCACTGTGCAAGTAATCACGAATTCCGTCAATAGCTGGTGAATTCCAGAAATGCGAATTACCACATAAAATCGTCGAGGGTCCCGCGCTTTTCAGACGTGTCCGTCCGGGCCGGCCGTGTTCGTCCGGGCCCTACCCATCGGAGATCCGGGCCCTACCCATCGGAGAACGGACGTGCGGGACCGCCCTCCCGTCGAGAAGGGTCCCCGAACGGGCCCCGGCCGGAGCCGGGGCCCCTCGGTCAGCCCGAGACGCCGAGGCGCTCCAGGATGAGCTCCCGGGCCCGGCCGGCGTCGGCCTTGCCCCGGCTGGCCTTCATGACCCCGCCCACCAGCGCGCCGACGGCGGCCACCTTGCCGCCGCGCACCTTGTCGGCCGCGTCGGCGTTCTCGGCAAGCACCCGGTCGATGATCTCCATCAGCTCGCCCTCGTCGTTGACGATCTGCAGGCCGCGGGCGGCCACCACCTCGTCCGGGGAGCCCTCGCCGTTCAGCACGCCCTCCAGCACCTGGCGGGCCAGCTTGTCGTTCAGCGCGCCCCCGGCGACCATCGCGCACACCCGGGCGATCTGGTCCGGGGTGATCGGCAGCGCGCTCAGCGGGACCGCGGACTCGTTGGCGCGGCGGGCCAGCTCACCCATCCACCACTTGCGGGCGTCCGCGGGCGGGGCCCCCGCGGCGACCGTCGCCTCGACCAGCGCGATGGCGTCGGCGTTGTGCATGGCCGCCATGTCCAGGTCGGACACGCCCCACTCCTGCTGGAGC
Source organism: Streptosporangium sp. NPDC050148 (assembly GCF_055586505.1). NCBI lineage: Bacteria > Bacillati > Actinomycetota > Actinomycetes > Streptosporangiales > Streptosporangiaceae > Streptosporangium > Streptosporangium sp. NPDC050148. The sequence goes on along the minus strand of NZ_JBVJIA010000005.1, from coordinate 216,742 downwards.
CGCTTGCGCCGCACGCTCGGCAGCTCGGGCAGGGCGGCCTTGAGCGTGGCGACCCAGGCCGGGTCGGGGGCGATCGGCACCAGGTCGGGCTCGGGGAAGTAGCGGTAGTCCTGCGCCTCCTCCTTGGACCGTCCCGAGGTGGTGGTGCCGGTGTTCTCGTGGAAGTGGCGGGTCTCCTGGATGATCCGGCCGCCGGAGGCCAGGATCGCGGCCTGGCGCTCGATCTCACCGCGGACCGAACGCTCGACGCTGCGCAGCGAGTTGACGTTCTTGGTCTCGGTACGCGTCCCCCACTCCGAGGAGCCGCGCGGCATGAGGGAGACGTTCACGTCGAACCGCATGGAGCCCTCCTCCATGCGCACGTCCGAGACGCCGAGCCCGCGCACCAGCTCGCGCAGCTCGGTCCCGTACGCGCGGGCGACCTCGGGGGCCAGCCGGTCGGTCCCCGGGATCGGCTTGGTGACGATCTCCACGAGCGGGATGCCCGCGCGGTTGTAGTCGACGATCGAGTAGTCCGCGCCGTGGATGCGGCCGGTCGCGCCGCCCACGTGGGTGGACTTGCCGGTGTCCTCCTCCAGGTGGACGCGCTCGATCTCGACCCTGACGGTCCTGCCGTCGACCTCGACGTCGAGGTACCCGTCGAAGCAGAGCGGCTCGTCGTACTGGCTGATCTGGTAGTTCTTCGGCATGTCCGGATAGAAGTAGTTCTTCCGGGCGAAGCGGCACCACTCGGCGATGGAGCAGTTGAGCGCCAGGCCGATGCGGATCGTCGACTCGATCGCGGCGGCGTTGGCCGTCGGCAGCGAACCGGGCAGCGCCAGGCAGACCGGGCAGACGTGCGTGTTCGGCGGGGCGCCGAACGTGGTCGAGCAGCCGCAGAACATCTTCGACGCCGTACCCAGCTCGACGTGCGTCTCCAGGCCCAGCACCGGTTCGAAGCGCTCCAGCGCCTCGTCGTACGGCATCAACGTCTCGGTGCTCATCGGTCGTTCACCATTCCTCTTCCGCTCCGCGGAGCGATCGTTCCTCGCGCGCCGGGGCGCCCGGTGCGCCGGGACCGGCCCGTGCCCACCGTGCCCGCGTCCCGCGCCGTGAGAATCTGCGTCGTGAAAACGTGCGTTGCGAAAACCTGCGTCATGGATGTCCGCGTCATAGATAGCCGAGTCCCTTCAACGCGTTCCTCGTCTCGGCCACCCAGTTCGCGTAGGCGGGCACCTGTGCCAGGACGGCGAGATCGATGTTGCGTCCTACGTACTCGAAGTAGTCGCGCACCGGCTTGCCGCGCCGGGGGACGGTCGCGGCGAGCACCCCGGCGGGGTCGGCGATCCTGTCGACCTCGCGGGGACGGGACGGCAGGAGGCTCAGGTCGCTGCCCTCCAGCCCCGCCCACACGGCCCGGTCCGCCAGCAGCCAGCCCTCGGTCTCGCCCAGGCCGATCACCGGCACCAGGTAGTGCGAGTGGTAGCGGACGCTGTCGCGCCTGCGGCGTTCCCGCTGCTCGTCGTGCGTGAACAGCAGGTGGCAGTCGGCCGCGAGCTCCTCCAGCGCGGCGACCAGGCGCTCCCGGTCGCAGGAGACGACCTCGGTCGCCTCGACGTCGACGGCGTGCGGCGACATCCAGGTGAGCTCGCGCAGCTGCCGGGAGATCACGATGCCGAGGAAGCCCTCGTCGGCCTCCCCCTCGGCGACGAGTCCCGGAACCAGCGGACGGCTGCTCACGCCGCCGCGCCCAGGTACTTGCGGACCTGCCGGGGCGAGACGAACGTGCCCGGCTCGCCGTCCGGCTGGATCGGCTTGGCCACCGTCACCCGCGACACCCGGTCGTTGTCGGGGTCGACGCGGACCGCGGTGTCGAGGAACGTCAGCGCCTCCGGCTCGGTCCGGTAGACCTCCGCGACGACCACCGGGGACTGGCTGGTGATGATCACCTGCCGCAGCGGCTCCGGCCCCCCGGGAACGGTGACCCTCCGGCGCACCCGGCGGAGCAGCTCGCCCAGGCGGACCGGGTGGACGCCGCTCTCGATCTCCTCCACCAGCAGCGTGCCCGGGTGGTCGGGGTCGTGCAGGGCGGCCAGCAGGCCCAGGACGCGCAGCGTGCCGTCGGACAGCAGCGCGGCCGGGACCGTCCCCTGCCCGTCGACGACCAGCTCGAAGGAGCACTCGCCCCGGTCGGTGCGCGGCACCAGGTCGGCGACGTCGGGGACCACCCCGGCCAGGTCCACCGTGAGGTCGGTCATCGCCTCGGTGCCGGCCATCCGGCCCAGCACCGCGGCCAGGTTCGCGCCGTCGGCCGCGAGCGGCCCGGCGTCGGCCGCCGGGCAGCGGCGGCGCATCGCCGCGGGCGAGGGCGCGTAACGGCGCCAGGACCGGACCGTACGGCGGGGCGTGCCCTCCGGGTCCGGGTCGGCGATCATGAGCTCCAGCAGCTCCGGGGGGATCTGCTGTGCCACGTGGCTGACGACGGCCCCGCTGGACCTGGGGATCTTCAGCACCATCTCCGCCCCCACGTCGAACCTGATCGGCACGACCGACCTCGGCTCGGGGGCGACCATCGCCTCCACCGAGACCACGAAGCCGGGCACGGCCGAGCCCTGGGCGACCCGGTGGAACTGGTCGCCCGGCAGCCCTCGGGTCGCGCCGAACAGCCCGCCGGCCCCCTCGATCTCGGCGGCCACGAACGCGACCGCGTCGAAGAGGTTCGACTTGCCGCTCGCGTTCGGGCCGACCAGCACGAGAAAGGGCGGCACATCGAGATCGAAGTTCAAGAAGGACTTGAACCCGTCGATCTCGATCCGAGTGATCATGCCGCCGTTCTCCCTGTCACCTGTCGCCCCCTGGCCTCGACGTCCCCGACGCCCCTTGACGTCCTCGGCGCCCCCGGCGCCCTTGACGCCCCTGCCGTCCCGGTGTCCTGTCGCCCCGGGTCCACGGGCCCTGGAAATCCCGATGTGCCGGAACCCGTCCCCTACAGCTCCGGGGCCCGGGACAGCAGGTCGCCGCCCCAGCGGTCCCGCAGGGCCTGCTCGACCGCGGCGCCGACCCGGTAGCAGCGGTCGTCGCCGAGCACCGGGGCCATGATCTGCAGGCCGACCGGCAGGCCGTCCTCGTCGGCCAGGCCGCACGGCACCGAGATGGCCGCGTTGCCGGCCAGGTTGGACGGGATCGTGCACAGGTCGGCCAGGTACATGGCCATGGGGTCGTCGGCGCGCTCGCCGATCGGGAACGCCGTGGTGGGGGTCGTCGGCGAGATGAGCACGTCCACCTGCTGGAAGGCGGCCTCGAAGTCGCGCGCGATGAGCGTGCGGACCTTCTGCGCCTGGCCGTAGTAGGCGTCGTAGTACCCGCTGGAGAGCGCGTACGTGCCCAGGATGATCCGGCGCTTGACCTCGGGGCCGAAGCCCTGGGCCCGGGTCAGGGCCATGACCTCCTCGGCGCTGCGCGTGCCGTCGTCGCCGACCCGCAGGCCGTAGCGCATGGCGTCGAAGCGGGCCAGGTTGGACGAGCACTCCGAGGGGGCGATCAGGTAGTACGCCGGCAGGGCGGTGGTGAACGACGGGCAGGAGACCTCGACGACCTTCGCGCCCAGCGACTCCAGCAGCTCCACGCTCTCCTGGAAGCGGGCCAGCACGCCGGGCTGGTAGCCCTCGGCCTGGCCGCCGAACTCCCTGACCACGCCGACGCGCAGGCCCGCCACGTCGCCGTTGCGCGCCGCCTCGACCACCGAGGGCACCGGGGCGTCGACCGAGGTGGAGTCCATGACGTCGTGGCCGGAGAACGCCTCGTGCAGCAGGGCGGCGTCCAGCACGGTCCGGGCGAAGGGGCCGGGGGTGTCCAGCGAGCTGGCGAAGGCGATCAGCCCGTAGCGGGACGAGCCGCCGTAGGTCGGCTTCATGCCCACGATGCCGGTGACCGCGGCGGGCTGGCGGATCGAGCCGCCGGTGTCGGTGCCGGTGGACAGCGGGGCCTCGTACGCGGCGACCGAGGCCGAGGAGCCGCCCGAGGAGCCGCCGGGGATGCGCGACAGGTCCCACGGGTTGCGGGTGGGGCCGTAGGCGGAGTTCTCGGTGGAGGAGCCCATCGCGAACTCGTCCAGGTTGGTCTTCCCGAGGATCACCAGCCCGGCCTCGCGCAGGCGCCGGGTCACGGTCGCGTCGTACGGCGGCCGCCAGCCCTCGAGGATCCTCGATCCGGCCGTGGTCGGCATGTCGGAGGTGGTGAAGACGTCCTTGTGCGCGATCGGCACACCGGCCAGCGGGCCCAGCTCCTCACCGGCGGCACGGCGGGCGTCGACGGCCCGCGCCTGCTCCAGGGTGGTCTCGGCGTCGACGTGCAGGAAGGCGTTGACCTTCGGCTCGACCTCGGCCATCCGGTCGAGGTGGGCCTGGGCGACCTCGACGGCGGAGACCTCGCCGCTCGCGATCATCGCGCCCAGGTCGGCGGCGGTCTTGCGGATGAGGCTCATGCTTCCTCCCCGAGGATGCGCGGCACGCGGAAGCGGCCGTCCTCGACCGCCGGGGCGCCGGCGAGCGCCGCCTCGGGGGTCAGGCCGGGCCGGACCTCGTCGGGACGGAAGACGTTGGTGAGCGGGAGCGCGTGCGAGGACGGCGGGATGTCGTCGGCCGCCACCTCGGCGACGCGGGCGACCGCACCGATGATCACATCGAGCTGGGCGGCGAAGTGGTCGAGCTCCTCGTCGGCCAGCGCCAGCCGGGAGAGCCGGGCGAGGTGAGCGACCTCGTCGCGGGTTATGGCGGACATGAGTCGTTGAACCCGTTTCCTGAAATGTCAATTGGACACTGTCATCCTATGGCTCGCGACCTGAGGCTCCCGACTCATTGACCCCGCCGCGATCACATCGCGATCCCCGTACGGCCCCCCTGTGACCCTCACCGGACCGGGCCGGGCCCGGTGAGGCGGGCGAAGGCGGGCGGATACGGGGCCCGCGCGGGCGTGCCCGCGGCTGTCAGGCCCGCTGCGCGTCGAGGATCTCGCGGCGGCGCAGCAGGGTGAGATCGTGCGTGGCCAGCGCGCGGTGCTCGCGCAGCCACACGGTCGCGTCGGCGGCCGACATGGGCTCGGCGAACAGCCAGCCCTGCCCCAGGTCGCAGCCCATGGCCTTGAGCCGCTTGGCCACCTCGTCCGACTCGACGCCCTCGGCGACCGAGCGCAGCCCCAGGGAGCGGACCAGGTCGACGATGGAGCGGACGATCCGCTCGTCGTCCTTGGACTCGGCGATACGGCGGACGAACGAGGAGTCGATCTTGACCTCGGCGACCGGCAGGCGCTGCAGGCGCACCAGCGAGGAGTAGCCCGTCCCGAAGTCGTCCAGCGCGAGCGGCACGCCCAGCGACGCCAGGGCCCGGACGGCGTCGGCGGTGTAGGCCTGGTCGGTCATCAGGATGCGCTCGGTGACCTCCAGCTGGATCGCCTTGGGCGGCAGCCGGTAGCGCGCCAGTCCCGCCCCCAGCTGGTCGGACAGGGCCGAGTCGAGCAGGTCGCGGGCCGAGACGTTGACCGAGATCTGCTCGTGCAGCCCGGTGTGCCACCAGTGCGCGGCCTGCTCCAGGGCCGCGTCGATGACGTACCCGGTGAGGTGGCGCATCAGGTACGACTGCTCGGCCATCGGGACGAACTCGTCCGGGGGGATCATGCCCCGCTCGGGGTGGCGCCAGCGCAGCAGCGCCTCCACGCCCCGCACCTGCCCCCCGGCCAGGTCGAGCTTGGGCTGGTAGTGCAGCCGCAGCTCGGAGCGGTCGATGGCCCTGCGCAGGTCGCCCAGCAGGGTGAGCCGCTCGGGGCTGTTGCGGTCCTTGTCGGCGGCGTAGATCTCGACCCCGGTCCGGCCCTCCTTGGCCAGGTACATCGCCACGTCCGAGCGCTGCAGCAGCATCTCGAAGTCCGGCGCGTGGTCGGGGTAGAGGGCGATGCCGAACGAGGCGTCCAGGTCGAAGCTCATGCCCTCCAGCCGGACCGGCTCGGTGATCGCCACCCGCAGGCGGGCCGCCACCTCCCTGGCCGCCGCGGCGTCCCTGACCGAGGGCAGCAGGACGGCGAACTCGTCGCCGCCGAGCCGGGCCACCACGTCGCCGGGGCGGACGCTGTGGGTGAGCCGGTGCGCCACCGTCTGCAGCAGCCGGTCGCCGACCGGGTGCCCGAGCGTGTCGTTGATCTCCTTGAACCGGTCGAGGTCGAGCAGGAACAGGCCGACCCGTTCGCCGTCCCGCGCCTCGGCCAGCGCCTCCTCGGTGCTGAGCACGAGCATCTTGCGGTTGGGCAGGCCGGTCAGGCCGTCGTGCATCGCCTGGTGGTCGCGGCGCACCGACATCGTGGCCGTGAAGTAGACCGCCACCATCGGGGCCAGGAACAGCGGCACCATGGCCGGCGAGTGGTTCATCACCACCACCACGAGCGGGGCCAGGCCGAGCAGCCCCGCGTACACCAGACTCTGGTGGCCGATGGTGGTCCGGATCACCCGGTGGATCGACCTGCGCTCGTGCAGCGCCACCGCGCCGGAGACCAGCAGCGCCCGCACCGTGAAGTACGCGAGCCCGGCCGCCCCGATCACCAGCAGGTCCGAGCCGTCGGGCACCCCCGAGCCCTCGATGACGGGCAGGTCGCCGAAGACCCCCAGCACCAGCCCGGCCGCGCTGCAGGCCAGCGTCACCTGGGCGATGTTGAACATGACCCGGTGCCACGCCTTGCGGGTCACCACCCCGTTGACCACGATGGCGACCGCCTGCAGCAGCGCGGCGACCGGCAGGCCGTAGTGCAGCAGGGCGGCGAAGGTGAACATCGTCGACGGATAGGTGCCGCCCACCGTCATCGACGACGACAGCACCACCGGGCGCAGTTCGCCCAGAACGATCAGGACCGCGAGCGTCCAGAACACCGGGCTGCGGACCAGCGTCGCCGCGTCGACCGCGTCCAGGCGCAGCTGGGACACGACGAGCACGGTGAACCCGACGGTGGTGACGGCACCGAGATAGGCCCACAGGGGCGATCCCGGTCGCGGTCCGGTGTCGCGGGTATCGGTCGGGTCGGCCATGAGTAACAAAACCCCCATTAGTTCACTATGGGAGAGTACGGCCTATGGGCCACTTCGCGAAACCGATTGCGCACGTTCCGTCACGGAGAATTCGCACGTTTTCATCACCCGGCACCGGAGCCCCGGCTATTCCTCGGGCTTGACGGTCATGGCGGCCGCCGCCTCCGGCCCCTCGGCCAGCAGCACCGCCAGCCCCTCCTCGCCGAGCACGGGCACACCGAGCTTGATCGCCTTGTCGAGCTTGGACCCGGCGTTCTCCCCCGCGATCACGAACGAGGTCTTCTTCGACACCGAGCCCGAGACCCTGCCCCCGCGCGAGGTCAGGGCCACGCCGGCCTCGTCGCGGGTGAAGGCGGCCAGCGTGCCGGTCACCACGAAGGTGAGCCCGGCCAGGGTCTGCGGGAGCTGCTCGGCCGGGGGGTCGTCGGCCATCCGGACCCCGGCCGCCGCCCACCGGTCGATGATCTCCCGGTGCCAGTCGACCTCGAACCAGTCACGGATCGCCGCGGCCACCCGCGGGCCGACGCCCTCCACGGCGGCGAGCTCCTCCTCCGAGGCCGCCGCGATCGCCGGGATCGAGCGGAACTCCGCGGCGATCGCCTGGGCCGTCGGGGGCCCCACGTGCCGGATGGAGAGCGCCACGAGCACCCGCCAGACCGGCCGGTCCTTGGCGTTCTCCAGCTCCTGGAGCATCTTCTCGGCGTTCCTGCTGGGCTCGCCGCTCTGGTTGGCGAAGAAGGTGACGACCTTCTGCTTGCCGGTGTCCGGGTCGGTCCTGGGCAGGCCGGTGTCGAGGTCGCGGACCACCGACCTGATCGGCAGCAGCTGCTCCATCGTCAGGTCGAACAGGTCGGCCTCGGTGCGGATCGGCGGCTGCTGCGGCGGCAGCGGCTGGGTCAGCGCGGTGGCCGCCACGTAGCCCAGCCCCTCGATGTCGAGGGCCTTGCGCCCCGCGGCGAAGAAGATGCGCTCGCGGAGCTGGGCCGGGCACGCCCTGGTGTTGGGGCAGCGCAGGTCGGCGTCGCCCTCCTTCTCGTAGGCCAGCCCGGTGCCGCACTCCGGGCAGCGCTCCGGCATCGTGAACGCCCGCTCGGTGCCGTCGCGCAGGCCGACCACCGGGCCGGTGATCTCGGGGATGACGTCGCCGGCCTTGCGCAGCACCACGGTGTCGCCGATCAGCACGCCCTTGCGCGCGACCTCCGAGCCGTTGTGCAGGGTGGCCCGCTCGACCCTGGAACCGGCCACGACGATCGGCTCCATCACCCCGTACGGCGTGATCCGGCCGGTGCGGCCCACCCCGACCTGGATGTCGAGGAGTTTCGTGTTGACCTCCTCCGGCGGGTACTTGTAGGCGATGGCCCAGCGCGGGGCCCGGCTGGTGGAGCCCAGGTTGCGCTGGAGCTCGACGCGGTCGACCTTGACCACGACGCCGTCGATCTCGTAGGCCGGGTCGTGCCGGTGCTCGCGGTAGAACTCGATGAACTCCTCGATGCCGCCGAGGTCGTCGACGACCCGGTACAGGTCGCTGACCGGCAGGCCGAACCCGGCGAGCCGCCGGTAGATCTCCGACTGGGTGGGGGGCAGGGCCGTGCCCTCCCACCTGCCGACCCCGTGGACGATCATGCGCAGCGGGCGCTGCGCGGTGACGCGCGGGTCCTTCTGCCGGAGCGAGCCGGCCGCGGAGTTGCGCGGGTTGGCGAACGGGGCCTTGCCCGCCTCGACCAGGTGCTCGTTGAGCTTCGTGAACTCCTCGACCGGCATGTAGACCTCGCCGCGGACCTCCACCAGGTCGGGGACGTCGTCGCCGGTCAGGCGGTGCGGGATGCCGGTGATCGTGCGGACGTTGGCCGTCACGTCGTCCCCGACGCGGCCGTCGCCCCGGGTCGCCCCCCGGGTCAGGCGGCCCTTGCGGTAGAGCAGCGCGATCGCCAGGCCGTCGATCTTCAGCTCGCACAGGTACGGCGCGGGGTCGCGCTCGGCCAGCCGCTCGGCCCTGGCCCGCCAGGAGGCCAGGTCGTCGGCGTTGAAGGCGTTGTCGAGGCTCTCCATCCGCTGCAGGTGCTCGACCGGGGTGAAGTCGCTGGAGATCGGCGCGCCGACCTTCTGGGTGGGCGAGTCGGGCGTGCGCAGGGTGGGGTGCTCCTCCTCCAGGGCACGCAGCTCGCGCATCCACAGGTCGTACTGGGCGTCGCTCACGGTGGGCGCGTCGAGCACGTGGTAGCGCCAGTTGGCCTCCTCGGCCAGCTCGCTCAGCTCCGCGTGCCGCTCCAGCGCGGCCACCGGCACACCCTCGACCTCAGCTCCCATCGCCGGGCCCTCCCCTCGTCGTCGCCCAGGGTGAACGTTATCGCCGGACACCGACAACCGGCTCGGGCGACCGGCCGCCGGCGCCACGTCACCGGCACCGCGTCCCCCCATACCGGGCCATCTCCACCACGTCATCCCCACCGGGTCACCGGTGCCGGGGTCACCCGTGCCGGGGTCACCCGTGCCGGATCAGCGCCGATGCGCCGCCGGTGCCGCGTCACCGGCGCGTCGGCCCGGGCGCGCCGCCGTCCCCGGCCTCACTCGCCGGGGTCGTCCCGCAGCACCCGGGCGGCCCCGCGGCAGGCGGCCAGGGCCGCCCTGGCGTAGGCGGGCGAGGCTCCGGCCAGGCCGCAGGCGGGGGTGAGCACGACCTGCGAGGCCAGGGTCGCGGAGGGGAAGCCGAGCCGGCGCCAGAGCTCCTTCGCGGGCGCGGCCACCGCGCCGGCGTCGGCGATCGCGGAGTCCACGCCCGGCACGACGCCGAGGAACAGGGCCGTGCCCGCCTCGACGATCTCGCCGACCGCGTCCTCCTCGCGCCTGCTCAGCAGGCGGGCGTCGAGCGACACCCCCCGGACGCCCGCGGCGCGCAGCACGCCGAAGGGCACGCGCGGGGCGCAGCAGTGCACCACCGTGAACACGTCCGGCGGGAACACCGCCCGCAGCCGTTCGGCGACGACCTGCCGGTCCACGGCGGCCAGCCGCCCGAAGCCCGAGGCGGTCGGGACGGTGCCCGCCAGCACGCCGGGCAGTCCCGGCTCGTCGAGCTGGAGCACGATCTCCGACGCGCCGGGCACCCGGCGGCGGACCTCGGCGACGTGCGCGGCGAGCCCCTCGGCCAGGGACGCCACCAGGTCGCGCACGGCCCCGGGGTCGGCGAGGGTCTTGTCGCCGTACCGCAGCTCGATCGCGCCGGCCAGCGTCCACGGCCCGCACGCCTGGATCTTGAAGGGGCCCTCGTAGCCCTGGACGACCTCCTCCAGCCCGTCGAGGTCGCGGATCAGGTGGTCGCGGGCGCGCTTGGCGTCACGTCCGGGCCGGTCGGCGAACCGCCAGCCCGACGGCTGCACCTCCACCGGCATCTCCAGCAGGAGGGACGCGGTACGCCCGATCATGTCGGCGCCCACGCCGCGGGCGGGCAGCTCCGGCAGGTACGGCAGCGCGGGCGACTCGCCGAGGACGACCCTGACCGCCTCGGCGTGGTCCTCGCCCGGATGCGAACCGATGCCGGTCGCGGTCGCCTCACCCCATGGGTACTGGCTCACAACTGCTCCTGGTCTCGCGTCGGAACATGGGCGGGCTCCGCCGGTGCCTGCCCGGCTCACCCGCCCACGCAGCTTATGGCCGCGCGATCGCGTCCCCGGCCCGGAAATCCCGCCGCGCCGTGACGGAAGGCACCGGGCTGAGTAGGGTGCTGCCCGGTATCACCTGTTTCCGGGGCCTGTGCGCTCCGGAGCGCCTCGGTCAGGGGGCCGTCGCGCTCAGGGGCCGTGTCGTTCTGGGGGCTCTTCGTGATCGGTCGGATGCTCGCCACGGTACTGACGCTGGTGGCGGTCGCGGCCCCTCCGGCCGCGGCCGGGACGGTGACGAGGGTGACGACGGTGACGGTCCCGGCTCCGGGCGGGGGGACGGCCGCCCCGGCCCCCGGCGCGGGGACGGCGGTCGCGGCCTCCGCCTCCGCCTCCGCCTCCGCCTCCGCGCACGGTGCGGGATCGGCGCCGGAGAAATGCACTCCCAGGCGCGGTACGACCAGCATCTCCGAGTCCTGGGCCCAGCGCCGGCTCAGCCTCTCCGAGGTGTGGGAGCTGACCAAGGGGGCCGGGGTGACCGTCGCGGTCGTCGACAGCGGGGTGGAGGCCCGGCATCCCCAGCTGAGGAGGATCCGCTCGGTCGACCTGACCGCCACCGGGGTCCGCGACTGCCTCGGCCACGGCACGGCCGTGGCGGGCATCATCGGGGCGGCGGAGATGAAGGGCGTGCCCTTCACCGGGGTCGCGCCGCAGGCGAGGCTGATCTCCGTCAAGCAGACCTCCGACGGCACCGGGGACGTGGGCAGGCTGGCCGCGGCCATCGTGCGGGCCACCGAGCTCGGCGCCGACGTGATCAACGTCTCGGTGCAGGCGAGCGACCAGGCCGACCTGCGCAACGCGGTCGCCTACGCCCTGGCCAGGGACGTGGTCGTGGTGGCCGCGGCCGGCAACGTGCAGAAGGAGGACGGCACCCCGGCGCCGGCCTACCCGGCCGCCTACGAGGGGGTCATCTCGGTCGGGGCGGCCGGTCCCGACGGGGCCAGGGCCGACTCCTCGAACGCGGTCACCCCGGTCACGGTCCTGGCCCCCGGCAGGGGGGTCACGAGCACCTGGGCCGGGCGGAGCTACCGCGAGGACCTGGAGGGCACCAGCTTCGCCGCGCCGTACGTGGCCGGGGTGGCCGCGCTGGTGCGCGCCCGCCACCCGCAGCTGGACAACGTGCGGATCCGGCGGCGCATCGAGCTGACCGCGGACGGCGGCACCGGGACGGGCACCGGCGCGGGGATGGTGAACCCGCTGCTGGCGGTCTCGGCGATCCTGCCGTCCGAGCAGGTGGCGCTCGCGCCGCGCGAGGCGGCCCCGCTGCCGGCGGACGCGGTGCGGCCCGCTCCCACGGGGGATCCCGTGGCCGTCTCGCGCGCCCTGTGGCTGGCGCTGGGCGCGCTCGCCGCGGGCGTTCTGGTCACCGCGGCCGGCATCGCGGTGCCGATGGGCCGTCGCCGGGGCTGGCGACCGGGCACACCAGAGAATCAAACATGACAAACGTATTAAAAACCCGCTCTACCCCGCCGGATTTGGTTGGATGGGACCCAATTAGCCTAAAGCGGCTTTATTGACAGCTGCGCTGGAAGGAATCCAATGGGGTATTTGTACCCATTACTGGCCGAAGATCCTAGTCGTATCGGGGTGCACGTCCTGGTCGGCCGGCTCGACCCGGCCCCCGAGCACACCGTCTACCTGGGACATCTCCTCGATGACGAGACCGTTCGCGTCATCCGCCTCCTCCCTCCCCGGCCGGACGCCGACGCGCAGGCCCGGGAACAGATCACGACCGCGCTGAACGCGGCCAAGCGGGCGTCCGGGGCGCACACCGCCAGGCTGCTGGAGGTCGGCTGGTTCGACGACTCCCCGTACGTCGTCCGCGAGCACGTCGAGGGTCCCACCCTGCGGCAGGCGGTCGCCGAGCACGGCCCGCTCGCCGGTGACGCGCTGGAGCGGTTCGCCGTCGGCACCCTCACCGCGCTGACCGCCCTGCACCTGGCGGGCCTCGCCCACGGGGCGCTCACCCCCGACACCGTGATCCTCGGACCGGACGGCCCGCGGGTCTTCGACATCGGCCTCGTCCCCGCCACCGGCGGGTGGGAGCCGGACTACCTGGCCCCGGAGCGGCCGCGTGAGGACCCCCTGGCCCTCAACGGCGCGCCCGCGGACCTGTTCGCCTGGGCGGCCACGGTCGTCCACGCGGCGACCGGACGCCCGCCGTTCGGCGGACGGCCGGAGCAGGGCCCGGCGGACCTGAGCGGCCTGCCCGCGGAGCTGCGGCCCGTCCTCGCCTCCTGCCTGTCCGGGCGGTACGAGGAGCGGCCGGACGCCAGGACCGCCATGCTGCGCCTCCTGGGCGAGCGCGAGGCGGCGGACGCGGCGGCGGGTGCGGCGGCGGACGCGGCGACCTCCCTGGCCGGAACCGCTCCGGAGCCCGTCCCCTTCCCCGGCGTCGTCGGCACCGTCTCGGGGGCCGAGGCGGACACCGCGGCGGGCACCGCGGCGGGCACCGGGCCGGACGCGCGGACCGGCGCGGGAGCGGACACGATCTCGGACACCGGGGCACGGGCGGCCTCCGGTTCCGGGGCACGGAACGGCACGGACGTCACGGGGATCCTGCACGGGGAGGACGTTCCGGCCGACGAGGCCGCCCCCGGTGCGGCCGCACCGGGACGGCCCGCGACACCGGCGACGTCGGTCTGGGGTGCTCCGCAGCTTCCCCAGGACGCGTCCCCCGTACCCGGCATCCCGGCCCAGGCACCCCCGCCCGCCGCCGAGAAGAGGCCGAGGAGCGGGAACTTCTCCATGGCGCTGGCCGTCTGCGTCGGCGCCATCGTCCTGCTCTCCGGGCTCGGACTGTGGGCGGCCGGGCGTTACACCGCCCTGAACGACCTGGAGCAGGCCTCCTCCAACGGGGCCGTCCCGGAGGTCGCCCTCGGCCTGGCGGACAGCTCGCAGCAGGAGCCGCAGGCGGCCGATCCCGGCCAGGCCCCCGGGGACGACCCGGTGGGCAAGGTCACCGTGCCCTGGGGCACGACGCCCGACCCCGAGTCCGCGGAGGTCGGGCCGCTGCAGCTGCCCAGCGACGCCCCCACGCCCCCGGTGCCGACCATCGGCTCGTACACCGGTCCCCCGGTCCCCGTGCCGACCGGTCCGCTGACCGCGGCCCCGACGGTGCCCGCGGTGCCGACCGTCCCCGCGACCGCCCCGGCGACCCCCACCGCCGAGGCGTCGTCCACGGCGCCCGTCCAGACGACCCCGACCCCGGTGCCGTCGCTGACCGTCGCGCCGGAGGGACCGCCGACCGTCACGCCGACGCCGGTGCCGAGCCCCACCCCCACCCCGGGGCAGAGCGACCCTCCCGCCACGCCGGCGCCCGGCACGACGCCCACCCCGGCGCCGGTGTTCCCGACGCCGACGCCGAGCACGGGCCAGGGGACGCCGACCCCGGTGCCCACCCTCTCCCCGACGGCTCCCCCGGTGGTTCCTCCGACGGCGCGGCCGACGACCGCCAGGCCGTCACAGCCGGCCCCTCCGACCGCCAGGCCGACCGCCAGGCCGTCACAGCCTGCCGTTCCCACCTTCAAGCCGACCGCCAGGCCGTCGCAGCCGGCGACCGCCAGGCCGTCGCAGCCGGCCGTTCCCACCTTCAAGCCGACCGCGAGCCCCTCGCAGCCCGCGAGGCCCACGGTCCGGCCGACGACCCAGCCCACCGTCCGGCCCACGGTCCGGCCGACGACCCAGCCCACCGTCCGGCCCACGGTCCGGCCGACGGTCCGTCCGACGGTGGTCCCGACGGTCCGGCCGACCTTCTCGACGACCGCCAGGCCGTCCTGGACGCCCCCGGTGCAGCGCACCAACCCGCACACCCCCGAGCAGGTCTGCGGGGCGGGCTACACGGTGCAGCGCTCGGCGCCCTTCAACGGCGGGACGGCCTACGTGCTCTTCAACGCCGCCACCGGTAACGGCTGCGCGGTCACCATCAAGAGCGCGAACCTGGGCACCGCGTCACCGGTCTGGGCCACGCTCGACGTCCAGGGCGCCCAGAGCAGGACCGACCGGCGCAGCCACGAGTACTACGCGGGACCGGTCGTCCTTCCCGCCAAGGGCAAGTGCGTGCGTTTCAACGGCGGCGTCCCGAGCGGCTCCGCCGGTCTCGACTGGGGCTGCCGATGAGGCCGGGCGAGCGGGAGAGCGCACCGAACGCCGCGGGCGAGACGTACTCGCTGACCGGGGACCCTGAGGCGGACCGGCTCCTCGCGGGGATCTGGGAACAGACGAACCGCATGGAGGAGGTGGGGCAGAGCCTCGCCGAGACCAGGGGCCGGGGCGAGGCGGCCGACGGTCACGTCCAGGTGGAGGTGCTGGCCAGCGGCGAGCTGGCGGGACTGCGCCTGGACCCGCGCGCCCTGCGCCTGGGCTCGGAGGCCCTCGCCGAGGCGATCCTGGCGGCGTCGGGTGAGGCCGCCAGGGACGCGGCCGAGCAGACCGGCGGGCTGCTGAACTCGCTTCTGGAGGAACCCTTCCGGAACTGATCGGCGGTCCCCGACACACGGATCCGGCCCCGGGCTCCCGCCCGGGGCCGGAGTCGTCCGGGCGCACTCCTCTCGGAGGCGGGCTCAGGCCGGGGGCTTGACCGCCCGGGAGCCGTGCACGATCACCTTGGAGACCCACTGCTCCCAGCTGGGAAGCCCGGGGTTCCCCTGGAGCGTGTTGTCCATCACCGTGTACATCCCGGAACCGGCGAGGCGGGACATCAGGTTGCCCACCGCGTTGCTCGGGAACGCCTTGCCCCAGGGCCCGATCTTGGTCAGGTCGTAGACGCCGTCGAAGGCGAGGTTGCTGACGAAGCCCCGGCCGAACTGCTTGGCGTTCTCCCCCGCGCCGGTGACGTCGTTGCCGGTGAGGTCCTTCTTGACCCCGGCCAGCTCGAAGATGCTCCACTGGATCACCTGCTGGCCGCCCGCGTAACCGATGCTGTCGCCCAGGTAGTAGAACGAGTTGTAGATGATCTTCTCGACGCTCATCTTGAAGAGCTTCATCTGCAGGACCGCGCGGCCCTTGAAAAACCTGTCCATGATCTGCTTCTGCACGGCCGCGCCGATGCCCGCGGTGGCCCAGCCCCAGGCCACCGTGAAGACCATGTTCACCCAGACCTGGATCGCCAGGACGATCAGTACGTACTGGGTGATCTCCACGGCGCGGGCGTAGTCACGGCAGGCCGTGGCGATCGCCCGGCAGAACGTGGCGAGCTGTCCGGGGTAGGGCCGGAACGTGCCCGTCCACAGCTCGTTGAACTCCCGGATCGCCGCGCCGCCGTTGTTCTTCCAGACCTGCTCGGCGATGCCGTTCGCGTCGGCACCGGTGCGCTCGACGACGTCGGCCAGGCGGTCCCAGATGTCCGCCGCCTCACGCAGTTTGTCCGGGTCGCCCTCCGGCCACTGCACGCCGAGCATGGGCGTGACGAACGCGGCGCCGCCCAAGGAACCGCCCACCATCGCGGCCTTGAACGGGTTGGCCTTGACGAGGGCCCCCGCGGCTCCCAGGGGGCTCAATCGAGCTCGGCCTTGCTGTGCGCCTCGATCTCGGGACCGACGATCGCGGTGACCATCGCACCGACCGTGGCCCAGTTGGCCCCGTCCACGTTGTCGCCGACCAGGCCCAGGTTGTCGCCGATCCTGAAGTAGGCGTCCCTGAGCTCCCCGGCGTGCTTGAGGGCCTCGTCACGGGCCGCGAGGTAGCCCTTGCCACCGCCGCCCGCGAACTTCTGCCCGATCTCGTCGTTCCCCCAGAAGGGCCCGAGCCCGTCGAGGGCGGCCATCGCCTCGGTGACGGCCCTGCCGAGCTCGTTGTTCTCGGCGCGGAAGTCCTCCTTGCGCTTGTTCAGGTCGGTCGGACTGATGTCCGTCGGTTCTGCGGGATGGGACACGGCGCTCCCCCTGGACGTGACGTGCGTTTTTGGGGTGATGCTATGTACCCATTGTTACAGAAGAGGGCAGATTTTAGATGCCTTCTGTTTACTTTCCCGTTCACGTGTCCGTGTCGGCGGGTGGCGACATGAACGCGGTCTGAATGAGGCGCACCCCGTTCCTGCGGTCGGAGAGATAGGCGCGGCCCGGCGGCAGCGGGTGCGGGCGCACCCCGAACAGGACGCCCTCGTCCTTGTGGCCCGACATCATCACGGCCGGGGTGGCCATGTCCTTGAGCCGCTGGAGCACCGGGTCGAACATGGCGCGCCCGGCACCGCCCATCGCACGGGCCAGCACCAGGTGCAGGCCGATGTCGCGGGCCTGGGGCAGCAGGTCCATCAACGGCATGAGGGGGTTGGCGCCCGAGGACACCACGTCGTAGTCGTCGACCACGATGTAGATGTCCGCCCCCTTCCACCAGCCGCGTGAGCGCAGCTCCTCCGGGGAGAGGTTCGCCGGGGGGAGCCGCTTGACCAGCGCCTCCCTGATCTCGGCGATGAACTCGCCCGCGGCCGTCGAGGAGGCCGCGTACCCGATGCGGTGCTCGGTGTAGGCGGCGTCCAGCAGCGAGCGCCGGTAGTCGATGACGATGAGGCGGGCCGCCGAGGGCTCGTGGCGGGCCACGACCCCCTCGGCCACCAGGCGCAGCAGGTTGGACTTGCCGCTCTCGTTGTCGCCGATGACGACCAGGTGCGGGTCGGCGTCGAAGTCGGCGAGCACCGGCGACAGCGTGCTCTCGTCGATGCCCAGCGGGATGCGCGCGCCGGTCTGGTCGGGCCGGGGCAGGCTCTCGGGCCCGAGCACCGCGGGCAGCAGCCGCACGCGCGGGGCGGGCGGGCCCTGCCAGGCCGCGGCGACCGCCTCGACCATCGCCCGGGTGGCGGCGGGCAGGTCCTCGGCGCGGGAGCCGCCGTCGACGCGGGGCAGGGCGCCGAGGAAGTGCAGCCCGTCGCGGGTCAGGCCGCGGCCGGGGGTGCCCTCGGGGACGGCCAGCGCGGCCCTGCGGTTCACCTCGGACTCGTAGGCGTCGCCCAGCCGCAGCTCCACGCGCGAGCCGAACAGGTCGCGGATGGAGGGGCGGAACTCCGACCACTTGTTGGTCGCGGCCACCACGTGCACGCCGTAACCGAGGCCGCGGGCGGCCAGCTCGGTGATGACGGGTTCCAGCGACTCGAACTCCTGGCGGACCGTGAGCCAGCCGTCCACCACGAGGAACACGTCCCCGAAGCCGCCGGTGTCGACCCCGCCCCCGGCGCCCTGGGCGCCCTGGACGCCCTGGGCGATCCGGCGCCGGTAGGTCGCGATCGAGTCGACGCCCTGCTCGGCGAACTCGCGCTCGCGCCGCGCGAGCAGCGCGGTGACCTCGGCCACGGTACGACGGACCCGGTCGGCGTCCAGCCGGTTGGCCACCCCGCCGACGTGCGGCAGCCCCTCCAGCGCGGCCAGGCCGCCGCCGCCGAAGTCCAGGCAGTAGAACTGCACCTCGGCGGGGGTGTGGGTGAGGGCCAGACCGGCGATCATCGTGCGCAGCACGGTGCTCTTGCCGCTCTGCGGCCCCCCGGCCACGGCCACGTGCCCGGCCGCGCCGGACAGGTCCAGCCAGTACGGGTCGCGCCGCTGCTCGAACGGCCGGTCCACCACGCCGAGCAGGGCGTGCAGCCCGCCGCGTCCCTGCCACTGCGCGGTCGTCAGCCCGTGGTGCGGGGTGACGCTCAGCGGCGGGAGCAGCTCGTCCAGCGAGGGCGGCTCGGCCAGCGGCGGCAGCCAGATCCGGTGCGCGGGCGGGCCCTGTCCCTCCAGGCGCCGGACGACGACGTCGAGCAGCGACTCGCGTCCCGCGGTGACGGGCTCGGGTTCGGGCTCGGGCTCGGCCTGCGGGGGCGGCGCGACGTAGGCGGCGCCGTACGGGACGATCTGACGTCCCTCGGCGCGCTCGTGCCGCACCACCCGGCGCTCGGGCGTGTAGGGCCCGGAGACGTAGGCGGCCTTGAAGCGGACCATGCCGCTGGTGTCGAACTTCAGGAACGCGTTGCCCGGCGCCGAGGGCAGCTCGTAGGCGTCGGTCACGCCGAGCACCACCCGGCTCTCCATCGCCGAGAAGGTCCGCAGGCCGATCCGGTACGACAGGTGGGTGTCCAGGCCGCGCAGCCTGCCCTCCTCCAGCCGCTGCGAGGCCAGCAGCAGGTGCACCCCCAGGGACCGGCCGAGCCGGCCGATCATCACGAAGAGCTCGATGAACTCGGGCTGCGCCGAGAGCAGCTCGCTGAACTCGTCCAGCACCACGAACAGGGTGGGCAGCGGCCGCAGGTCGGTGCCCTGCTCCCTGGCCTGCTCGTAGTCGCGCAGCGAGGCGTAGTTCCCCGCGGCCCGCAGCAGCTCCTGGCGCCGTACCATCTCGCCGTGCAGGGCGGCGTGCATGCGGTCGACCAGGGGCAGCTCGTCGGCGAGGTTGGTGATCACGGCCGCGACGTGCGGCAGGGAGTCCATGCCCAGGAAGGTCGCGCCGCCCTTGAAGTCGACGAGCACGAAGTTCAGGACCTCCGAGGAGTGCGCGACGGCCAGCCCGAGCACCAGCGTGCGCAGCAGCTCGCTCTTGCCGGAGCCGGTGGCGCCGATGACCAGGCCGTGCGGGCCCATGCCGCCCTGCGCCGACTCCTTGATGTCCAGCTCGACGGGGCGCCCGTCGGTGCCGACGCCGATCGGCACGCGCAGCCGGTTGCGCGGCGCCCGGGGACGCCACAGCAGCGCCGGCTCCAGCGCGGCCGGGTCGCCGAGTCCCAGCAGCTCGGCCAGGGTGGTGTCGGCGGCCAGCGCGTCACCGCCCCCCGCCCCGGCCGGGGAGCCGCGCAGCGGCGCCAGCCGCCTGGCCAGCCCGTCGGCCTGCAGGTAGGAGAAGCGGTCGGGCCTGCCCAGGAGGGTGACGACCTCCTTGCCGCCCTGGTCGGTGGTGACCCGGCTGAAGGAGTCCTCGGTGACGCGCAGCCGGAGCGTCGTCTTCTCCCCGGCCGGGGTCGTGGTCCCGTCGAGGTCGATGAGCGTGACCCCCTCGATCGCGTCCGCGCCCAGCGGGGAGTCCTGCGGGACGTGGCCGCCGTCGATGATCACGACGTGGTACGGGAGCGCGTCGGCCGAGACGCCCGGCTTGAACCGGGCCCGGTTCTTGAAGTCGTCGCCCAGCAGCCGGTCCAGCTCGCCCAGGTCGCCCGTCATCAGCCGGACGGGCCCGGCGGCGTCGGTCTCGTGCGGGTGCAGGGCGTGCGGCAGCCACTTGACCCACTCCCAGTGGGCCATCCACTCCCCGGAGGCGCAGACCGCGATCCTGAGCTCGTCGGGCGAGTGGAAGACGGCCAGCTGGGCGACGAGCGCCCTGATCATGTCGCGGACCGGCGCCTGGGGGCCGGTGGGCCGGACCCGGGCGAAGGAGTGCAGGGCGACCGCGATGGGCAGGTCGGTCACGGTCGAGTGGGCGCGGACGAAGCGGCGCAGCGCGCCCGCGGACATCGCGTCCAGGTCCTCGACCGGCTTGGACTCCGGTGGTATGAGCTGGACGGCCAGGCGCTGGGTCCCGGTGCCCACCCGGACGGCGGCGAAGTCGGCGTCGGTCGGCCGCCGCTCCCACAGGCGGGCGCTCAGCGCGATCGACCAGAGGGCGTCGGGGTCGGGGCCGTTCCAGTCGAGCGCCTCGCGCTGTCTGCGGGCGGCGCGGCGGACCTTGGCGCGGGTCTGGGACAGGTAGCGGAAGTAGTCGCGCCGCAGGCCGTTGAGCCGCTGCTTGCGCTCTCCCCCGGCCCGGCCCATCTGGCCGATCGACATGCCGACCATGGAGAGCGCGAACATGCCGCTGGCCACGTACATGATCGGGTTTCCGCCGCCGTTGCCGGCGAACATCAGCCCCATCGCGGCCGCGCCGGCCAGCATCGGCAGGTAGGTGAGCACCTGGGTGAACCCCGCCGAGGTGGTCTCCGGGATCTCCGGCGGAGACTCCAGCAGGATCTCGCCGCGAGGTGGTACCGGCGACGGACGTCGTTCAGGCCGCCGGACGACCACTATGCCCACTTCGCCCCCGATGTGAGTAAAGCTAATTTTGTCCCCGGCATACCGTAGCGAACCCGTTCCACCTTCTCGGCGAAATCCGGGTGAACGGCACGGAACCGAGACCGGGCCGGGTATCGGACGACCGCCGGGATGGCTACCATGCGCCCGTGAACCAGGTGACCGCAATCCCGCTGTGCCGCATCACCGTCGTCACCCCGCGTCGGCGGGTCGACCTGGCGGTTCCCTCCGACCTCCCCCTGTCCCACCTGCTGCCCGACCTGCTGACCGCCACCGGCGAGGCCGACGCGATCCCGCCGGCCGGCGGCTGGGTGCTCCAGCGGATCGGCGCGGCCCCCATGCCCCCGGGCGCCGGCCTGAACGAGCTGGGCATCAGGGACGGCGAGGTGCTCTACCTGCTGCCCCGGGCCTCCCAGCTGCCCGAGGCGGTCTTCGACGACGTCGCCGACACCGTGGCGACCGGCGTCAAGGAGCGGACCGGCCGCTGGCGTCCGGCCCACACCCGGGGCACCGGGCTGGGCGCGGCCGCGGTCGCGATGGTCGCGGCGGTCGTCGTGCTCGCGGTGAGCGGGCCCGGCTGGGTGGTGGTCGTCGCCTTCGCCGCGGTCTGCACGATCCTGGCCATGGTGGCCGGCGCCGCGCTGTCCAGGGCCGCGGGCGACGGCCGGGCCGGGGCGGTCATCGGCTACACCGCGCTTCCCCACGCGTTCCTCGCCGGGGCGTGCGTGCCCGCCTCCGCCGGTCCCGGCACGTTCGGGGCGCCCAGCCTGCTGGCCGGGTTCGCGGTGACCGCGCTGGTCGCCACCGTGACCGGCTGGATCGTCTCCGAGGGGCTGCCCAACTTCTTCGGCGTCGGGCTGGCCGCGGTGATCGGGGCGATCTGCTCGGCCGTGGTGATGCTCACCGCCGTACCGGCGGCAGGCGTGGCCGCGGTGGCCGCCGCGGTGACGCTGGCCTGCGCCCCGCTCATCCCGACGACGTCCTTCCGGCTGGCGCGGCTCCCGCTGCCCGCGCTGCCGGCCAACGCCGAGGAACTGCGCGCCGACACCGAGGACATCGACGGCGCCGACGTCCTGCGGCGCGCCGCCGAGGCCGAGCGGTTCGCCACCGGCCTGACCGCGGGGGTCGCGCTGGTGGCCCTGGGCGCGCTGCCCGCCCTGCTGACCGCGAGCGGGTGGACCGCCCCGGCGACCGTGGTCGCGCTCTCGCTGGCGCTGCTGCTGCGCGCCCGCGTCTTCCAGGGGACCGGCCAGCGGCTCTGGCTGCTCTGCTCGGGGATGACCGGGCTGCTGGCGCTGATCGTGGGCGTCGCGCTCACCGTGCCGGGCTCGGCTCCGGCGGTGACGATCGGCCTGGTCTGCGCGGCGGGGCTGACGTGCGGGCTGGCGCTGTTCCTGCCGGTGCGGCGGCCCTCGCCGTTCTGGGGACGCGCCGGTGACATCGTGGAGTTCTGCCTGATCCTGTCCCTGCTCCCGCTCGCGCTCGGGGTGCTGGACGTGTACGCCACCGTCAGGGGCCTGTCCGGCTGACCTGCTCCGGCCCGCGGGCTCAGTCGCGCCTGAGGTCCTCCAGGGCACGGGCGAGGTCGTTGCCGATGTCCTCGAAGCGGCGGCGGGCCTCGTCCATGTCGAGCGTCACCGGCTCGCCGCCGGTGGCGGCGCGCAGCAGCTCCTCGTTCGCGCGCCTGGCGTCCTGCTGGGCGGCGCGCACCGCCTCGGTCACCGCCTCGGCGACGGCCTGGCTGTCCAGCCGCATGATGCGCGGCTCAAGGGTGATCTCCCTGATCTGCCCGGCGCCGTCCACCAGCGCGCGGGCCAGGCCGTCGGCGCCCGTCCCCTCTCCGGTGACGGTCTTCAGCTCGACGGCGACGTCGCCGAGACGGCGCAGCGTCTCCTCGCTGTTCCGTATGACGGCGTCCAGGTCCTCCGGGCGCAGGCCGTCGGGGTCGACAGGGATCACTTGTACGGCTCCGGCTTCTCTTTCTTGGGGGCCAGCCACTCGAACGTCCCGCCCTTGGGAAGCTGGGGCACCTGGCCCGGGGCGACGGCGGGGGCGGGCTGGTACGGCAGGAGCGAGGGGTCGATCCTCGCCTTGGTGAAGTCCACCTTGGCCGTGCCGGTGGGCTCCAGGTTGAACGACTGGACCCACGCCTTGCCGGAGAAGTACATCGACATGCTGCCCGCCGCCGCCGCGATGAGCTTGCCCAGCGCACCGGTCGAGACGGCGATGATCTGACTGGCCAGGGTGCCCAGCGTCCTCAGGTTGACCATGGCGGTGGCCGCGTACGGGGTCGCCAGCATGGCCGCCGCGATCGTGGCCAGGGCCAGCAGGGTCGCCGCGACCTTGGCGATGGCCAGCCAGTACGCGCGGTAGGCGTCGCCCATCTCGTCCACGATCCCGGAGATGTTCTTGATGTACGCGCGCAGGCTCTCCAGGGCCTCCTGCATCCGCTGGACGGCGTCGTCGAACGCCTCCCTGTCGTCGGCGATCCAGCCCTCCTTCTCCTTGGTGAGCAGGACGGCGACGTAGCTCTTCACCGCGGTGTCCAGGCGCGAGTGGATGGACTCCCAGTTGTTGTAGGCGTCGGCCATGCCCGGCACGTTCGCCACGGCGGTGCTCGCGACCGCCACGCCCGCCCAGGCGGTGGGGGCCAGCCGCGCGCCGCCCTTGAGGGTGGACAGCACCTTGCCGGAGTTCGTGATCACCCCCTTGGCGCTCCTGCCCGCCGTCAGCGCGGTCGGCCTACCCCCCGATGCCACGGCCATGCCGCCTCCCCCTTCCGCGGATCACTGGTAGACGACGGTGCTGTTGTCCTCCGCGGCGCGCCAGTTGGCGCGGGCGGTGGTCAGCGCGACCGTCCACGACTCCAGCGCCGCCACGGCGTCGTCGAACTTCTCCCCCACGTCCCGCTGGACCTCCCGGTACCGCATCCCGACCGCGACCTCACCGATGGCCCCCCAGCCGGGAAAACCGACCGTGGTGTCGCCGATCATCGCGCGGAACTCCTTGAGCTTCGGGATGACGTCCTCCTCGATCTCGGCGCGAATGCTCTCGATCGCCATGGAGGTGACGTACCTCTCCTGGGTCATGTGGCCTCCCGTGATCGCATGTTCCCGGACATCTCCTACCATCCCCACCCGGCCCTTCCGGCTGCTTCGAAGGCCTGTTCACACGCTCGCCGATGATCGGAAACGTCCGCGCCCCTCACCGTTCACCATCGGCACCGCGTACCCCACGCGTCACCGGCGCTTCTATGCTGTCGGCGACCGCGCACCCTGCGAGGCGGAGGTGGGATGCAGACCCGTCGTGATCTCTACCAGGCGCACAGGCTGATGACCCAGCGCCTGGGCATGGCCCTGCTCCAGGGTGAGCCCGACGTGCCCGAGTCGCCGATGCGCAGGCACAACGTGGCCACGCTCTGCGGCGTGCTGGTCGCGGTGCTGGTGACGGCGGGGTTCGGCATCTACGGGCTGCTGCGGCCGGGCGGCGCCACCGCGCTCACCGCGCCCGGGACGGTGATCGTCGAGGAGGAGTCGGGCGCGACCTTCGTCTACAGCGCGTCCCAGAACCGGATGATCCCGGTCGCCAACGTGACCTCGGCCCGGCTGCTGATCGGCGGCGCGCAGGGCGTGAAGGTGCGCACGGTCACCAACGCCTCCCTGTCGCGCTTCTCCCGCGGGCTGATGGTCGGCATCCCCGGGGCCCCCGAGTCGCTGCCGCCGCGTACCCGGCTGGTGCGCTCGCCCTGGTCGGCCTGCGTGGTCGAGGGCGTGGACGCGACCGGGGCGCGGGCGCCGTACACCTCGCTGATCGGTGGTTCCGGGGTCGGCGGCGCGCCGTTCGGGCGGAGCGCCGCGATGGTCGTGGAGGAGGGATCGCAGACCTGGCTGCTGTGGGGGGACCGGCGGATGCGGGTACCGCCCCAGAGCCTGCGGGCGCTGACCGAGGAGCAGCCCCGGCAGGTCCCGGCGGTCTGGCTCAACGCGCTGCCCATCGGCCCGGACTTCCGCGCGCCCGCGATGGCCGCCCGCGGCCGTGCGGCACGCGGCCCCGACGGCGGGCGCTCGGCGGTCGGCAGGATCTACACCGTGCCGGCGGTCGCCGGCGGCACGGCCAAGTGGTACGTCCTGCTCGCCGACGGCCTGGCCCCGCTCACCCCCGCCCAGGCCGAGCTGCTGCTCCAGGACCCGGCCAGCAAGCGGGCGTACGGCAGGGCACCGGTGCGCGCCGTGGAGATCGACGCGGCGACCGCGAACGGGATGCGGCGCTCGGCCACCCGCATGGGGCAGGCCGGTCTGCCCGAGGTCATGCCGAAGGTCGTCTCCCCCGACCCGGCCTCGCCGGTGTGCGCGGTCTACGCCGACACCGAGCGCGGATCGACCCGGGCCCGGCTGACCGTCGGCAGCACGGTGCGGATCCCGGCGCCGCCCGGGGGGCGGTTCGACCAGGACTCGGTGGACCAGGTCGTGCTGCCGCCGGGCAGCGCCTCACTGGTGGGCGTGCTGCCCGGGAACGGCAGGCTGGACGCGGTCGGCTCGCTCTTCCTGATCAGCGACCAGGGGCGGCGGCACGCGATCACCTCGGCGGAGTCGCTGCCGAGCCTGGGGTACACGGCCGCCGACGTCGCCCCCTTACCCGCCCATATCGTGCATTTGATCCCGCAGGGGCCTACGCTCGACCCCGCAGCGGCGAGAAACCCGGTGCCACTGGGGCAGCGGTGATTCCCGTTACCAACGGGACATCGCCCCGTTATAAGGGCGAGATCATCTCACTGTCCACTTTGTAATGATCGAAGCACTCATGTCCATCGAGCACCATGGAGGTGCCACGTGGTTAGAACCAATGCGGATCACGCGCGGCTCGTCGAGTCCTCGCAGAAGACCCAGGACGCCAAGAACACGATCACCCAGATCAAGACCCAGCTCGAGGGACACCGCGGCGAGCTGCGTTCCGGCTGGGACGGCCAGTCCGCGGTCTCCTTCGACAGCGTGTTCAACGCCTGGAACACCGAGATGGCCATCATCCTGCGCGAGCTGGAAGGCCTCTCCGAGAAGCTCAAGCTCACCCAGAAGAACTACCAGTCGACGGAAGAGAACCAGGCCGCCTTCGCGAGCAGGCTCTCCGCCGACATCAACAGCTGACACAGCTCAGAAACGGGGATCACCAATGGCTAACGACCTTGACCGCACTCTTGTCGATTTCGGCCAGATGGACCGCTCTGCCGCGGACTTCGCGCGGCAGTGGCAGATGCTGGAGGGAACCCTCCAGACGCTCGAAGGAGACCTCGACCGGTTGCTCGGCGACTGGGAGGGCGACGCCCGCACCGCCTACTACGCCGCACGCGCCCAGTGGGACGCCGCGTCCGGCCGGATGGCCCAGCTGCTCCAGCGCCTCGGTGGCGTCATCGAGGTCGGCAGGGAGAACTTCTCGCAGACCGAGAAGGTCAACGTGTCGATGTTCGACGGGCGCTGACACCTGGTAACCGAGCGGGCCACGGCGACGCCGGGGCCCCTCGTCACCGGGTAGGACCGATCGGGTCGCGGTGACGCCGCGGCCCCTCAGCAACGGGGAGAGAGGCATGTTACCTCCCGAGGACAGACCCGAGCCCTCCTGGCCCGGCATCGACAAGAACCGTCCCGCCGTCGAGATCAAGCGCGACCGGATCAAGCAGCTCCTCAAGGCCCTGGAGGACGACGTCGCGCGCCTGGAGGGCTCCAACGAGGGCGCCCTGCAGGACCTGCGGGCCATGACCAACCTGACGGAGGCCGAGTTCGGCACCTGGGACACCGCCAAGGACGTCGCCAGGACCACCCAGAAGGCCCACATGAAGATCGGCGCGGTCTACCAGGACACCATCGCCAGGTACCGGGCCGCGATCGAGCTGCTGCGGGTCGCCGCCTACAACTACCAGGACGCCGAGCAGGCCAGCACCACGAACAAGGCGAGCTGAGGCGATGGGCAACGACCACGCGATTCACCACATCAAGTTCGACGGTGAGAGCGCACCGGCCATCGGCAGCCGCGACCACTACAGCGGCTACGGCGCCGCCGAGATCAAGTCGATGCTCGAGGCCACCAACCCCCGGGCCATCGAGGAGGCCGGCCACACCTACAAGACCGCGGCGAGCACGCTGGGCGAGAGCCGCGCCCTGCTCCGGCAGGTCGCCGGTGAACTCGCCCAGGTCTGGAGCGGTGACGCCTCGATCGAGGCGCAGAAGGCGCTCCAGCTGGTCCACGGGACGGTTCACGAGCTGGCCAACCGCTGCGGCCAGCTCGGACCGCCCCTGGTCCACTACGGCGGGCAGGTGCTCCCCCAGTTCATCGAGGCCGCCGTCCAGAGGCCGTCGATGGGGTCGATGCTCGACGGGGTCGACATCCTCCCGGGGGACGACATCGCCTTCGGGAAGATCGGCAACACGGTCCTGTTCACCAACAAGTCGAACAACGACTTCGCCCGCGACGACCTGGTGAACCTCAACAAGAACCTGGTCGAGCTCTACAACAACATCCCGCCGACCGTGGAGAAGAACCTGCCCCTCCTGGGCGCCCCGACCGACCCCGCGCTCGCCGGCCAGAACTACCCCGGAGGTCTCCCCGGGGGTCTCCCCGGCGGAGGTCTGCCCGGTGGCGGGATCCCCGGCGGGGGCCTGCCCGGCGGGGGTTACCCGGGCGGTGGCGGGTACGGCGGCTATCCCGGAGGCTCCGGAGCCTATCCCGGCGGTGGGGGCGGCTACTCCAGCCCCGACCTGCCGGGCTATCCCGGTGGCGGCTCCGGCGGGGGCGGCCTGCCCGGCGGCTACCCGGGTGGCGGCTCCGGCGGGGGCGGCCTTCCCGGTGGCGGCAACCTTCCGGGCGGGGGGAACCTGCCCGGCGGGGGAGGCTACCCGGGGGTCACCGACCCCGGCGCGGGCCTGCCGGGTGGCGGGAACAACCCGGGGTATCCGGGCGTCGGCGGTCCCGGCTCGGGACAGCCGGGGACCGGCACCCTGCCGGCGGGGTACTCCCCCGACCAGCAGGGCGGCCTGAACCCGAACGACCCGCGCGCCACCCACCTGGCCGGCTTCGAGCCCACGACACCGGCGGTGCCGACGGGTCCCGGGACCGGCCCGGGTGTCGGCCTGCCTCCCTACAACGGCACCGGCCCGGGTATCGGCACGGGCCCGACCACCACCTCGCTCGGCCCCAACAGCCTGAACGGTCTGAACGGACCGAACAGCCTGAACGGGCCGAACGGCCTGAACAACCCCACCGGCGCCGGGCCGGGCACCTGGGTCGGCAACGGCGCCACCACCGGCGGGGCCGGGGGCGGCCTCAACGCCGTCAACGGTGTCGGCGGCACGCGGGGCGCCGGCATGGGCACCGGTATGGGCATGGGCGGCATGCCGTTCATGCCGATGGGCGGCTCGCCGGGCGAGGGGAACCAGGACCGCGAGCGGTCCACCTGGCTCGTCGAGGACGAGGACGTCTGGGGCGGTGACGGCGGCACGGCTCCGGCCGTGATCACCTGACTCACCTGACCGGGTCCCGCCCGGGGGCACCCCACCCCCGGGCGGGACCCGTGACGTACCGTGCCCGGGGCGTACCGCGTCCCGGGCCGGCCCCGTCTTGCGTCCGGGACCGGGAAGGCCCCCTTCCGGCCGCGACGCGGGACGCACCGTGGCCGGGCGCGCCCCGGCCACGACCGGGCCGCGCTCCCCGGGAACCGGCCCCCTAGCCTGGGAAGATGAGACTCACGAAGTTCAGGCACGCCTGCGTACGCCTGGAGAAGGACGGCTTCGCCCTGGTGATCGATCCGGGGTCCTTCAGCGAGGAGTCCGCGCTCGACGGGGCCCGCGCCGTGCTCATCACCCACGAGCACTTCGACCACGTGGACGCCGACCGGCTGCGCCGGGCGGCCGAGGCCGATCCCGCCCTGGAGATCTGGACCGGCGAGGCGGTGGCCGCCACGCTGACCGGCCTCCCCGCGAAGGTCCACACGGTACGGGACGGCGACACCTTCGACGCGGCCGGTTTCGGGGTGCGGGTCGTCGGCGAGTGGCACGCCCCCGTCCACCCGGACATGCCGATCATCGGCAACGTCGGCTTCATGGTGGACGAGGAGGTCTTCTACCCGGGGGACGCGTTCACGGTGCCCGAGCAGGAGGTGCCCACCCTCCTGGTGCCGGCCAACGCCCCGTGGATGAAGGTCCGGGAGATGATCGACTACCTGCGCGAGATCCGCCCGGCCCGCGCCTTCTCCACCCATGACGGCCTGCTCAACGACGACGGGCTCCGCATGGTCGACAGGTGGCTGGCGATGGAGTCGGACCACCAGCACGCGGACATGCGGCGCCTTCCGCCGGGCGAGTCGGTCACCCTGCCGTGATCCCGTCCGGCGCCCCGGGGGCCCGGGACCCGCGGGGCGGGAACCCCGGGGGCGGGAGACCGGACCCGCGCGACGAACCTCCGCCCGCCGGCCCGGTGACCGGGCCGCGGGCTCAGGAGGCCGAGGCGATGGTCGCGGAGCCGATCACGGTGTCGCCGAGGTAGAGCACCGCGGCCTGGCCCGCGGCGACCCCGGTGGCCGGGGCGTCCAGCGTGATGTGCACCTGATCGCCGGAGAGCTGGGCCCGGCAGCCGTACACCTCGCCGTGCGCGCGGAGCTGGACCGTGCAGGCCAGCGGCTCGCGGGGCGCGTCCACCGGCCCGTTCCAGACCGGGCGCCCGGCCACGATCGAGGTGACCTCCAGCGACGAGCGCGGGCCGACCGTGACCGTGTTGGAGACCGGCTCGATGGACAGCACGTAGCGCGGGCGGCCGTCGGGGGCCGGGCGGTCGATGCGCAGCCCCTTGCGCTGGCCGACCGTGAAGCCGTACGCGCCCTCGTGGTCGCCCACCACCTCGCCGGACTCGTCGACGATCGGGCCCCGCGCCGCGCCGAGGCGGTCGGCGAGGAAGCCCCGGGTGTCGCCGTCGGCGATGAAGCAGACGTCGTGGCTGTCGGGCTTCTCGGCCACCGTGAGCCCGCGCCGCGCCGCCTCCTCGCGCACCTGGGCCTTGGTGGAGTCGCCCAGCGGGAAGATCGCGTGAGCGAGCTGCTGCCGGGTCAGGACGCCCAGCACGTACGACTGGTCCTTGCCGTGGTCGGGGCTGCGGCTCAGCACGCCGTCGGCGATGCGGGCGTGGTGGCCGGTGGCCACCGCGTCGAACCCCAGCGCCAGGGCCCGGTCCAGCACCGCCTCGAACTTGATCTTCTCGTTGCAGCGCAGGCACGGGTTGGGGGTGCGGCCGGCGGCGTACTCGCTGACGAAGTCCTCGATCACGTCGCGCTGGAAGCGCTCGGCCATGTCCCACACGTAGAAGGGGATGCCGATCACGTCGGCGGCCCTGCGGGCGTCGCGCGAGTCCTCGATCGTGCAGCACCCCCGGGCGCCGGTGCGGTGGGAGCGGGGGTTGGCGGAGAGGGCGAGGTGGACGCCGGTGACGTCGTGGCCCGCATCGGCGATGCGGGCGGCGGCCACGGCGGAGTCGACGCCGCCGGACATGGCGGCAAGCACACGGAGACTCATAACCCCTTGAGCGTACCCGCGTTGGCAGGTGCCCCGGCGGGCTGGGAGAATCCGGGGTCATGCGACTGTTCGGCCGGAGGAACGAGCCCGCCCCCGACCCCGCGGGCGGCATCGCCGAGTTCTGGGCGTGGTGGGCACAGGCCAGGCCCGAGCTGGACGCGATGGCCGCCGCGGGCGAGACCGGGCGGCTGGCCGAGTGGATCGGCCCGGCGGTACGGGTCGTGCACCCCTCGCTGGTCTGGGAGATCGTCCCCGGCCCGGTAGCCGAGCGGGCCCTGGTGGTCACCTCGGCCGGTGACCCGGAGCTGCGTCCCACCGCGCACCGCTGGGCCGCGGCGGCCCCGCCCGCCGACGGGTCGTGGGAGTTCCACCCGTCCCGGCGGGCCGTCCCGGACGCGACGGGCCTCGTCCTCGACGTCGGCGGCTACGAGTTCGCGCTCGACGGGCTGGTGCTCGGGCTGCGCGTCCCGCACGGCAGCCCCCGGATCGACGTGGTCGCCCATCACCCGGTCTTCACCCTGCTGGACGAGGAGACCCGTACCGAGGCGGCGCTGCTCGCCCTGGACCGGCTGCTCGGCGAGGACGAGGTGGCCCGCTGGGTGGGCGACGTCTCCGCCGCGGCCTACGAGCCGATCGACGCGGTACCCGCCGTGCACCTGCCGGGCGTGGTCGCCGACCTGGCCTCCGGGTACCGGGACGAGCAGTGGGCGCTGCTGGAGGGGCGGACCGCCTCCGGTGCCCGCCTGGTCGCCACCGCCCGCCACCCTCTCCGCCCGGTCGACCACCCCCTGCTCGACCAGCACATCGAGATCACGCTGCCGTACGCGCACCGGGACGCCGAAGGGCTGCCCGCGGGCTCGTCGCTGGAGGCGCTGCGCGACGTCGAGGAACGCCTCGCCGGGTGGATCGGCCGGCTGAGCGGCCGCGCCGTCCTGGCCGCGCACCTGAGCGCCGAGGGACAGCGGGTGCTGCACGTCTACGCCGACCCGCTGAGCGAGGCGGCCGTCCGCGCCAGGGAGCTGGTCGAGGGCTGGGAGGAGGGCCGTCCCCGGGTCGACGTGACCGCCGACCCCGGCTGGATCGCCGTCTCCCCCTTCCTCACCTGACCGGCTCGGCGTCGTAGCGGCTCAGGCCCGGGTCAGCTCAGGCCCGCGCGGCGGGCCCGCTCGACCGCGAGGCCGATGACCTCCACCAGCCGGTCCACGTCCTCCTCGGTCGAGGTGTGTCCCAGGGAGAAGCGCAGCGAGCCGCGCGCCCGGAAGCCGTCGGCGCCCATCGCGAGCAGGACGTGGGAGGGCTGCGCCACCCCGGCCGAGCAGGCCGAGCCGGTCGAGCACTCCACGCCCTTGGCGTCCAGCAGCATGAGCAGGGCGTCGCCCTCGCAGCCGGGGAAGGAGAAGTGGGCGTTGCCGGGCAGGCGGTTCACCGGATCGCCGTTGAGGATCACGTCCGGCACCGCCAGGCGGACCCGGTGGATCAGGTCGTCGCGGAGCCCGGACAGGCGGGCCGCGGTCTCGGCCTGGCGGGCCACCGCGATCTGCACGGCCGTGGCCAGGCCGGCGGCGGCGGGCGCGTCGAGCGTGCCGGAGCGCACGTCGCGCTCCTGGCCGCCCCCGTGCAGCACCGGCACCGGATCGACGCCCCGGGCCAGCAGCAGGGCGCCGACGCCCATCGGCCCGCCGACCTTGTGCCCGGAGAGCGTCAGCGCGTCGGCCCCGCAGTCGGCGAAGGACACCGGGAGCTGGCCGACCGCCTGGACCGCGTCGGTGTGGAAGGGGATGCCGTACTCCCGGGCCGTCCCGGCCAGCGCCTCGACCGGCTGGACGGTGCCGACCTCGTTGTTGGCCCACATGACGCTGATCAGGGCGACGCTCGCGGGGTCGCGCTCGACGGCCCGCCTGAGCGTGTCCGGGCTCACCCGGCCGAACTCGTCGACCTCCAGCGGCTCGACGGTCGCGCCCTGGTGGTCGGCCAGCCAGTGCGCCGGGTCCAGGGTGGCGTGGTGCTCGACCGCGCTGATCAGGATCCTGTGGGCACCCGTGGCGCGCCGGGCCCAGTACAGCCCCTTGACCGCCAGGTTGTCGGCCTCGGTGCCGCCGGAGGTGAAGACGACCTCGCTGGGACGGGCGCCGAGGGCGGCCGCGATGGTCTCCCGCGACTCCTCCACGACCTGGCGGGTACGGCGGCCCGCGGCGTGCAGCGAGGAGGCGTTCCCCACCTGGCCGAGCTGGGCCGTCATGGCCTCGATCGCCTCGGGAAGCATCGGCGTGGTCGCCGCGTGATCGAGATAGGCGGACTTCACGACCGCATTCCCCTCCCCAAGTCGGCTGTCAACCTCCCCAGGGTATCCGCGCCCGTCGGGGAGCTCACCCCCGGAGTTGACCACTGAACCGTCCAGACGGTACAGTCGCTTTCATGAGACGGGAAGAGCTGTTGGACGCGGCGGAGGATCTCCTCGGCGACCAGGGCTCCCAGGCTCTCACCCTGGCGACCGTGGCCGAGCGCGCCGGATGCAGCAAGGGCGGCCTGCTCTACCACTTCGGCACCAAGGAAGCCCTGATCAAGGGCATGGTGGAGCGCCTGATCGAGGAGTTCGACGAGCTCGTCGCCGCGCAGGGCCACGACACCTACACGAAGAACTACCTGGCGGCCACGTTCGCCGCCGTGCAGAGCGGCAGGTTACGGCGCTGGGCCGTGGTGACCGGCGCCTCGGGCAACCCCTACCTGCTCGCGCCGCTGCGGACGGCGATGGCCCGCTGGCACCGCGAGGGGCTCGGCGACGAGCCGGATCCGGAGGCGGCGCAGATCGTGCGCCTGGCCTGCGAGGGCCTGTGGGACGTGGCCAGTCACGACCCCGATCTCTACGACGCCGGGCACTACGCGCGTCTGGAGAGGCGTCTGCTGGCGCTGCTGGCCCCCTGACCGGAGCCCTGCCGCACTGATCGTCCGAAGCCCGCCGGGCTTCCTGCCGGATCCGGCGTCCCACCGGGCCGGTCACGACCCTGTCTTCCGGGTCGACCGGGCCCGCTGCCGGATGCCTCGCCGGACCGACCACGGCCTCGCCGATCGATCATCCACCCCGCCGGGGTGCGGCCCTCCGACGGATTGGCGGTCGCTTCCGCCTGCGCGGAAGCGACCGATTCTGTTGTGCCCGCTCCGCACTTTGTCAAAACGTGTATTGAAAGGACTTCGTCATGACCCGCGACCTGAGGACGGCTCGAACCGGGGCGGTTCTCACATTCGTGCTCGCCGGACTGCTCTGTGGATCGATGACCGTCCGCATCCCGGCGCTCTCCGACAAACTCGGCCTGTCCGAGGCGTCGGTGGGTGCCATCCTGCTCGTCTGGGGCCTGGGGGCGCTCGTCACCATGCAGTCCATGCGCGTGGTGATGGCGCGCGTCGGCAGCCGGAGCGTCCTGCGGGTCGCGGCCCCCCTCACCGCGGTCACCCTGGTCCTGCTCGCCCTGGCGCCGTCGTTCCCGCTGGCCCTGGCCGCGAGCGCCCTGTTCGGCATGGCGTTCGGCGCGGTGGACGTCGCGATGAACGCGCAGGGATCGGTGGTCGAGCGCGCCTACGGGCGCCCGCTGATGAACGGCATGCACGCGGGCTGGTGCGCCGGGGCGATCTCCGCGGGCCTGCTGGGCGCCGCGGCCATCGCGGCGGGACTCCCGGTCACGGTCCACCTGGCCCTGGTCGCCCTGCTCGCGCTCCCGGCGACGGCCTTCGCCGGCCGTACCTGCCTGCCCGACCCGGCCCTCTCCCCCGGCCGCGGCGCCGCACGGGCCTCCGGCAGGCGGATGCCGCCGGTGGTCTACCTGCTCGGCGTGATCGCCTTCTGCGCGTTCATGGTGGAGGGAACGGTCGCCGATTGGAACGGTCTATACCTGCGCGACGTGCTCGGCGCCACCGAGGCGGCCGCCGCGCTGGGCTACCCGATCTTCGAGGCGGGCATGCTGGCCGGGCGGCTGGCCGGTGACCGCGTCCGGGCCCGGTTCGGCGCCCGCGGCATGATGGTCGCCTCCGGCCTGGCCACCGCCGCCACCTTCGGCGTGGTCCTCACCGCCCCGACGGCGCTCGTCGCGCTCTCGGCCATGCTCTTCGTGGGCGTGGCGGTGGCGACGGTCTCGCCGATGGCGATGTCGCTGGCGGGCGGCGCGACCACCGACCCCGGACCGGCCATCGCCCAGACCGGTGCCATGGGGTACGCGGGGCTGCTGCTGGGGCCGGTGCTCATCGGCCTTCTGGCCGACGTGGCCACGCTCAGGGCGGGCCTCGGCATCGCCGTGGTGCTCGGAGTCCTGATCGCCGCGCTCGCCTGGTTCCTGCCCCGCTTCCGCGCGACGGCCCTGCCCGCTCCGGCGCGGACCGCCCCGCGCGAGCTGTCCATGGCGGCCTGAGAGAACACCCCGGCGGCCCGGAAGGCACCGGCCGGAAGGCACCGGCCGGAGGTGCACCCTCCGGAAGGGCCGCCTACCGGAGGGACCTGCCGGAGGGGCCGCACA
This sequence comes from Streptosporangium sp. NPDC050148, assembly GCF_055586505.1. Classification (NCBI taxonomy): domain Bacteria; kingdom Bacillati; phylum Actinomycetota; class Actinomycetes; order Streptosporangiales; family Streptosporangiaceae; genus Streptosporangium; species Streptosporangium sp. NPDC050148. The sequence goes on along the minus strand of NZ_JBVJIA010000005.1, from coordinate 182,029 downwards.
TGCCGGCCGCACATGCCGGAGGGCCGGACGGTCCGCACCGTCCGGCCCTCCGGGTGAGGCCGATCACTTGCGCTTGCCGACCTCCTGGGTCAGCTGCGGGACGATCTGGTGCAGGTCGCCCACGACCCCGAAGTCGGCGAGCTCGAAGATCGGCGCCTCCGGGTCCTTGTTGATCGCGAGGATCGTCTTGGCGGTCTGCATGCCGGCCCGGTGCTGGATGGCCCCGGAGATGCCCGCCGCGATGTAGAGCTGCGGCGAGACGGTCTTGCCGGTCTGCCCGACCTGGAACTGGTGCGGGTACCAGCCGGCGTCGGTCGCGGCACGGGAGGCGCCGACGGCCGCGCCGAGCGAGTCGGCGAGCTCCTCGATGATCGAGAAGTTCTCCGCCGAGCCCACGCCCCGGCCGCCGGAGACCACGATCGCGGCCTCGGTGAGCTCCGGACGCGCGCCCTTGTCCTCCTTGACCCGCTCCACGATCCTGGCGCTCTTGGCGGCGTCGGAGACGGTGAAGGAGACCTGCTCCTCGGTCCCCGCGCCGGTGGAGACCTCGACCGGCGTCGCGTTGGGACGCACCGCGATGATCGGGATGCCCTTGGTCACCCGGGAGCGGACGTTGACGCCGCCGCCGAAGATGGACTGGTCGGCGACCAGGCCCTCCTCGATGCCCACCACGTCGGTGAGCACGCCGGAGTCGGTCTTGATGGCGAGGCGCCCGGCGATCTCCTTGGCCTCGGCCGTGGCGGCGACGAGCACCGCGACCGGGGACTTCTCGGTCACCAGGTGGGCCAGCAGCTCCGCCTTGGGGGCGACGACGTAGTCGGCGACCTCCGCGGAGTCGGCCAGGTAGATCTTCTCCGCGCCGTACTCGGCCAGCCTGGCCTGGGCCTGCGGGGAGTAGCCCGCCCCGGTCCAGACCGCCGACGGGGTGCCCAGCCTGCGGGCGAGCGTCAGCAGCTCGAGGGTGACCTTCTTCACCTGGCCTTCGACATGCTCGACCAGAACGAGAACCTCAGACATTTCCAGCTACCCCCGCTCTCAGACGAACTTCTTCGACGCGAGGAAGTCGGCGGCCTTCACGCCACCGTCACCCTCGTCCTTGACCACGGTGCCGGCCGCGCGCGCCGGGGCGGCCTCGAAGTCGGCGACCTCGCTCCAGGAGTTGACCAGGCCCACCTGGGAGGCGTCGATCTCGGCGTCGGCGACGCCGAGCTTCTCGACCGGCTTCTTCTTGGCGGCCATGATGCCCTTGAAGGACGGGTAGCGCGGCTCGTTGATCTTCTCCACGACGGAGATCACGGCGGGCAGCGAGGCCTCGACCCGGTCGTAGCCGTAGTCGGTGACGCGGTGGATGGAGATGGCGCTCCCGTCGACCTCCACCTGGTTGGCGAAGGTGAGCTGCGGCACGCCAAGGCGCTCGGCCAGCATGGCGGCGAGGACGCCGGTGCGGGCGTCGGTGGACTCCGAGCCGAGCACGACCAGATCGAAACCGATCTTCTTGAGGGTCTGTGCCAGGGCGTGGGAGGTGCCCAGCGTGTCCGAGCCGTGCAGCGCGTCGTCCACCAGGTGGACGGCCTTGTCGGCGCCCATGGCCAGGGCCTTGCGGATGGTGTCGCTCGCCTTGTCGGGACCCATGGTGAGGACGGTCACCTCACCACCGTGGGCCTCCTTCAGGCGCAGCGCCTCCTCGACCGCGTACTCGCACAGCTCGTTGATGACGCCGTCGGCGGCGTCGCGGTCGAGCGTCTTGTCATCGGACTTCAGCTTGCGCTCGGTCGCCGTGTCGGGGACCTGCTTCACGCAGACGACGATGTTCATGGCCGGTGGCCGACCTCCCGTGTTCGCGTACGCCACCGCGTCGCTGCGGTTGACGCCGGCTCGGTACGTGCACGCGGGGCACGTGCACGCGGTGCCAAGACTGCCACGTGCCCGGAGGCGGTGTGGCAGCGGGTGACCCGGTCGGGACATGCCCCGTCCCGGCCTCCCGAGATTATGTTACCCATCGGTAGCTTAGGCGCAAACCGCCAGGTTGCACGGCTCGCCCCGGACCGCCGGAACCTCCCCCGGCGGCCACCTCCCTACCATACCGAACTATGTTCCGGTGGTGGCGCGTGCCCCCGGGTGTCGCCGGCGGGCTCAACCGGCGATCAGGATCGCGACCAGCACGAAGACCACGGTCCCCAGCGCGAGCGCCAGCGTGAGGGTGCTGAAGAACGTGCCGAGGACCGCCCAGAGCGCGACGGTCCCGGCCGCCGCGGCCAGGTCCACGGCCAGGCGCCCGCGGTCCCGCCGGGCGAACAGGGCGATCCCGGCGTCGGCGAGCAGCACCGAGCCGTACCCGGTCAGCAACAGCAGCGACACCTCGGGCAGCGGGTCGGAGGCGGTGGCCGCCGCCAGCGAGACGAGCAGGCCGGTGCCCACCACCCAGCGGCGGTGCAGGACGGCCCTGCGGCGCTCGGCGGCCTGTTCGGGCGAGGGCCTCCCCGCGGGCGGACGGCGGCCCGGCCGCCACTCGCGGGTGACCAGGCCGTGCACCGCGGCCTCGCCCGCGCCCCGGGACCACCGCCCGCGCGGCTCCGCGACCACCGGCCGCGGGGGCGGGGCGACGCCGAGCCGGGCCAGGAGCGCGTCCGCGGGCGGCCGGGCGGCCGGATCGCGCAGCAGGCACTCCCGCAACAGCGGCTCCAGCCACCCGGGGACGCCCTCCAGGTCCGGCGGACGGTGGACGACCCGGTAGCCGATCGCCGACGCCGGGCCCGTCCCGTAGGGGTGCCGCCCGGTGGACGCGTACGCCAGCGTCGCGCCGAAGGCGAAGACGTCGGCCTCGGCGCCGGACCCGGTGCCCTCCAGCACCTCGGGCGCCAGGTAGCCGGGCGTGCCGAGCACGGCCCCCGAGGCGGTGACCGAGGGCGAGTCGAGCGCGCAGGCGATCCCGAAGTCGATGACCACCGGCTCGCCGTCGGCCAGGATCACGTTGGCGGGCTTGAGGTCGCGGTGCACCACCCCGGCCGCGTGCACCGCGGCCAGCGCCTCGGCCAGGCCACGGGCCAGCCTCGTCAGGTCGTCACCGCCGACCGGCCCGTCCGCGGCGATCACCGCGCTGAGCGGCCGGCCCTGCACGTAACGGGTGACCAGGTACGGTCGGGCCCCGGTCAGCGAGGCGTCCAGGACCTCGGCGACGTACGGGCCCTGGACCAGCCGCATCGTCTCCACCTCGCGGGCGAGCCTGGTCAGGGCCGTCTCGTCGGCCGCCACGTGCGGATGCAGGATCTTGACCGCCACCGTGCGCCCGCCGGGGTCCAGCGCGAGGTGGACCTCACCGAACCCTCCGGCGCCGAGCTTCGACAACAGGCGGTACGGACCGAGCTTCTCACCGTCCGGCGCGACCATGCGACTCCTTCGGCTCGTCCCCTCCATCGTGCCGCAGGAAGGCCGATCCCGCACCGGGTGCGGGCCGCGAACGTCCGCGCCGGACGTGGATCGGGCACCGGGCGGACGCGCGGGCCGGGACCGCCCGGACCCCGGAACGGGCACGCCGGGCGGACGTGCCCTGCGGGGACGACCGCGGGTACCGGACACGGCCCGGGTGCCGGGGACGACGCGCCCGCCGAGGCGCGCCGCCCCGGGCGGGCCGTCACTTCCAGAACGTCAGGAACCCCAGGCCGAGGCTCTTCATCAGGTCGTCCACCAGCCCGGTGACGAGGTCGAACGCGCCCATCGCGCCCTCGTTCGCCGACCGCCGCCACTGGTCGGTGAGGTCCTTGACGGCGTCGGTCGGGTTCTGCCACGGCTCGAAGGACGGGACCACGCTCAGCGCGGCCATCACCGCGAAGAACGCCAGCGTGCCCAGGACGATCGTGGTCACCATGCCCGCGCCGGGGCTGCGGATGACCGCGCTCAGCGTGCGGGCGACGGCCTTCCTGGGCTTGCCGCCGCCGGGCAGCAGGAACAGCCCGGCCACGAAGGCACCGGCCGCGTAGGCGGCGGCGAAGTTCCTGTTCATGTCGCCGGCGTAGACCAGGAACCCCCACACGCACATGCCGAGCATGATCGACACTCCGGCGGTGATCGCCGTCGCGAACGCCGACCTGATCAGCGCCCACGGCGTGCCGACCAGCGCGAGCAGGGGGTCTCCGGCGCTGTTGCCCCGGATGGAGCGGCGCTGGGCCAGGTCGGCGAAGAGGTACTCGCCCACCCGCAGGCAGAGCGCCGCGGCCACGGCGAACACGCCCACCACCACCGGCAGCACGCAGGCCAGCGCCACGAGGATCGTCAGCAGCAGCATCCCGGCCAGTGGGTGGGCCGCGCGGTAGCGCTCCCGGGGCGGGGTGCGGGGCGCGGGCTGCGCGCGGCCCGAGGGCTGCGTCGGGACGTGCGGCCGTGACCGCTCCGGCGGCGGGTACGGCCTCGCCTGGCCGCTCGGCGGCGGGGCCGGGTACCCGGCCACCCGCTGGTCGGGGTAGGGCGGCGGGGCCGCCGCCCTGGCCTGCGCCGAGGGCGGGGCCGGGACGTACGGCGGGGGCCGCGAGGGATCGGCGGCCGGTGTGTACGGCGAGGGCGCCACCGAGCCGGACGCCTGCCCGCGCTCCTGCCGGGGCCGGCGCTCACGCCGCTCCGGCTCGGCGTACCTCACCGGCGGGAGCAGGTCGGAGTAGCCCGAGGCGTCCTGCGGCAGCGCCCGGGTGCCGTTGACGGGCGGGGGCGGGGCCTGGCCGTCCAGGACCTTGGTGCCGTCGGCGTCGAGGACCCTGGTCCCGCCGCCGTCCAGGACCGAGGTGGGCGGGGTCTCCTGGAACGCCGTCACCGCCGGGTCCAGGTCGCGGGCCAGCCGCAGCAGCTCGACGGCGGCCGGCCGGGCCGCCGGGTCGACGGCCAGCGCCCGCCTGAGCCAGCCCCGCAGCCACGCCGGGGCCAGGTCGATGTTGGCCCGGCCCTCCATGATGTTGAAGCAGACGACCTCGAAGCTGCCGGTGCCGAACGGCGGCTTGCCGGTCGCGCCGAAGAAGACCGTCGAGGCCAGCGCGTGCACGTCGGCGGCCTGGGTGATCTCCGAGTCCCGGATGATCTCCGGGGCGAGGTAGCCGGGCGTGCCGACGAACATGCCGGTCTGGGTCAGCCGGGTGGCGTTCACCAGGTGCGCGATGCCGAAGTCGATGACCAGCGGGTCACCGTTGACGATCATCACGTTGGACGGCTTGAAGTCGCGGTGGATGACGTCGGCGGCGTGGATGGCCACCAGGGCCGCGCACATGCCCCGCGCCAGCCGGATGACCTGGTCGTCGGGGAGCGGGCCGTCCTGCAGGACGGTCTCCTCCAGCGTGCGGCCCGGGGCGAACCGGGTCACGATGTAGGGCTGCCTGGCCGTCAGCTCGGCGTCGAGCACCTCGGCGACGTGCGGGCTGCGCACCCGCCGCATGGTCTCCACCTCGCGGGTGAGCCGGTCGCGGGCCTTGAGGTCGGCGGCCACGTGGGGGTGCAGGACCTTGACGGCCACCTCGCGCCCGTCCTCGTCGAGACCGAGGTGGACGACGCCCATGCCGCCCTCGCCGATCTTCCTCAGCAGCCGGTACGGCCCCAGTCTCTCGGGCGCCCGCGTGTCCCCCGTCATCACGCCGCCTTCTCTCGTAGGTCGTCCAGTTCGTGTACCACCCATGTGACGTCGACCGGCGCCCACACCGCCTTCCGTGCTCCACCGCCCACCGTGCCGCTCGCCACGAAGAGCACCGCCACCGTCACCGCGGCCAGCACCGCGGCGGCGACCATGGCCGCGCCGCGCGACGGCAGCAGTGATGCCAGCGTACGTCGCATCTGGCGGCCGGGGCCTTCCACGCCGGGTCCGGCGCAGACGGTCCAGAGCGCCACGGCGGCGCCCCAGCTCAGCGCGTTGGTGGTGGGCATCCGCCCGACCAGCACGGTGAGCAGGAGCGTCACCGGCAGTCCGAGGATCAGCGCGTACGGCACGAGGGCGACGGTGATGCCGATCGACTTCGCCAGCTCGGCCGGCCGGCCGAGCACCCGCAGGACGTCGGTCGCCGCCGCCGCCGCGGCCCTGCGCCCGTTGAACACCGGCTGGGCGATGTCGGCGGCGCGCAGCAGGATCACCGCCGGGATCACCACCGCCGCGACGAGCACCGGGGCGAGGACCGCCGCGACCGTCATGACGGCCAGCATCAGCAGGCTCGCCACCCCGTACGCCTTGGAACGCTGCAACGCGTTCCCCGGCCGCTGTCCGGGATGCAGCGGCGTGGGCGCCGGGGACTGCGTGACGGGCTGGTGCTGGTAGGGATGCTGGGGGTGCTGGGGGTACTGCTGCGGCTGGGGGTGCGGGTAGGGGTAGGGCGGCGGCACGGCGGGACGCGGCCGGTGCGGGGTCTGCTGCTCGAACGGCTGGGGGTGCAGGTAGGGAGGCGGACCGGCCTCGGGCGCCGCCCCGCCGGCCTGCGTGCCCGCCTGTGTGCCGGAACGGTCCCCCGGCCGGTCCCGCGGGCCCGGCGCCCCCTGCGGGTCGCCGTGGCGGCGGATGTAGTCCTGCAGGTCCTGCGGCCGGACGCGCTGGGTGGGGATGTCCCCGTCGGGGACGGGCGTCGTGGCCGCCGGGCCGCCTGCCGGCGTTTCGGGCGCCGCGCCCGGGGTGCGGGTGGGGACGTCCTCGGGGGCGAGCATGCCGGTGGGCAGGTCGTGGGAGGAGCGCTGTGCCTCGGCGGCCTGGCGCAGCTCCTCCGGCGTCACCCGGCGGGTGGGCCACGGGTCGGCCTGGTCCTGCCCGAGCAGCGAGACGTACTCGTGGGGCTGGGCCGCCGGGGTCGGCGGGGGCACGACGGGGTGCGGGACGGACAGCCGGGAGGCCACCGGGGTCGGCACGTCGCCCGGGTCGCCGTCCGCCTCGCCCCGGCCACCGGCCCCCGGGGTCCCCGCGCCGGGCCACGCGCCCGACGTGCCGGGAACGCCGGACGGCACACCGGGCACACCCGGGACACCCTGACCGCCGGGCGGGCCGGGGACGCCGAACACGCCGGAGCCGCGGACCTGGTCGTCGAACGCCGCGACCGTGCTGATCTCGTCGGGCACGGGGTGCCTGCCGGTGGACGGCAGCAGGCGCGCCACCTGCGCGGCCAGCTCGGCGGCCGGGGGCCGCCTGGACGGGTCGCGCTGGAGCGCGGCGCGCAGCACCGGCTGGAGCGGCTGCGGGACGGCGTCGACGTTCGCCTTGCCCGCGGTGATGTTGTAGAAGATCATCTCCAGCGTGCCCTTGCCGAAGGGCGGCTGGCCGGTGGCGGCGAAGACCAGGGTGCCCGCCCACGCGTGCACGTCGACCTCGGGACCGGCCTCGTGCCCCTCGATGATCTCGGGGGCGAGGTAGCCGGGGGTGCCGATGAACATGCCGGTCTGGGTGAGGCGGGTGGCGTCGACCGCCTGCGCGATGCCGAAGTCGATGAGGACCGGATCGCCGTCCAGGATCAGCACGTTGCCGGGCTTGAGATCGCGGTGGATCACCCCGACCGAGTGGACCGCGGCCAGCGCCGAGGCCACGCCGTGCGCGACCCGCAGCAGCGCGGGCAGCTCCATCGGCCCGTCCTGCTTGATCACCTCGTCCAGCGGGCGGCCGGGGACGTAGCGCGTCACGATGTAGGGACGGTGACCGGTCACGTCGGCGTCGAGGACCTCGGCGATGTACTCGCTGCGCACGCGGCGCATGGTCTCGACCTCGCGCGAGAGGCGGCGGCGGGCGACGTCGTCACCGGCCACCTCGGCGCGCAGAACCTTGACGGCCACCTGACGGCCCTGCGGATCCACCGCGAGGTGCACCACGCCCATACCGCCCTCGCCGAGCCGCCTCAGCAGTCGGTAAGGACCCAATCGGTCGTCCTGATTCATGGCATGAAGCACCATATCGGCTTAGACCCCGCCCACGAGATGAACCATCGGGCCACATTCTCCGACTGAACAACGTCCATGGAACCCCGACGGTTTCCCGATTCCTTCTCTCACTTAATCTCATTTTCGCTTCGGTTCGCCAGGCCGAGAACCCGTGCGGTTCCCAGTCCGGCCAGCAGCGAACCGGGCACGGCCAGCTTGGAGCGGCGGACACCGCTGCCGATCACCACCGCCGGGTGGGCCGCCACCGCCTCGTCGACCAGCACCGGCCAGCCGGCGGGCAGCCCGAGCGGGGTGATCCCGCCGTACTCCATCCCGGTCAGCGTGACCGCGTCGTCCATCGGCGCGAACGAGATCTTCCGCGCGTCCAGGTGGCGCCGGACCACGCCGTTGACGTCCGCCCTCGTGGTCGCCAGGACCAGGCACGCCGCGTAGCGGGTCTCCCCGGCCCGCCTGGCGGCCACGATCACGCAGTTGGCCGACTCGCCCGGGTCCACGCCGTAGCGCTCGCAGAAGGCCGCGGTGTCGGCCAGTTCCGGGTCGATCTCGGCGACGGTGACGTCCCCTGCACCGTCTCGTCCCGCCAGCTCCGCGACCGCCCGCGCCACCGGCTCGGCCAGCAGGTCCGGCCGCTTCCCGGCACTCGTCCAGTCCAACGTCCCGATCGCCATCGCCGTCGGCCCCCTCACTCCTCCGTACCGGGAGCCCCTCCCGTACCGACGGGCTCCGCACCGAAGACCTTACGGCGGCGGAGCGCGTGACGCGGGCCGCGGACGGCGCGGGCGGCGCGGGCGGCGCTGACGGCGCTGACGGCGCGGAGGACCTCCGGGTCGCGGGTACGGCGACCGGTCAGGAGGTCGCCCGCAGCACCCTGTGGTGCAGCTCGGTGACCGTCCTGCGCGCGGACTCCATCGCGCCCGCCTGCCAGGCGATCAGGTGGGTGAGCCAGTCACCGGCGAAGTGGACCCGGCCGGCCGGTTGCTGCAGCAGGGTGAAGGCGCCCGTGTAGGAGGGCCACCGCACCCAGCCACCCTCCACGTGCGGCCTGCGCCGCCAGGCGATCGAGACGCTGGAGCGCAGCTCGGCGCGGTACTTCTCGCCGTGGATCTTCTTGCCCTGGGTGAGCGCGCGGGCGCGGCGGGCCTCGTGCGTGAGCCCGGCGTACCGGTCGGCGTTCTCCTCGGTGTTGTAGTAGCCGACGACCAGGCCGCCGCGCGAGTGGTAGCCGTGCGAGGGATACCAGATGTGGGTGATGTCCAGGTCGGTCTCGGTGACGCCGCCGTAGATGCGGTCGTCCGTCTCCCACCAGCGCCTGCCGTACTCCAGGCCGATCTTGCCCGCGGAGACCGGGACGGGGGTGCGGAGCGCGGCCGTGACCGGGGCGCCGAGGTTGTGCGGCAGCCGGGCCAGCAGGTGGGGCGGCAGGGTCGCGATGCAGTAGTCGGCGCGGACGACGCCGCCGGGGTGGGTGACCTCCACCCCGGTGGGCAGGTTCCTGATGCCGGTGACCGGCGTGCCCGTCCTGATCCGGTCGCGCCCGACCGCGTCGGCGAGCGCGATGACGATGCCGTCCATGCCGCCCACCGGCTGGAACATCGGCGTGGCCTGGTCGTAGCCGAAGTCCATGGTGACGGCCCTGCCGGTGCCCGCGGCGAGCACCTGGCGCAGCGAGGGCGCCGCCCCCAGCGGCACACCCTCGCCCACCCCGGGCCAGGTCTCGAAGCCCCGGCGGGTGGAGCCCCGGTAGGACAGGTCGGGGCCGAGGTCGCCGAAGCGCCGCAGGAACTCCGCGAGCCGCTCGCGGTCGTCCGCGGTGAGGCGGCGGTTCAGCGCGCCCGCGTCGCTCGCCTTGGCCAGCAGCTCGGCGACGTGGCCGTACAGGTCCGCGCGGGCCGCGCGGGCCCGCACCGGGGCGGTCATGCCGCGCGTGTAGACGTACGCCGACGCGTTGTTGTTGACGAACGTCTCGATGGGGACGCCCAGCTCGCGGCAGTAGTCCATGGTGACCATCCACGGCGCGATCCGCCCGGCCCCGGCGTTGAAGTAGACGCCCTCGCCGAACCCGGCCGTCTGCGTCGCGCCGCCCAGCTCGTCCAGCCGGTCGCCCGCGCGCAGCGTGAGGTTCCTGCCGCCCACCCGGTCGGACGCCTCCAGGACCGTGCAGTCGTACCCGGCCTTGCCCAGCTCGTACGCGCAGGTCAGTCCGGCGACACCGGCGCCGAGGACGACCACGCTGGCCGCCGCCCTGCCGCCCAGGGTGAAGTCGGAGGGCTGCGGGGGCGTGTAGTTCCGGTCCTGGGAGTCCGGGGCCAGGCCCAGGGCGCCCATGGCCGCGAACATGGCCCCGGCGCCCCCGGCCGCGCCCACGCCGACCAGCAGCGCCCTGCGCGTCAGGCCACCGGCGGACCCGCCCGGGGCGCGTTCCGGCGCGGAACCGGAGGGAGCGGGCGCGGGGGACGCGGTCGCGGAGGGAGCGGGGGGAGCGGGGGGGACGGGAGGGGAGTCGCCGGTCTCGTCACTCATCGGCGGTCGTCAGGGGCATCGGGCACCGTCGTGGTCGTGGTCGGGTACGGGGATCCGTCCGGTGGAGGACGTTCGGGGTGGAGGTTCGGGGTGGACGTCCGGGGGGAGGGCTGGGGGTGGAGGGCCGGAGACGTCTAGGAAGAGGGGAATCACGAGAAAGGCCGCAAAGGGGGTGGTCGAAGCGTAGAGGCCGGGGGCACCGGGGAGGGCATCGCGGGATCAGCCGTACACGCCGCTGCGGCAGGCGACCTGGCCGCCGATCATGGCGAAGACACCCATCAGGGACATGATCTGCGAGAAGTCGTCGGTGGTGAACTCGGTGTGCCGGGGGCCCGCGGCCGTCACGCCGGGCACCAGCGCGCACCCGGCGGCGATCGCGGTGGAGTTCCACTCGATGCCGAGGGTGAACGGAGGCTCGGGCGCGTAAGGGCGGAAGTCGGCCACCCGGCCCAGCGCGCGGGCGGTGGCCTCGCGGATGCGCGCCTGGGCGACGGCGGGCGGCAGCAGCTCGGCGGCGAACCGGTCGACGCCCCGCTTGACCGCGACGGTCTCCACGTCGCCGAGCAGCTCCCTGACCTCCTCGCAGGCCGCCTCGTCCCCGGTCAGCAGGGCCACCGGCACGCCGAGCGACCCCGCGAAGGAGGCGACCAGGCGGATCTCGCCGCACACCTCGCCGTTGAGGTGGACGTTGTGGATCTCCCTGCCCATCCAGGTGTGGTTGAGGACGCCGTGCCGGACGCCGGCCCGCGCGTGGTAGCCGGCGAAGCAGGCCGCCCGGTGGCTCGCGTCGAGCCCCTCGCCCATCCGCAGCGGCTTGCCCGGCCCCCGCAGCAGGGTCGCCCGCTCGTCGAGCAGGTCGATCCTGAGGTTCTTGGTCGACCCGTGGGCGTCGTTGACCCGCACGGCGGTGGCGCCCCCGTCGAACGCCCCGGCCACGACCGCGTTGGCGTCCGCGGTCATCAGCTCGCAGCCGCGCTCGTAGCCGCGCCCTCCGGCGTGCATCTCCTCGGGGTCGGTCAGCCCGCTGACGCCCTCCATGTCGACCGAGACGTAGACCTTCACGCCACCCCCCACGTCTCGACGCGCCGCGCCTCGTCCTCGCTCATGAGACCGATCTCCCCCGTCATGAAGTCGCGAACCCGGCCGCGCCACGGCTCGGGGATCTCCTCGATCGCGGGCGGGTAGCAGCGCTCCAGCCAGGCGGTGGAGGACTCGGTCGCGCCCAGGTACCGCGCCGCCGCGCCGAAGACCGTGTCCTCGACCCCGGGCACCCGGGCGCAGCCGTACTCGATCATCTCCTGGCCCCCGTACGGCGGCGGCTCCTGCCACCTGCGGGCGACCGGGCGGCCCGCGGTGATCGTGGTGCGCAGCGGGCGGCGCTCGACGGCGGCCTGGATGAGCTCCTTGTACAGGCACTTGCCGCAGGTCCCGCAGGGGCCGCCGACGCCGCGCAGGCACCAGCGGACCTGGCCGCGCAGCTCGGAGTTCAGGGCCAGGCGCATCGTGACGGCCTCGCTCACCCCGCCCACCGGGAGCACCAGGTGCACCCCGGCCGCGGCGAACGCCCGTCCCCAGGCTCCGTGCGGGGCCCACATGGGGTTGTCGGGGGTGTAGCGCAGCAGGTAGCGGTCGCCTCCCAGCCAGCGCGACCCCAGCTCGTAGCCGAACGCCAGGCCGCCCAGGTCGAGCTCGTCGGCCATCAGCAGCGCGCCCGCGGCGACCGCGTGGTGCTCGGGGTAGCCGGGCCGCGGCTCGGCGAGCGTGAACTCCAGGTCGGAGCGGACCACGGTGAGCTCGCGACCGGTCGCGGCGGCCAGCTCGGCGAGCACGTCGGAGCGGTAGTGGGTCCAGCGGTTGGGCACCCGCGGGTGGGAGACCCGCTGGAAGTGCACGAACGGCGCGTCCGGCAGCATCGCGGCCACCGCGACCGAGTCCGCGCCGCCGCTGTAGGAGATCGCCAGCCTGCCGCCGGACCGCGCGCCCGTACCCGTCGGACCGGCCTCGACCCCCCAGCCGTCGCCGATCGCCCCGGCGAGGCCGTCGGAGATAGGCCGGTCGAAGACGATCCTGCGCCGGGTCCACGGGGCCGCCACGGTCCACGCGGCGAGGGCGAGCAGGTCGGGGTGGATCTCGCGCGGGGCCCGCGGGATCTCGATCCGGAAGGAGTTCGTGGCCAGCCTCAGCGGCTGGCCGTCGGCGCACCGGCCGGTGACGTCGTCCTCGGCGTCCAGCCGGAAGGCCATCCGCCAGGTGTCGCCGTCGGCCGTCCAGGTCACCCTCATCCGGTGCTCCCGGCACTCCCGGTGGCCCGGGTGCCTCCGCCGCTTCCGGCGCTTCCGGCGGCCCGCCGGTCCCGTTCCGGCTCCGGGGCGGGTCCCGTCTCCGGGATCCGGGCCGGTTCCGGGGTCCGTGCCGGATCCGGGGCACGTCCCGTTTCCGGGGTCCGTGCCGGTTCCGGGGTCCGGTCCGGCTCGGCGGTGACGCGGTCCACGGCCTGCCAGAGCAGCACCTCGTTCCTGAGGACCTCCTCCAGCGCGACCGCGGTCTCCTGGGCCAGCCGGTGGGCGTCGTCCCAGCGCCCGGCCCGCGCCGGGTCCGGCCGGACCCGGGCCACCTGCGCGCGCAGGTCGGCGACCTCCGCGCGCAGCGAGGTGACCTCCCTGGCCAGCGTCCGGACCTCCCAGAGCGCGTCCTTGACGTCCTGCCGGTGATCGGCCCTGGAGATGTACCGGGCGTCGAACCATCCGAGGACCGCCCGTCGCAGCCGGGCGGGCACCAGCGCGCGCTTCACCAACCGCACCATGCTGGCACGATACCGGCAATGCCGGATCTATCCGGCCAATCTCGCGAGGCTCACGGCCCTCGGCGACCCGGCGACGCTCTCGATGCCCGGCGGCCTCCACCGATGCCCGGCGGTGCCCGCCCTGCGCCCGCCCGGGGCCCGTGGGCGCCGCCGGTGCTCCCACCCGGCGCCCACCACACCCCTGGCCGTCCTCCCGGCGCCCTTCGGCGCCCTCCGGCGTTCTCGGCGCCTCTCGGCTCTGTCAGCGGCCGGTGAACTCCGCCTTCGTCTTCTCGGAGAAGGCCCGCATCCCGGCCTTGGCGTCCTCGGTGGCGAACAGGCCGGAGAACTGCAGGCGCTCGATCTCCAGGCCGGTGTCGAGGTCGGTCTCCAGGCCGTGGTCGACCGCCTGCTTGGCGGCGCGCAGCGCCAGGGCCGGGCCGCCGGCGAACCGGCCCGCGTAGGCGAGCGCCTCGGCGTACACCTCCTCGTCGGGGACGACCCGGTCCACCAGGCCGAGGGCCAGGGCCTCGGCGGCGGGCACGTGGCGGCCGGTGAAGATGAGGTCCTTGGCCCGGGAGGGGCCGATCAGCCGGGGCAGCCGCTGGGTGCCGCCCGCGCCGGGGATGATGCCGAGCAGGATCTCAGGCTGGCCCAGTCTGGCCGACTCGCCGGCGATCCTGACGTCCGCGCACAGCGCCAGCTCGCAGCCGCCGCCCAGGGCGTAGCCGTTCACCGCGGCGACCACGGGCTTGCCGATCCGCGCCACCGCGGTGAAGCAGTCCTGCAGGGCCCGCGAGTGGGACGCCATGTCGGCGTACGACATGCCGGCCATCTCCTTGACGTCCACCCCGGCCGCGAAGACCGGCCCTCCGTAGAGGACCACGGCCTGCACGCCCGCGTCGGTGTCCACCTGCCGGGCGCACTCGGCCAGCTCCCGCTGGACCTGCAGGTTGAGCGCGTTCATCTTCGGCCGGTCGAGCCTGATCGTCGCGACCCCGCCGTCCGTCTCCACCCGCACGAACTCACCCATGAACGTCCCTTCGCCGAACCCGCCTCACGCGGCCGGCCCGCGGCCGGCCGCGGGTGTCCCACCGTGTCGTGGTCCACCGTGCCGTGATCCAACATAGGGCGCGGGCTCAGTTGACGGGCAGGGCCAGGTCCCTGCTCTCCCCGGCCCTTCTGGGCAGCCCGGCGATCGTCCTGCGGTAGATCGCCTCGTAGCCGCGGGTCATCGCCTCCACGCTGAAGAAGCGTTCCACCCGCGAGCGGCAGGCGCGCGGGTCGAGCGTGCCCGCCGCCTCGATCGCGGCGGGAAGCCCGGCGGGGTCGCTCCGGACGAAGCCGGTGACCCCGTCCACGATCACCTCGGGCACGGCTCCCCTGCCCAGGGCGACCACGGGCGTGCCGCAGGCCATGGCCTCGATCATGACCATGCCGAACGGCTCCTCCCACAGGACGGGGAAGATCAGGCACCTGGCCGCCGCCATCAGCTCGCGCTTGCGGGCGGTGCCGGCCTCCCCGAGGTACTCGGCGTCGGGACCGAGCCTGGGGCCGACCTCGGCGTCGAAGTAGGCGTGCTCGCTCCTCTCGACGAGCTTGCCGGCGAGCAGGATGCGCCGTCCGGCCGCGCGGGCCGCGTCGATGGCCAGGTGCGCGCCCTTGTCCCGGCTGAGCCTGCCCAGCCAGAGCACCCAGTCCTCCTTGCACTCCCGGTAGGGGAAGGCCCCGGCCTCGACGGCGTTGTGCACGACCCCCACCCAGTTCAGGTCGGGGGCGATGCGCCGCTGCGCCTCGGAGATGGCGACCATCGAGGCCGTGGCGCCGAGCACCCGGTAGTAGTCGCCGAACTCGCCCTCGACCTCCCCGTGGCAGGTGACCACGGTCGGGACGGACCTGGCGGGCGCGTACAGCGGCCCGGCCAGGGAGTGGTCGTGGACGACGTCCACCGCCAGCCCCGCGCTCATCGCGTGGGCCCTGGCCGCGTGCAGCACCTCGGGCAGCGACTCGCCGATCCGCTCGGAGGGCGCCCGCCCGTAGGTGGCCAGGAAGCGCGCGGGCGTGCCCGCGCGGCCCGCCCCGATCAGCGTGACGTCGTGCCCGCGCCGGGTCAGCCCGGTGGCGAGACCGGCCACCATCGTCTCGATGCCCCCGTAGCCGCGGGGCGGCACGTCGTACCAGGGCGGCGCGACCAGCAGGACGCGCATGCAGCCGGACCGGTCCGGGATGTCTGTGGAAGAGAGCATGGCCACCTCACCTGCAAGGGCACGGAAGGACACGAAAGGACGGACAGGACACGGGAACAGCGGGGACGCGCGGGGACGCGCGCGTCAGTGGACCGGCCACATCGCCCTGGCCGGCGGGCCGCGCGGCTCCTCGATCAGGGTGATCCCCTCGGGCAGGCCGCGGACGGACGCGCCGGTGGCGCCCACCTCGATCGTGACGTCGGAGCCCGCGAGCGAGAGCCCCTCGATCCGCAGGCCCTCCAGGTCGGCCGGGCAGAGCCGCAGGTGCCCGCCGGATATCGAGGGGTCGAACCGCAGCATGCTGCGCAGGAGCTGGATCGGGGCCGCGGCGGCCCAGGCCTGCGGTGAGCACGAGGACGGGTAGGGCACGGGCCAGGTGAACTCGGCCCGGTCGAACCCGCAGAACAGCTCGGGCAGCCGCCAGCCGAACGCCTCGGCCGCGTCCAGCAGGCCGTAGGTGATGCGGCCGGCCTCCCGCTCGAAGCCGTAGCGCATCAGGCCCGCCGCGATCAGGGCGTTGTCGTGCGGCCAGACCGAGCCGTTGTGGTAGCTCATCGGGTTGTAGGCCCCCATGTCGCCCGCCAGGGTGCGCACCCCGTACCCGGTGAACATCCGGGGTGAGAGCAGCTGCTCGGCCACCCGGCCGGCGTGGTCCTCGTCCACGATGCCGGTCCACAGGCAGTGGCCCATGTTCGAGGCGAGGCTGTCGACGGCGCGCCCGGCGCCGTCCAGCGCGACCGCGTAGTGCCCCCGGTCCGGCAGCCAGAAGCGCTCGTTGAAGGCGTCCCTGATCCGGCCCGCGCGGGAGGTCCACTGCGCCTCCAGGGCGACCTGCCCGGCCTTGGCGGCGAAGTGGGCGCGCGCGAGGTAGGCGGCGTAGACGTAGCCCTGGACCTCGGCCAGCGCGATGGGGGCGCGGGCCAGGGTGCCGTCGGCGAAGCTGACGCCGTCGAAGGAGTCCTTCCATCCCTGGTTGGCCAGCCCGTGGTCGGTCTTGCGGCGGTAGGACAGGAAGGGGTCGGCCGACCTGCGGATCCAGTCGAGGGCGTCGTCGGCGTAGGGCAGGAGCTCCTGCACGGCCTCGTCGTGCACGCCCCAGCGGCCCAGCTCGCCCAGGACCATCACGAACAGCGGGGTGGAGTCCACCGAGCCGTAGTAGGCGCGGCCCGCGTACGGCGAGGCGCCGCCCTGCCTGCCGAAGCGGAGCTCGTGCAGGATCTTGCCCGGCTCCTCCTCGGTCAGCGGGTCGCTGACGGTGCCCTGCAGCCTGGCCAGGCGGCGCAGCGTGCCCAGCGCGAGCGACTGGTCCATCAGGAGCGCCATCCACGAGGTGAGCAGCGAGTCGCGGCCGAACAGGGTCATGAACCACGGCGCGCCCGCGGCGATCGTGGGGGGATCGTCGGGCCGGTCCGGCTCGAAGAGCCGCAGCGCCCCCAGATCCTCCCTGGAACGTTCCAGGACGGCGGACAGGAACCGGTCCGGGGTGGTGATCACCGGGCTGCGGCGCTCCCAGTCGACGCGGCGCCTGACCGGTTCGGCGTGCTCCAGCGGGTGGTGGGCGGGGAAGCGGCCGGGCGACTCCTCACCCTCCAGGATCGGGTTGACCTGCAGTCCGGCCGTCCACTCGCCGCGCGCGGGCACCAGGACGCGGAAGACGAGCAGGCCGGGCCCGGCGAACGGCGCGGGGTCGGCCACCACCCTGGTGCCCCGCCCGCGGCAGGCCGAGACGATCAGCAGCCCGGACCGGTCGGCGGTCGTCTCCACGTCGCTCACGTGCCGGACCCGTCCGGCCTTCACCTCGAACAGGTCGGCCACGTCGGAGCCGACGTGCAGGGCGACCACGCACCCGGCCGGCTCGTCGGAGAGGTTGCGCAGGGTCAGGTCCTCGCGCAGGCCGCCGCCGACGTAGCGGTCCCTGATCACCAGCAGGGTGCTCTCGGCCCGCCCCGGGCGCGGTCCGGCCCGGCCGACGAACGTCGCGTGGTACGGCTCGCCCGAGACCACCCGCAGGCCCTCCACGGGCAGCTCGTCCACCCGCAGCTCCCAGCGCGACAGCAGCCGGGTGTCGGCGTGGTAGACGCCCTGGGACCCGCCCTGCAGGATGTCGCCGTTACGGGCGCACACGCAGAAGGAACCCCCCTCGACCAGGGTGACCGTGGTGTCGCCCAGCGCGGCCGGCTGTCCCTCGGACGTCCATGCGCTCACTAGCCCGCCCCCAACAAGAGGGATATGTCCGTCATATTGGGATTCCCTAGTAAAGAGCTAAAGAACAATGCAAAAGACATTATTAGCGCCTTTTGCCCTTTAAAAGACGTTTTTCGTTTCGGGCCCGGCCCCTCCCCGTACTCCCCCTCCCGACAAAGGCCGCGAAAAACCGAGCCTTCCCGTATCGGTTGGAGTCACAGCCCGGCGGACCCTGGCATACCCGTACGTGACCGGATAGTAGTCGTCTCATTACTCTTCGTGACGATCAAAGGAGGGCACGTGCCAGGTATCGACCGTCGGGGGTTCGCCAGGCTGGCCGGGCTGGGCGCGGTGGGGGCCGTGGGCTCGGCCGTGGGCTCGGGAACGGCGGCACGGGCGGGGGTCCCGCTCGCGGACCCGGTCCGCGCGCCCGGCCCGGGGCCGCGCCGGGCCAGGAGCTGGGACACCTGCGTGTCCGTGGCGCGCGACCTGCTGCTGGTCGGCGAGGACGGCTCCGACCTCAAGCTGAGGTATCTCAAGGTACTGATCGACGACGGCCTGCCCAGGACCCGCTCGCCCAAGCGGGTCCTGGTCGTCGGCGCCGGGATCTCCGGGCTGGTGGCCGCCACCCTGCTCAAGCGGGCCGGGCACCGGGTCACCGTCATCGAGGCCAACGGCGACCGGATCGGCGGCCGGATCAAGACCTTCAGGTCCGGGTTCGCCGACCGCTCGCAGTACGCCGAGGCCGGGGCCATGCGCATCCCCGACTTCCACCCGCTCACGCTCGCGCTGATCGACAGGCTCGGCATCCCCCGCCGGCTGTTTTTCAACGTGGACGTGCGGCCCGGCGACGCGGCCACCGGCCCGGTCCCGCCCGTCGTCTACACCCCGCGCCAGGGCCCCGTCTGGCGTTCGGGCCCCTCGCGCGGGGAGTTCACCGCCCCCGCGCGGGCCGACCGCACCTGGATCCGGGTCAACGGCATCTCCCAGCGCCGTGACGAGTACGCCAGGGACCCGCGCAGGATCAACGCCTCGTTCGGGCTGGACGACCGCAGGACGGCCGGCAGGATCCTGGACGACGCGCTCGACCCGGTCCGCGACCACTTCTCCGTCGTCCGCGGCTCCGGGCGGGTCGACAAGCCGCTGCCCGAGCTGATCGAGGGCTGGGCCCGGGTGCTGCAGGAGTTCGACGACCACTCGATGAACCGCTTCCTGCGCGAGCGGGCCGGGCTGAGCGACGCGGCGATCGACTGCATCGGCACCCTGGAGAACCTCACCTCCCGGCTCCCGCTGTCGTTCATGCACACCTTCCTCACCCGCAGCCTGGTCAACCCCGCGGCGACCTACTGGGAGATGGCCGGGGGGAGCTGGCAGCTGCCCTACCGCCTGCGCCCCGGGCTGGGCCGCGACATCCGGATGGACCGCCGGGCCACCCGGATCGAGCAGACCGCGCGCGGCGTGCGCGTCGAGACCGTCACCGAGACCGGCAGCACCGAGTCGGTCTCCCGGCCGCAGGGCAGGGCGGAGACGTTCGAGGGGGACGTCGCGATCATCACGGTCCCGTTCTCGGCGCTGCGCCACGTGGAGATCGCCCCGGCCCTCCCCTACCCCAAGCGGCGCGCGATCATCGAGCTGCACTACGACTCCGCGACCAAGGTGCTGCTGGAGTTCCGCAGGCGCTGGTGGGAGTTCGACGAACGCGACTGGCGGCGGGAGCTCGGCTCCCGCTACCGCCCGGGGACCGCGAGCCGCACCATGGGCGGCGGCTCGGTCACCGACAACGCCAACCGGTTCGTCTACTTCCCCTCCCACCCGGTGCCCGGCAGCGAGGGCGGGGTCGTGCTGGCGAGCTACGCCTGGGCCGACGACGCCTCCCGCTGGGACTCCATGCACGACACCGAGCGCTACGGCCACGCGCTGCGCGGCCTTCAGGAGGTGTACGGGGAGCGCATCGCGGAGTTCTACACCGGCCACGGCCGCACCCAGAGCTGGCTGCGCAACCGCTACGCCTTCGGCGAGGCCGCCGTCTTCACCCCCGGGCAGATGACCGAGATCCACCCGGCCATCGCCACCCCGGCGGGACGGCTGCACTTCGCCGGCGAGCACACCTCGCTGAAGCACTCCTGGATCGAGGGCGCCCTGGAGTCGGCCGTCCGCACCGCGCTGGAGGTGCACGCCTGACCTCCGCGGAGGGCGAGGCCCCCGCGGAAGGCGGGCGAATTCGAGGCCCGCCCTCCCTGCGGCGTGACCGCGGGGAGGGCGGGGCCCTTCCGGCACCTCGTCAGGGCCTCGCCGGGACCTCCGGTGAGGGTCCTCACCGGGGCCCGTCGGGGCGCCCTCCTCAGCGCAGGGTGCCGTTGGTCATGCCGACCGGCTCCTCCGGGACGGTGACCAGGCCGAGCTCGGCCGTGGACGCCACCAGCGGGTGGTCGGGGACGACCCTGACCGTGTAGCCGAAGGGACCGGTCCGCTCCAGCGGGACGGTCCCGGCGAAGACGGCCCGGCCGTCGTCGCCCTCGGACTCGACGGTCAGGTCGGCGTAGGCGGGGTCGGAGAGGTCGTCGTGGTCCCCCACCCGGCCGTAGGCCGCCTGCACCCGGATGTCACCGGGCTCCAGCTCGCCCAGCGCGATGGTGGCCCGCAGCTCCAGCGAGGAGCCCAGCTCCGGGGTGTCCCCCAGGCCCGAGGTCTCCACGTGCTCGACCCGCACGCCCGGCCAGGCGCGGCCGACCTTGAGCTTCCAGGCCGCGAAACCTCTGGCCCGCTCGTGGCCGTCGCCGGACAGGGCCCGCGCGGACGCCGCGGCCGGGGCGTACAGCCCGACCACGTAGTCGCGGAGCATCCGCCCGGCGAGCACCTTGGGGCCGAGCGAGGCCAGCGTGTGCCTGACCATCTCCAGCCAGCGCCGGGGCAGGCCGTCGGCGCGGTCGTAGAAGCGGTCGGCCACCTCGTGCTCGATCAGGTCGTACAGGGCGGTGGCCTCCAGCTCGTCACGCCGGTCGGGGTCGGCGACGCCGTCGGCGGTGGGGATGGCCCAGCCGTTGGTGCCGTCGTACCACTCGTCCCACCAGCCGTCGCGGATCGACAGGTTGAGCCCGCCGTTGAGCGCGGCCTTCATGCCGGAGGTGCCGCACGCCTCCAGCGGGCGGAGCGGGTTGTTCATCCACACGTCGCAGCCCTGCACGAGCAGCTGGCCCAGGGCCATGTCGTAGTCGGGCAGGAAGACGATGCGATGCCGGACGTCCTCGGAGTCGGCGAACTTCACGATCTGCTGGATGAGCTTCTTGCCGCCCTCGTCGGCCGGGTGCGCCTTGCCCGCGATCACGATCTGGATCGGCTTGACCGGGTCCAGCAGCAGCGCGCGCAGGCGGTCGGGGTCCGACAGCATCAGGGTGAGCCGCTTGTACGAGGGCACCCGGCGGGCGAAGCCGATGGTCAGCACCTCGGGGTCGAGGGCCTCGTCCACCCAGCCCAGCTCGGCCCGGGAGGCGCCCCGGTTCAGCCACGACTGGCGCAGCCGCTCGCGGGCCGCCCGGACCAGCCTCTCGCGCATCCTGCCGCGGATGCCCCACACGTCGCCGTCGCTGACCTTGGCGATGCTCTCCCAGCCCTGGGCGCGCTCGACCAGCGTGGGCAGTTCCTGGCCGGCCAGCTCCATGATCTCGCGGCCGACCCAGGTGGGGGCGTGCACACCGTTGGTGATGAAGCCGATCGGCACCTCGGCGGTGTCGAAGCCCGGCCACAGGCCCTGGAACATCCCCCGGCTGACCTCGCCGTGCAGCTCGGAGACGCCGTTGACCCGCTGGGCCAGCCGCATGCCCATCGCGGCCATGTTGAACTTGCCGGCCTCCTCCTCGGCGCCGAGCGCGAGGATGCGGTCGACCGGGACCGTGGGCCAGGCGTTGTCGCCGCCGAACTGGCGGGCGATCATCTCCGCGGGGAAGCGGTCGATGCCGGCGGGCACCGGGGTGTGGGTGGTGAAGACGGTACCGGCCCGGACCGCCTCCAGGGCCTCGTCGAAGGAGAGCCTGGCCTCGGTGAGCTCGCGGATGCGCTCCAGGCCCAGGAAGCCGGCGTGGCCCTCGTTGGTGTGGAACACCTCGGGCTCGGCGTGCCCGGTGACCCGGCAGTAGGCGCGGATGGCGCGGACGCCGCCGACGCCGAGCAGCAGCTCCTGCAGCAGCCGGTGGTCGGTGCCGCCGCCGTAGAGGCGGTCGGTGACGTCACGGGCGGCGGTGTCGTTCTCGGCCACGTCGGAGTCGAGGAGCAGCAGCGGCACCCTGCCGACCTGGAGCACCCAGACCTGGGAGTGCAGCGTGCGGCCCTCGGGAAGGCTGATCTTGATGCGTACGGGGGCGCCGTCCTGCTCGCGGAGCAGGGTCAGCGGCAGGCCGCCCGGGTCCAGCGAGGGGTAGTGCTCCAGCTGCCAGCCCTCCGGGGAGAGGGACTGGGTGAAGTAGCCGTGCCGGTAGAGCAGGCCCACGGCCAGGATCGGCACCCCGAGGTCGCTGGCCGCCTTGAGGTGGTCGCCGGCCAGGATGCCCAGGCCGCCGGAGTACTGCGGCAGGGCGGCGGCGATGCCGTACTCCGGGGAGAAGTAGGCGACGGCACGGGGAGCGTCCGGGATGGTCTGGTACCACCGGGGCGCGGTCATGTACTCGCGAAGATCGTCGGCGGCGTCGGCCAGGCGCCGCAGGAAGCGGCGGTCGGCGGCGAGCTCGCGGAGCCGGTCGGCCTCCACCGCGCCCAGCAGGGCGACGGGGTCGTGGCCGACACGCGCCCAGATGGCCGGATCGACCTCGCCGAAGAGGTCCAGCGTCTCCGGGTGCCATGACCAGCGCAGATTCAGGACGAGCTCGCCGAGGGAGGCCAGCTCCGGGGGCAGGACGGTGCGGACGGTAAACCTACGGATTGCTCTCACGGTGCCAGACCCTAGTTACTCAGCGCCACGAGGGCGACCTCAACACTCAACGCGTCTCCCCCTCACCGGTATCAAACCGTCCCAAACACATCACAGACAGGTCATCAACTGTGAGGACGGCTCGCCGGAGAGTAAGAGGTCTCGCACTCTATCCAGAGCCACGCATGAAGATGGACTATTGGGGCACCGGACATACGAGCCAGCCCTACTGCCCTCGGGAACCGGCCGTCCCAGCTGGGCAGGGTTCCGCCCTGCCCGATGACGGCCGCCCGGAACGCTTGAAAAACGAAGATCTTCCTTGCTGACTTCCCCGGCGGTACCGGGCGTGCCGCCGCTACCTTGAGACGCGATGATCGGACGAATTCCCATTCAGGACATCCACCCCACGGTCGACTGCGGGCGCCGCCCCGCGAAGGCCGCCGCGGGTGAGACCTTCGAGATCTCCGCGACCGTGTTCCGCGAGGGACACGACGCGGTCGCCGCGGGCGTGGTGCTGACCGGCCCCGGCAAGGTGCGCGGCCCGCTGCTGCCCATGGCCGAGCTCAATCCGGGCACCGACCGCTGGGGCGTGGAGGTGACGCTGCCCACCGAGGGTGAGTGGCGTTTCCGCGTGGAGGCCTGGGGCGACCCCGTGGCCACCTGGCTGCACGACGCGGGCATCAAGATCCCTCGTGATCTGGACGCCGACCTGATGTGCGAGGAGGGGGCCCGGCTCTTCGAGCGCGCGGCCAAGGCCGTCCGGCCCGCCGACTGCCGCCCGGTGACCGCCGCGGTGGCGGCCACCGTGGCGACGACCGGTCCCGCCGGGCGCAAGGGCGGGCGCAAGCGGCCCGAGGCCGCCCCGGAGCAGCACGTCTGCGGGCACCGCGCCGCGCTCCAGGCGGTGGCCGCCCGGCTGCGCGACCCGGAGATCGACCCGCGCGCCCGGTTCAGCGTGGCGCAGGCGCCGGAGACCGCGGCGCTGCTGCGCGCGCACCCGCTGCGGGACCTGGTGACCCGCTCGGCGCCGCGCACGATCCTGGTCCATCGCCGCAGGGCGCTGTTCGGGTCGTGGTACGAGTTCTTCCCGCGTTCCGAGGGTGCGATCATCGAGCACGGCGTCGCCCCCAAGTCCGGCACCTTCGCCACCGCGGCCGAGCGCCTGCCCGCCGTGGCGAGGATGGGCTTCGACGTGGTCTACCTGCCGCCGATCCACCCGATCGGGCACAGCTTCCGCAAGGGGCGCAACAACACCCTCACGCCCGAGCCGTACGACCCGGGCTCGCCCTGGGCGATCGGCTCGGCCGAGGGCGGCCACGACGCCATCCACCCCGAGCTGGGCACGTTCGACGACTTCGACGCCTTCGTGGCCAAGACCCGCGAGCTGGGCATGGAGGTCGCCATCGACCTCGCCCTGCAGTGCGCGCCCGACCACCCCTGGGTCAAGGAGCACCCGGAGTGGTTCAACATCCGCGCCGACGGCTCGATCGCGTACGCGGAGAACCCGCCCAAGAAGTACCAGGACATCTACCCGCTGAACTTCGACAAGGACCCCAAGGGGATCTACGAGGAGATCAGGCGGGTGGTGCGGCTCTGGATGGACCACGGGGTGCGGATCTTCCGGGTGGACAACCCGCACACCAAGCCGGTCTCCTTCTGGGAGAAGCTGCTGGCCGACGTCCACACCACCGACCCGGACGTGTTGTTCCTGGCCGAGGCGTTCACCCGGCCGGCCATGATGCGGATGCTGGCCAAGGTCGGCTTCCACCAGTCGTACACGTACTACACGTGGAAGAACTCCCGCGCGGACGTGGAAGAATACCTGGGCGAGCTCTCGCACGAGACGTCGCACTACATGCGGCCGAACGTGTTCGTGAACACCCCTGATATTCTCCACGAGTACCTGCAACACGGGGGAGTCCCGGCATTTCGGATCAGAGCCATACTCGCGGCCACGTCCATGCCGACCTGGGGCGTGTACGCCGGATACGAACTTGCGGAGAATGTCCCGGTAAGGCCAGGTAGTGAAGAATACCTAGATAGCGAGAAATACCAGTACAGACCCCGGGATTGGGAAGCGGCCGAACGAGAGGGCCGTAGCCTGGCCCCGCTCATCACGCAACTCAACTTGTTCCGAAGAGCCCACCCGGCGCTCCAGGAACTGCGTAATCTACGTTTCCACAGCGTTAACAATCCGGACGTGGTCTGCTTCTCCAAGCGGCTGCCCGGCGCCTATGACACGGCCACACGACGGCACGGCCTGGGCGACGTGGTCCTCGTTGTCGTGAACCTCGACCCGCACCACACCCATGAGGCGACGGTGTCGCTGGACATGCCGGCCCTCGGTCTCGACTGGCAAGCCGAGTTCGTCGTGGACGACGAACTGTCGGGCGAGTCGTACCGCTGGCGGCAGGACAACTACGTGCGCCTCGATCCCCACATCCACCCAGCGCACGTCTTCACTCTGCGTGCCGCGGCGGCGAACCAGCGGTGAGCCGGCCGGGTACGCGTATACCGGCGAAACAGCGGGGAGTCCACTGGTGAGTCAGCTACACGAGCCCATCCCGAACACCTTCGACGAGGAAAAGCCGCGTGATCCGTACTGGTTCAAGCGCGCCGTCTTCTACGAGGTTCTCATCCGGGGCTTCGCCGATTCCAACGGCGACGGCACCGGAGACATCCGCGGTCTGATCCAGAAACTGGACTATCTCCAGTGGCTGGGCGTGGACTGCCTCTGGCTGCTGCCGCTGTACGAGTCGCCGCTGCGTGACGGCGGGTACGACATCGCCGACTTCATGAAGATCCTGCCTGACTTCGGCGACCTCGGGGATTTCGTGAAGCTGGTCGACGAGGCGCACAAGCGCGGCATGCGGGTCATCGCCGACCTGGTGATGAACCACACCAGTGACCAGCACCCGTGGTTCCAGGCCTCCCGGCACGACCCGGAGGGCCCGTTCGGCGACTTCTACGTCTGGAACGACAACGACGAGCTGTACAAGGACGCCCGGATCATCTTCGTCGACACCGAGACGTCGAACTGGACCCACGACCCGGTCCGTGGGCAGTACTACTGGCACCGCTTCTTCAGCCACCAGCCCGACCTGAACTACGAGAACCCCGACGTGCAGGACGCGATGCTGGAGGTCCTGCGCTTCTGGCTGGACCTGGGCATCGACGGCTTCCGGATGGACGCCATCCCGTACCTGTTCGAGTCCGACGGCACCAACTGCGAGAACCTGCCCCGCACCCACGAGTACCTCAAGCGGGTCAGGGCCGAGGTCGACCGGCTCTACCCCGACCGGGTGCTGCTGGCCGAGGCCAACCAGTGGCCCGCCGACGTGGTCGAGTACTTCGGCGACCCGGCCACCGGGGGCGACGAGTGCCACATGGCGTTCCACTTCCCGCTGATGCCGCGCATCTTCATGGCGGTCAGGCGGGAGTCGCGCTACCCGATCTCCGAGATCATGGCCCAGACGCCGAAGATCCCGGAGAACTGCCAGTGGGGCATCTTCCTGCGCAACCACGACGAGCTCACCCTCGAGATGGTGACCGACGACGAGCGCGACTACATGTACTCGGAGTACGCCAAGGACCCGCGGATGCGGGCCAACGTCGGCATCCGGCGGCGGCTGGCGCCGCTGCTGGAGAACGACCGCAACCAGATCGAGCTGTTCACGGCGCTGCTGCTCTCCCTTCCGGGATCTCCCGTGCTGTACTACGGCGATGAGATCGGGATGGGCGACAACATCTGGCTGGGCGACCGCGACGGCGTCCGTACCCCGATGCAGTGGAGCCCGGACCGCAACGCCGGGTTCTCCGAGTGCGACCCGGGCCGGCTCTACCTGCCGGTCATCATGGACCCGATCTACGGTTTCCAGGCGCTCAACGTCGAGGCCCAGCAGCGCAGCGCGGGCTCGCTGCTGCACTGGACCAAGCGCATGATCGACATCCGCAAGCGGCACCCGGTCTTCGGGCTGGGCGAGTTCACCGAGCTGAACTCCTCCAACCCGAGCGTGCTGGCCTTCGTCCGAGAGCTGGGCGACGACCGTATGCTCTGCGTCAACAACCTGTCACGGTTCCCCCAGCCGGTGGAGCTCGACCTCCGCCGTTTCGAAGGATCCGTTCCGGTGGAGACGATGGGCGGGGTTCCCTTCCCTTCAATTGGCGAACTTCCGTATCTTTTGACGCTCCCTGGGCATGGGTTCTACTGGTTCACCTTGCCGCCCGCGTCCCAGGAGGCGTAACGCCGTGTTGACGGAGCTCCTTACCGGTTGGATCACCCATCAGCGTTGGTTCGCCGGTAAGGGGCGCCCGATCGACGATCTCGTCGTCGATTCGGACGTCGAGTTGTCACCCCGCCTACGCCATTTGATCATCTCGGTCCACCAGTCCGGTGCCCGCGATCGTTACCAGCTCCTGCTGGGCAGCGAGGCACCGGAGTGGGCCCGTTTCAAGGCCGCCCACATCGGCGAGGGCTACTACGACGCCGCCTACGACGCCGACCTCACCGTGGCCCTACTGGAGGGCATGGCCGAGGGCCGCGACACGGGGCCGCTGCGCTTCCGCCACG
The DNA here is from genome assembly GCF_055586505.1 of Streptosporangium sp. NPDC050148. Classification (NCBI taxonomy): domain Bacteria; kingdom Bacillati; phylum Actinomycetota; class Actinomycetes; order Streptosporangiales; family Streptosporangiaceae; genus Streptosporangium; species Streptosporangium sp. NPDC050148. The sequence continues at coordinate 154,952 of NZ_JBVJIA010000005.1, read as the reverse complement.
TCGAGGGCGTGGAGATCGACACCTCCCTGCGCAGCCTGGTCCTGGGCGCCGAGCAGTCCAACACCTCCCTGGTCTACGGCGAGACCTACATCTGCAAGCTCTTCCGCCGCCTGAACCCCGGGATCAACCCCGAGCTGGAGATCGTCACCGCCCTGGCCCGCCACGGCGGCCGGAACATCGCCCGCCCGTACGGCTGGATCGAGGCCGACCTGGACGGCGAGCCCACCACGCTGGCGATGACCCAGGAGTTCCTGCCGAACGCCAACGACGGCTGGGCGCTGGCGCTGGCCAGCGTCCGCGACCTGTACGGGTCGCTGGAGGGGTCGGCCTCCGACGCGGGCGGCGACTTCAGCTCCGAGGCCTACCGCCTGGGGATCACCACCGCCCAGATCCACCACGAGCTCGCAGGCGCCTTCCCGACGGACACGATCGAGCCGCAGGAGGTCAAGCGGATGGTCGAGGAGTTCCGCCGCCGCCTGGGCACCGCGGTGGAGGAGGTGCCCGAGCTGGGCGAGTACGCCCACGTGGCCGAGGAGGCCTACCAGCGCGTCACCGACGTGGCCTCCGAGACGCGGGTCCAGCGGGTGCACGGCGACTACCACCTGGGCCAGGTGATGCGCACCACCACCGACTGGATCGTCCTGGACTTCGAGGGCGAGCCGGGCCAGCCCATGGCCGAGCGCCGGGCCCTGGCCTCCCCGCTGCGGGACGTGGCCGGCATGCTGCGCTCCTTCGACTACGCCGCCCGCCACCTGCTGGCCGACCACTCCAACGCCGACGAGCTGCGCCCCCGCGCGGTGGAGTGGGCCGAGCTCAACCGCTCGTCGTTCCTGGCCGGCTACTCCGCCGGCGGCGGCCACCTGCGCGCCGAGGACGCCGTCCTGCTCCGCGCCCTGGAGCTGGACAAGGCCGCCTACGAGGTCCTCTACGAGGCCCGCAACCGGCCCACCTGGATGCACATCCCGATGTCGGCCTTCCAGATGGGCCGCTAGGTCCCGGTTCCGCGGCGCGCCGGGCCTCTACTCGAACGGGGACGGGTCCCCGCTGCCCCGGCGGAGGATCACGGGCTCGTCCTGCGAGAGGTCGACGACCGTCGTCGGGGTGGCGCCGCACTCACCGGAGTCGATGACGGCGTCCACCACGTGGTCGAGCCTCTCCTTGATGTCCCAGCCCTGGGTCTGCGGCTCGGTCTCGCCGGGCAGCAGCAGGGTGCTCGACACCAGCGGTTCGCCGAGCTCGGCCAGCAACGCCTGCGTGACGACGTGGTCGGGGATGCGGACGCCGACCGTCTTCTTGCGGGGGTGCAGCAGCCGCCGCGGCACCTCCCTGGTCGCGGGGAGGATGAACGTGTACCCGCCGGGGGTCGCCGACTTGACCGAGCGGAACAGCGCGTTGCTCACCTGAACGAAGGTGCCGAACTGCGCGAAGTCCCGGCAGATCAGGGTGAAGTGGTGGTCGCTGTCGAGGTCGCGGATCTCCCTGATCCGGTCGATGCCCTCCTTGCTGCCCATCTGGCATCCCAGCGCGTAGCCCGAGTCCGTGGGGTACGCGATCAACCCGTCCGCGCGCAGGAGATCGACCACCTGGCCGATCAGCCGTGGTTGGGGACTGTCCGGATGCACATCGAAGTATTTCGCCACACCCCAGAGCTTAGGTTCTGTTCCGTGGATCACTCGCGCCGGAGCCGGAGCCGGGTCCCCTCCGGAGCGACCCGGAGGCGGTCCGGAGGCGGTCCTGGCGCGGACGAGGGCTTGATCGACACGGGCGGGGACGAACATCATGTGGTGTTCGCCCCGTCCCCGGGAGCCCCACGACCTGAGAGGTCCCGTGTCCCACACGCCGATCGGCTACAACCCCTTCGACCACGCGCTCCACGAGGATCCCTACCCCGTCTACGAGCGCCTGCGCGAGGAGGCGCCGCTGTACCTCAGCACCATCCCCGAGCTGCCGTTCTGGGCACTGTCGCGGCACGCGGACGTCTGGGCGGCGTTCCGGGACACCGGGCTGTACTCCAGCGCCTACGGCGTCTCCCTGGAGCTGTGGTCCCCCCAGGCCAGGGAACGGTCCTCGTTCATCAGCATGGACCCGCCCGAGCACACGAACTTCCGCGCCCTGGTCTCCCGGGGCTTCTCCCCCAGGCGCGTCATGGACCTGGAGCCGCGGATCCGCGAGCTCACCCGCGCCCGCCTCGCGGTCGTCCTGGAGGCCGGGGAGTTCGACTTCGTCGGCGACCTGGCCCAGCGGGTCCCGGTGGACGTGATCTCCGAGCTCGTCGGCGTCCCCGAGGCCGACCGGGAGGAGGTGCTGCGCCTGTCGAACCTGATGATCGCCCGTGACGAGTCGTTCACCATGCCGGCCGCGGGCCGGGAGGCCACGGGCGTCCTGATGCGCTACTACGAGGAACTGATCGCCGAGCGCCGCGCCCGTCCCGGCGGCGACATGGTCTCGGCGCTGCTCGCCGCCGAGATCGACGGCCGGCGCCTGTCGGTCACCGACGTCCGCGCGGTCCTGATGCTGCTGGGCGTGGCCGGGAACGAGAGCACGGCCAAGCTGCTGGGCAACGCCTGGTACCAGGCCGCGCGCAACCCCGATCAACGGGCCGTGGCGTTCGCCCCGGGCGGCGTCGGCCCCTGGATCGAGGAGACCCTGCGCTACGACAGCTCCGGGCAGATGGTCGCCCGCCGCGTCACCCGCGACGTCGAGCTGTACGGGCAGGTCGTCCCCGAGGGGTCACGGATGCTGCTGCTCGGCGCCGCGGCCAACCACGACCCGCGGGTGTTCCCCGACCCCGAGCGGTTCCTGCTGGGCCGGGACACCTCGCGCCTGCTGTCCTTCGGGACGGGCGCCCACTTCTGCCTCGGCGCCTCGCTGGCCCGCCTGGAGGCCCGCGTGGTCCTGGAGGAGCTCGTGGCCGCCGTCCGGGAGGACTACGAGGTCGGCGAGGCCGAGCGCGTCCACTCGGCGAACATGCGCGGCTTCGGTTCCCTGCGCACCGTCGTCAAGGCCCGCTAGTCCCTGCGCACCGTCGTCAGGGCCCCCGGCCCCCGCGCACGTCGTAAGGCCCGCCGGTCCCTGCGCACCGTCGTCAGGGCCCGCTAGGCGGCCGGGGACCGGACCCGGCCGACGCCGCCGTAGATCCCCACCTGGTCCGGTCCCAGCCCCTCGGCGATGCCGTCCGGGTGCCAGGTGGTGATGGGGACGACGCCGGGCTCGACCACCTCCAGGCCGTCGAGGAAGGGGACGATCCGCTCCAGGGGCCGCAGGGACGGGGAGGCCGAGGCCCGCGAGTACGCCTTCTCCAGCGACTCCACGTACTCCTCGAAGCCCACGGCCGTGCCGTGGGAGATGCCCACGTGGCTCCCGGCGGGCAGGGCGTCGCGGAACTCCCGCACCGCCCCGTACGGGTCGTCGGCGTCGGCCACGAAGTGCAGCAGGCCGATCATCAGCAGGCCGATCGGCTCGTCCCAGTCCAGGAACTCCCTGACGGTGGGGTCGGAGAGGATGCCCCCGGGGGTACGGGCGTCGCCCTCGACCACCCGCACGTTCCCGCCGTCGGACATCAGCGTCTGCGCGTGGATCAGCACGACCGGGTCGTTGTCGACGTACACGACGCGCGCGTCGGGGGCGAGCTCGTGGACGTTGCCGGCCGTGGGCAGGCCCGCGCCGATGTCGAGGAACTGGCGGATCCCCTCACCGCGCATGAAACGCACGACCCGGCGCAGGAAATGCCGGTTCTCCCTGCACGCCTTCTGCACGTACGGGCTGGCCCGCATGGCGGCCTCGGCCGCGGCGATGTCGGCCGGGTAGTGGGTGTTGCCGCCGATGTAGTAGTCGTACATCCGGGCCGGATTGGCCTTGGACGGGTCGATACCGGGGGCGCGTTCCCGATCCTCCATGCGGTTTCCTTCCGTCGGCGCTGAGGGGAGAAAGGTGGCACGACAGGCCATTGATCGTAGAGCGGAAATCATCCGGTACACCAATGAAGACGGAGATTTTCATCACGGAAAAAACAATGGCCGTTCAAAAATGATTTCCGCCGGGCGCCGTGCCTACCGGGTGCCGTCCAGGATCCTCCGCCGGAACTCCGCCAGGACCTTGGGCGTGCGGGCCGCGGGCTCGGCCGACAGGCTCAGCCGGGTGTGGGCCATCCGGTACTCGGCGACCTGCAGCGGATCGGTGATCATGTTGTCGGTGACGAGCTGCGGCACGTACACGGAGTCCGTCCCCTGGCCGGTCCCCTGGCCGACGCCGAACAGGCTGAACGCCCCGCCCCGCGGCCGGTAGCGGCCGTCCCGGGTCAGGTTCACCTGCAGGGCGACGTGCGGCCGCTCGGCCGCCTCGGCCAGGTGGGCGAGCTGCTCCAGCAGCACGTCCGGGCCGCCGATCGGGTCCAGCAGGGCGTGCTCCTGCACCACCGCCCAGATCCTCAGCGTCCCGTCGCGCACCCGCTCCTGGCGCCTGCGCAGGATCCGCCAGGCCAGGTCGATCTGTTCCGGCGCGGGATCGGGGTGGTGGACCGCCAGGCGGGAGGCGCGCGCGTAGCGCTCGGTCTGCAGCAGCGCAGGCACGGTGTCGTTGTTGTACGAGCGCAGCAGTTCCGCGCCGTCCTCCACCGCGAGGTTGACCAGCAGCCACAGCGGCAGCCTGCTCACGTCGTCGTACCACCAGGCGTCGTCGTGCTCGCCGCGCGCCACCGCCGCCAGCAGCTCCCGCTGGTAGGGGTCGTTCACCCCGTACAGCAGCAGCAGTTCCTCCAGGTCGGTGGGCTGGAGCTCGGCGGTACCGTCCTCGATGCCGGTGACCACGCTCTCGTCGACACCGATCGCGTCCGCGGCCTCGGCCGCCGTCAGGCCGTGCTCGTCGCGCATGCTCCGCAGCCGGGCACCGAGCCGGTTCGGCCCGACCTGCTCGGCGGGCCGGTGCGCCAGGAAGACCGAGGAGGCCGGGTAGGGATGGGTGGGCTCGCTCGTCAGGCGGGTGTCCGGCGCGGCCGTCCGGCCGGGGTGGCGGGCCGTCGCCAGCTCCTGGACGTCGATGCCGAAGAACCACGCGATGCCCAGCGCCTTGTCAAGCGAGAGCCCGCTGCGCTGGCCGGAGGTCAGCTGCGACAGGTAGCCCACGACGATCGGCGTCGGCGGGAAGTCCGTGCCGTCCGCGGCCTTCCCCGCGGTGATCATCCGGGCGGCTTCGCGCAGCTTGTAGGGCCGGCCGGTCTCCGGGTTCGGGGTCGCCGCGAACAGCCGGTTGAGCCGCTCGGCCAACGGCGGCGACGTCACGACCCCACCCCGATCCTCGCGGTCGCTCAAGGTTGACAGAAGGCGAAAGCAGAGGGAACGATAACACCGATCAAGTGTTCACTACAGTGGACACCTCGTTCCGGGACACGAGGGGCGTCACATGGATCATCCTCATGCCGGTGCCGGGCCTTCGCCCCGCCGGTCCCTCCCGGAGCCTTCCCCGGGAACGCGGCCTTCGGCCGGAACGGGTCCGTGCCGTGACGTCCGGGGCGGCGGATGAGGACGGGCCGCGCGGCCGCCCACTGGCGGGAGGATCCGCTCATCGACCACCGCGCGCACGGCCCGGTGATCGGGGAGCAGGACATCATCGCCTCCGCCGAGGCCGGGGAGGACGTCTTCCCCGTGGGATGCCTGTGCGGCCGGATGCCCGTCACGCTCATCCTCGACCCCTTCAAGGTGTACGACGTCTACGCCGAGCACATGCGTGCCGAGCAGGCCGCCTCCTGGACGGGGCAGGAACGCCGTTCTTAGCATGTACATGTTAAGAAAGACGAATGGAGACGCCCGTCCCCGCCGAACCCGTGCGTGAGCACGAGACCGCGCGTGAGCCCGTGCACGCGCCGGAGACCGGGTGCTGGGGCGAGCCCGCGGGTGGGCACGGGCCCGCGGGAGGTCCCGGGACCGGGCACGGGCCCGCGGGAGGGCCGGACGTCCCGCACGAGCCGGAGCGTGAGCACGGCAGCCACATCATCACCGTGCTGGAGGGCGCGTGGGCCACGGTCCGCGCCCGCCACCCCGACGTCCCCCGGGTGGTGATGATCACCGGTCAGGGGCGCGAGGGCCGGTGGATGAACTGGGGCCACTTCGGGCCCGACACCTGGACCGCGCAGTCCGGCAGCTCCCCGGAACTGTTCGCCTCCGGGGAGCTGATCGGCCTCGGCGGGCGCCACGTGATGCAGGCCCTGCTGCACGAGGCCGCCCACGCCCTGGCCCACGTGCGCGGCATCAAGGAGACCAGCAACGGGTACCGCTACCACAACAAGCGGTTCGTGCGCCTGGCCGCCGAGCTGGGCCTGGCCGGGCCTGACCGGCCGGCCCCGATCACCGGCTACTCCGACTGCACGATCACCGACGCCACCGCCGAGTCCTACCGGGCACAGATCGACGCCCTGGACGCCGAGCGCCTGCCCTACCTCGACAGCCCGCAGCGGGCCCGGCTGCGCCCGTCCGAGAGCGACCAGGGCACGGCCCTGGGCGCCTCGCTCCCGGTGCCCGGCGACGCGCCGCAGGAGGCCCCGGGGCGGGAGCCGCGCGGCCGCGACGGCACCCGGTTCGCCGTCACGTGCTGCTGCATCCCGGCCCGCCGCCTGCAGGTCACCCCCGCGGTGTGGGAACGCGGCTCCATCGTCTGCGGGACGTGCGGGGAGGAGTTCGCACCCCCGGAGTGACGAAACGCCCCGCCCGCGGACGCCCCTCGCCGGAACCGGGACCGGGGCCGCGACCAGGGCCGCGACCGCGAAGGCGGGCACCGCGAAGGCTCACGCCTCCCCCATCACCAGGCCCTCGATCGTGTGCTTCTGCACGATCGGCCGCAGCTCGTCCACCGCGGGGCAGGGCAGGTGGTCGCGCACCTGGGCCGGCAGGCTCTCCCGGTATCCGTGGGTGACCGCCATGTCGTGGTGCGCGGCGTTGCCCGCGCCGGGGGCGTCGACGCCCAGGACGAGCACCGGCCGGGACTTCTGCGAGCGGTTGACCGTGCCCCGGTGGATCGTCAGGGCCGAGCGGGCCGAGATGTCGCCGCGCCTCGGGTACTTGCGCACCGCGCGCTCGACGTAGCGCGACCAGGTGTCCCGGGGCGGGAACATGCCGTGGTCGAACGACGGCTCGTCGTCCCACTGGGTGCCCGGGGCGATCTCGAAGGGGCCCATGTCGGGCTCGGTGTCCACGGCCGTGAGGTTGAACGCCAGCGAGGTGAGCCTGCGGTTCGCCCGGGTCTCCTCGGGCATCGGGAAGTCGCGGTGCCAGGGCTGGTCGACCGCCCCGGCCAGCGGCACGTCGAAGCCCAGCTCGACGATCTCGTACCGGGGACCGAGCACGGCCGTGCAGACCGCGACGACCCACGGGTGCGTGACCAGGTCGACGAAACCGCGCATCTGCTCGGGGTGGATCTCGACGTAGAAGCGGTTCGGGCCGCGGCCCACCGCGCCGCCCTCGCGGGTGAGCGCGTCCTTGAAGGCGATGTCGATGTCCTCGGCCACCTGGTCCACCCATGCGGCCTCGAAGGCGCCCTGACGGGCCGTGATCCCGTCGCGGTACAGGTCCTCGACGGCCTGGGCCGTGCCCGCCTCGTCCATGTGCGCGTTCTTCCAGCCCGCCCGTACGGGACCCGCGGGGGCTTCTCCGGCGGCCTCCGGGGCCGTCGCGCGATGTGTCGTGTCGGTCATGGCACTCTCCTCATCTGCCGGATCCTTCTATATTGCATCGTGGCATGCAACGTTGCAAGTGTCGGTGGCAGAATAGGATCGATGATCGGTGCCCGGGTGCCGCTACGCGCGGCCCGCCGGGCCGGTCCCGGGCGGACGAGGCGGATGTGAGGAGGGCCGGTGGCCGGTCTCAAGGACGTGGCGGCACGGGCCGGGGTCTCCGTGCGGACGGTGTCCAACGTCGTCAACGACTTCCCGCTGGTCGCCCCCGAGACGCGGCGGCGCGTGCAGAAGGCCCTGGAGGAGCTGAGCTACCGCCCGAACGCGGCGGCGCGGCGGCTGCGCGGCGGCCGGTCCGGGCTCATCGGGCTGGTCATACCGGAGATCGACTCGCCCTACTTCGGGGAGCTGGCGTCCCTGCTGGTGCAGGAGGCGCAGGAGCACTCCTGGACGCTGCTGGTCGACCAGACCGACGGCGACCCCGACCGCGAGCGCCGGCTGCTCGAGGGCATGCCGGGGCAGATGATCGACGGCCTGATCATGAGCCCCTGGGGCCTGTCCCCGGCCGACCTGCGGCGGCGTGCCGACGCCGTGCCGCTGGTCCTGCTCGGCGAGCAGGACGCCGCGGGGCTGATCGACCACGTGAGCGTGGACTCGGTGGCCGCCTCCGCCGAGGCGACCCGGCACCTGATCGATCTGGGCCGCCGCCGAATCGCGGCGATCGGCGTGCAGCCGCACCTGGCCAACGGCACGGCGCGGCAGCGGGTGACGGGGTACCGCCAGGCGTTGCGCGACGCCGGCGCGCCTCACGACCCCGCCCTGGAGGTGGCGGTGGACGCCCTGCACCGGGCCGACGGGGCACGGGCCATGCGGTGGCTGCTGGACGAGGGGCACGCCCCGGACGCGATCGTCTGCTTCAGCGACCAGCTCGCCCTGGGGGCGATGCGGGTGGCGCTGGAACGCGGCCTGGCCGTGCCGGGGGACCTGGCGGTGTGCGGGTTCGACGACATCGAGGACGGGCGGTACGCCACCCCGTCGCTGACCACCGTGGCCCCGGACAAGGCGGAGATCGCAAAAAGGGCCGTCGCCTGCCTGGTCGACCGGCTGCTGAAGCCACCGGTCCCCGGCACGAACCGCCTCGACCGGACGGCCGCCGCCCCCGCCGTACCGGAGCCCGCGGATCCCGGCACCGGGGAGCCGGCCGCGCCGGATCCCGCCGGCACCGCGGAGCCCGCGGAGCCAGCGGACCCGGCCGTGGCGCCCACCCGTCCGCCGGCGCGCAGGATCGTGACCGCGCACCGGCTGGTGATCCGCGAGAGCACCGCCGGGCGCTCCGCCGGGAGCGTGCTCAGCGGATGAGCCACACCCCGGTGTCGGGCGGCAGCCGCCCGCCCTCCAGCGGGCCGCTCGCCAGCACGACGCTCTCGTACGGCGGCAGCGGCACCGCGTCGCCGGAGAGGTTGATCATGCAGGTGAAGCCCGCGTCCCTGGAGAAGGCCAGCACGTCCGGCGCGACCTCGCCCACGTCACCGGTGTCCAGCCAGGTCAGGTCGCCGGTGACGGTGCGCCGGGCGCGCAGGGCGGCGCGGTAGAGGGCGAGCGTCGAGTCCGGGTCGCCGGTCTGCGCCTCGACGGTGTGCGCGGCCCATCCGGCCGGTTGCGGCAGCCAGGGCTCACCCGTGCCGAACCCGAACGGCGGCTCCGGGCCCGACCACGGCAGCGGCACCCGGGAGCCGTCGCGGCCCTTGACCGTGTGACCGGAGCGGACCCAGGTCGGGTCCCGCAGCACCTCCGCGGGCAGGTCCTCGACGCCGGGCAGGCCGAGCTCCTCGCCCTGGTAGACGTACACGCCGCCGGGCAGGGCGGTGCTCAGCAGCGCGGCGGCCCTGGCGCGCCGGGTGCCGAGTTCGAGGTCGGCGGGCGAGCCGTGCACGTCGGAGAAGTAGTGCGGGCCGAAGGTGGTGTCCGCCCGCCCGTAGCGGGTGACGAGCCGGGGGACGTCGTGGTTGGACAGCACCCAGGTCGGCGGGGCGCCCACCTTGGCGTGCTCGGCCAGCGTCGTGTCGATCACCTCGCGCAGGTCTCCCGCGTCCCAGGCGCAGGTGAGCATGGCGAAGTTGAAGGCCGTGTGCAGCTCGTCCGGGCGCAGGTAGCGCGCGATGCGCGCCTGGTCGGGCAGCCAGATCTCCCCCACGAAGATCCGCTCGCCGGGGTAGGAGTCGGCCACGGCCCGCCAGGTGCGGTAGATCTCGTGCACCGCCTCCTGGTCCTTCCAGGGCACGTGCCCCGGGTAGCCGGCCAGGTCCGGCAGCCCTTCTGCCTTGACCAGGGCGGGGGCGACGTCGATGCGGAAGCCGTCCACCCCGCGGTCGAGCCAGAAGCGCAGGGTGCGCTCGAAGTCCGCGTGCACGTCCGGGTGGTTCCAGTTGAGGTCGGGCTGCTCGGGCGCGTACAGGTGCAGGTACCACTCGCCGTCCGGCACCCGGGTCCACGCGCGCCCGCCGAACGCCGCGGGCCAGTCGTTCGGCGGCTCGTCACCGGCGTGGAACCAGAAGCGCTCGCGCGCGGGCGACCCCGGCCCGGCCGCGAGCGCCTCCTGGAACCAGGGGTGCCGGTCGGAGCAGTGGTTGGGCACGATGTCGATGACGATCCGGACGCCCAGCGCGTGGGCCTCCTCGATCAGGCTCCCGGCCTCGGCGAGCGTGCCGAAGACCGGGTCGATGTCGCGGTGGTCGGCCACGTCGTAGCCGCCGTCGACCATCGGCGACGGGTACCACGGGGTGATCCACAGGGCGTCCACGCCGAGCTCCGCCAGGTAGGGCAGGCGGTCGCGCAGCCCCGCCAGGTCCCCCACGCCGTCGCCGTCGCCGTCGGCGAAGCTGCGCAGGTAGATCTGGTAGATGGCGGCGGTACGCCACCACGGGTCCCGCCCGGCCGGCGGCCGGTCAGCCACCGAGCTCACGGACCACGGTGTCCAGCCGGTGCGCCAGCTCGTCGAGCCGCTCGTCGCTCAGCCCGCCGCCCGCCGCGTCCTCGCCGAGCTGCTCCTGCAGTTCGCGGCGGCTGACGACGCTCAGTCCCTCGACCCGGTCCGCCGGGACGACCCGGCAGGCGCCTTCGACGTAGACCAGCGTCGCGTCGGGGTCCGGCGACCCCAGCAGCTCGCGGACGTCGTCCCGATCGACCAGTGCCATGGCTGTCATCCCTCTTCCGTCCGTGTGCCCACTCCGCCCGCCCGGTCCGCGGTCACCGCGGTCACCGCACGGTGCCCCGCCGGGAGCGTGTGCCCAGACGGGGGCGGACGCGCGGTCCGGGGTGGCACCGGACCGGTGGACCCGGTCCGGTGCTACCCGGCAGGCCGTGCGGTACACCGGAACCGGCTCAGTCGGCCGGGGGCGCCGCCACCGGCACCGGGTCCTTCTCGGCGGTCAGCACGTGCACCACCGAGCCCGCGATCAGCAGCCCGAGGGGGTAGAGCAGCATCCAGCCGAAGCCGATCAGCAGCACCACCACCGGGGCGCACGCCAGCACCACCAGCAGCCAGTTCCTGGGCCCCCGGAACAGGGTGCCGTAGGCCAGGGCCGACATGGCGTAGCCGATGATGAAGTTCACCGCCGACAGCCGGAAGACCTGGTCCAGCGTGAGCACCTCGACGCCGTGCAGCACCACGACCGTGCCGAACATCAGCACGGCGACCACGATGGCCGCGACGGGGGCGCCGTTGACCCTGTTGCACACGGTCAGCCGCGCGGGCAGCAGGCGCTCCCGGGCGGTGGCGAAGATGATCCGCGAGGTGGCCCAGGTGCCGCCCATCAGCGTCGCGAAGACGATCAGGGCGCCCAGCACCGCGGCCGCGGTCCCGGCCGCGGCACCGAAGACCTGCTTCAGGACCGCCGCCACCGGCGCCTGCCGGACCATCGGGTCGTTCGGGTCCAGCGACACCTGCACGGCGGTGGCGATGCCGACGTACAGGACCACGATGACGACGAAGGAGGCGGCCAGCACCAGCGGCAGGTCGCGCCGGGGGTTGTGGTACTCCTCCGTGGTCGAGGCGACCAGTTCCCAGCCGGTGAAGGCGAAGAAGACCAGCCCGACCGCGGGGAGCAGGTCGAGCCAGTTCACCGGCAGCGACACCGAGCCCTGCATCTCGAAACCGGGGGTGACGAACGGCACGGCCGCGACGACCGCGATGAGCAGCACCAGCAGCGCGGTGACGACCGTCTGGACCCCGCCCGCCAGCCGCGACCCCAGGGCGTTCAGCACGGCCACCACCGCCAGGTAGGCCAGCGTCGCCGGGAAGACGGCGTCGGGCATGCCGAGCAGCACGGCCGTGTAGTTGCCCCCGGTGATCGCCATCGCCGCCCCGCCGCAGGCCGTGGCGCCGAGCAGCACGTAGGCGACGGGCGAGGCGACGCGCCTTCCGAAGGCGGCCTGCATGAAGCCGATCACCCCGCCCGCGCTGGGGTAGCGCGAGCCGAGCTTCGAGAAGACCAGCAGCAGGGGGATCACCATGATCGCCGCCGCGACCCAGGCGAAGACCGCCGCGGATCCGACGGAGGCGTAGGCGAGTCCCGGGAGCACCAGCAGCCCACTGCCGACGATCATGCTGACCGCCAGGCCGACGCCCCGGCTGATCGTCAGGGTCTTGTGCAGTTCCTTGGATGAATCAGCCGTGGTACTCATCTTCTCCTCAATATGGGCGGAAGTACGGGGACGACGGTGGACGCCCGCCCATCCTCGGGGGTTGTCGGCTACCTGTGTCCGGAAACGGACTCGCCGCCCGGGGCGGCACCGAGGGGTCCGGGCCGCACCAGCACCCGGTCGTCGTCGTGGGACGCGAGCAGCCGCAGCGGCTCGCCGGCGCGGCAGGGCAGGGGCCGCTCGAAGGTCTGCACCGCCTGCCGCCAGTGCGTCCCGTGGTCCTCGGGACCGTTGGACAGGGTGATGCCCTCGGCCAGGTCGAGCTCGAACCACATGACGATCGCGTGGCAGGTGCCGTCGGCCGTCACCGGCGCCGGCACGACACGCTCCCGCTCGCACTCCCCGGTACGGAAGTCGAAGTCGAACAGCGGGAACGGGTCGCCGAGCAGCCGGTGCCGGTAACCGGTCAGGTACGTCGAGAAGTACTCCATCGACCTGAACTGCTGGAAGAGCGTCATGTCGAAGTCGTAGACGTTGCCCACGTGGTTGCGGGCGAACAGCTCCTCGCTCTCGACGAGCCGGCCCCACAGCCGGGCGCCCTGCGGCGCGACGACGGCGTCCGGGCGCAGCAGCTCCCGGCGGGCGTGCTCCAGGCTCGGCAGCGCGCCCTCGCCGAGCAGCGCGCAGTCGAAGATCTCGGTGAGCAGCACGTCCGCCCTGCGGGGGAGGTCGACGCCCACCCGCAGATCGGTCGACTTCGCCTCCACGACCTTCACCCGGGAGTCCACGCCGTTCACGACCATGGTCCGCCGGGCGATCGCGGCGATGACCGGCTCCATCTCGCAGGTGACCACCATCCCGGCACCGGCCTCGACGGCCAGCAGCGACAGCAGCCCGGCCCCGGTCCCGATGTCCAGCACCAGGTCACCGGGGCGCACCACGGCGGAGATGGCCTTGCGGTAGGCCTCGTTGCGGGCCTGGTCGTTGAGCATCGCGAAGTGCCAGCGCGGCACGAGCTGGCGCACCGCGCGGTTGAACAGGAGGTTCGCCGGGCCGTACCCGGGCTGTGCCCCTCCCGCCCCCGCGAACAGGTTGGCGGCGGTGGTGTAGTCGCGCCGGTTCATCGCGTCCATGCCGTGCTTCAGCAGGGCCTCGGCACCGGCGACCTCGGACCAGAAGAGCGACTCGGCCGCGGGCTCCGGGCCCTTCGGTGAGCCCTCGACGTTCTTGATGATGGGTGTCATGAATCGCCCCTAGCTCGCGAAGACCATCTGGTGTACCGGGACCGCCTCGCCGAGACCGGCCGGCAGGTAGGCGACGACGCTGGAACCGCGCTGGATCGTGGGGACGGCGCGGTCGCAGAGGCGGTCGACGCGAAAGGTGCTGCCGTGCCAGGGGCACCGCAGCCGTTCGTCCTCGATCTCACCGAGGTGGAGCGGGCCGCCGCGGTGCGGGCAGCGGCTGTGGATCAGGTGGACGGAACCGGAACGCTCCAGGAAGAAGTACGTCTCGTCACCGGCGCGCACGGCGTTGTGCCTGGGCCACTCCAGTTCCACCCGGACGCGAGCGCTCACGAGCCGGCCCGCGTGGCCGACCGGGTGAAGGCGAGCGTGGCGCCCCCCTCGGACCGCAGGCCGTACAGCCGCCCCCTGGGGACGCGCACCGCCTGGCCCGCGGTGACCTCCAGCGGCCCCCCGGTGGCGCTCCAGTGCAGCTCGGCGGTACCGGCCAGCACCGAGACGGTCATGTCGTGGTCGCTGACCATCGTCTCGAACGGCGTGCCGGAGTCGATCTCGCGCGGGTCGTCCCGGTCCTCGCGGGAGCCCGTGTCCGCGGTGACGGCCTCCGGCCGCCAGGTGAGCTGCCCGACCAGGTCCGCGTCGTTGAGCCTGCCCAGGGCGCGGACGTCCTCGATGCCGCGCAGCAGCTCGCGGATGGCGTGGTCGCCGTGCTTGCGGGCGAGCGGCAGCAGGAGGTCGTTCACCGCCATCCGGCCGTGGTGCTGGTCGATGTGGGCGTGCTCGTCGAAGTAGCGGGTGTCGATCCCGTCGCCGTAGACCGCGCGGAACGTCTTCGTCATGGCGGCGAAGGACGGCGCGAACGTCGCCTCCAGGAAGGCCATGCCGCCGATGTAGCGGAAGAACTCCGACCGGTTCTTGGTGACCTTGTAGAAGTAGTTGTTCCCGGCCATCCAGCTGGGCAGGTAGGAGAACCAGTAGTGGTGCGGTTCGGCGCTCATTCCCACGCTGCGGCACAGCTCGACGAACAGGGTGCTGTGCTTCGCGTCGAAGACGCCGTACCCGAATTCGTCGATGAATATCTTGAAGACCTCGCTCTGCTCCGGCCCGTACGCGCCGCCCAGATTCTGAGACATCGCGGTCGCCTCGGTGAGGCCGTCGAGCGCCATTTGCGCGATCATCATCTCGGCCGCCCGCCGCGGGTCCGCCGCCTGCTCGATCGCGCGCAGCGCCGGGCGGTCGTCGTTCACCGCCTCGTCGATGGCGGCCAGGACGTGCGCCTCCAAGGCGTCGCAGTCCCAGCGTCCGTTTATTCGGACGTCCGACCCGAGGGAGTCGAACACATAGGACTCGGCGACCGGCCGCACGATGTCGGAATGGAGCCGCGCCTTCCGCCCGTAGAATTCCTCGAACTGTTTCTCTTTTCCGGCGAGTCCCGAGGACGGCAGGAAGAGCGCGTCGCTCTCGTAAATGTTCATCAGCAGCCGGTTGACGACCAGGCTTTCATCGGAAAGCAGACCCTCTTCCGACAACGGCTGATCCCACTTGATCCTGGAGAGCCGTTCCGCGTCCATTGGACGGTGATAGGGGGTGTCGTTCACATAGGGATTCCCGGTCGGCCGGTAACTCGATGCGGCGGTCAGTTCCGACACCGATTCCCCGACGGAAACAGGCTCCTGGAGTGGTCCTACGAACGTCATGTCAAGAGCGCCTTCCACGAGAGAAGAACAGTTTCTGGAGCATGGTCGACCGCAGGTCGGAGGTCACCTGTGAAAAGGGTACGTCCAGCCTGCGTCGAGATCGGACTGCGTTGTATCGGACTGAGACGACCCCGTGTTCTGCTTCCCTGTACCCTCTATCTCTTCACTTCCCCGCGCTTTGCATCGCAGATGCTAATACAGCGCTCCAATCGGGGCAAGCCGGTCATACGGAGATTCTTCTGCCATCGCTCGTCCCTGTGGAGATGGTGGTTCCGGAGCGGGAGGGGACGCACAAATTTCCACGTGGCGCAGGCCGCCGGTCACGGGAAATACACCCTCTTCCCGTCTCCGGAAAGCGCGGCATCCGGATGGGCGTCAACTCACCCCTCCGACCTGCGGTCGATGCGCGGAGTTTCACCGTCCGGCGCCCTTCCATCACGGCGCGACAACGTAATCACGGGGACGAATGCGATTAGCGGACATCCGAAGATTGAGGAAAAAGATGACCGAATCATGTTCGGTCTCTGTTTTCGGTCCTGCCGCCGGCCTTCGCCAAGCGCTGGTTCAGCCGGTGCCAAGGCCGGCGCGACAGGCTGCCCGCATGTCGTTCCTACCGAGAACCCACGAGATCCCCCCGGGCGTCCGGCACCGGCGGTTCCACATCCGGCCCATCACGGTGCACGACGCCGTACGCGACTTCGACGCCGTGATGAGCAGCGCCGCCCGGCTGCGGGAGCGCTTCCCCCTGGGAGGCGGCTGGCCGCTCGACGGCATGACGCTGGAGGAGAACCTGATCGACCTGGCCTGGCACCAGAAGGAGGCCCTGCTGCGCAGGTCGTTCAACTACGCGGTGACGAGCCCCGACGGGTCGCGCCTGCTCGGGTGCGTCTACGTCGAGCCGCCGGAGAAGCGCGGGGCCGACGCCGACGTGTCGTTCTGGGTGCGGGCCGACGAGGAGGGCACCGGCCTGGAGGAGGAACTGGAGGTCGCGGTCCGCGCCTGGCTCGCCGGCTCCTGGCCGTACACCTCGGTCCGCTGGCCGGGCCGGGACGTCTCCTGGGAGGAGTGGGACCTGCTCCCCGGCATGCCGTAGAACCGCCCGACCCGCCGGAAGCTTCCTGACATGTCGTGAAGGTCTCGCGGTATGCCGCGAAAGCGTGCGGCGTACCACGGAAGCGGATCGAGTGCGCAAACGCCGACTACAGCGACCAATGGCGCAATACCCCTTTCAAGCCGTCCCGACTTTCCTCGATCGCTACCCTTCGCAAGGGAATGTCAACGGTGAGTAAAGGGGCGCTGATGGGACGAAGGCTGATCGTCATGGCCGCCGGGGCGGGGGTGGTCGCCGCCGCCGGGGCGATGCTGCTCGCCTCGGGCGAACAGGGGTCGCGGGCCGCCGGTTCCTCCGCGCGCCTGCCGGCGCTGGAGGACCCGCTGACCGGGCAGGAGGTGGCGCGGGCCGGCGCGATCGCGTCGGCGGGCTCCCGGTCGCACCTGGCCGCGGGCCGGACCAAGCTGCTCTACGTGGAGCGCGACGACGACAAGGACTCCGCGGGCCACCGCCGCGCCGACGCCTACCTGTACGACTACGGCGGCGACCGGCTCATCGTGCGGACCGTGGACCTCGGCCGGGGCACGGTCGTGCGGGAGACCGTGGCGCGGGGGGTGCAGCCGCCGCCGTCCAAGGAGGAGGAGAACACCGCGGCCGGGCTCCTGCTGGGAGACCGGGAGTACGCCAGGGGGCTGCGCGAGGCGTACGCCAAGGCCGGGGGCGGTCCGCTGCGGTCCGCGACGGCCCTGGGGCTGCGCGGGCTGATCTTCACCCCGTCCGGCGAGAGCGGGTCCGCGCGCGAGTGCGAGACCCACCGGTGCCTGCGGCTGTTCGTCCGGCTGCCCGACGGCACCTGGCTGGACACCAGCCGGATCGTCGTCGACCTGTCCGCCAAGAAGATCCACACCCTGGAGTGGTGACCGGTGTCCCTGCGCTTCCTGCTGTCCTGCGCCCTGCTCGCCGGGGTCCTCACCGCACCGGCCGCGCCGTCGGAGGCGACCGCCGCGGCCACCGCGGCCACCGCGGCCACCGCGACCACCGGGCCACCGGGATCGGCCACCGCGGCGGCCACGACCGCCGGGCCGCCGGGATCGGCCGTCGCGTCCGGCCGGCCTCCGATGGCCGCCCCCGCGGGGGCGGTGCCCACCCCGCCTCCCGCGGCGCCGTGCAACGCGCCGTACCGGATCGACAAGACCCTGCCCAACGGGGCGCGCTGGCAGCTGTGCTGGGAGATGCGCAACGTCGAGGGGCTGACCCTGAGCAGGATCGTCTACACCCCCCGGGGCCAGCGGGCGCTCACCGTGCTGCGCAGCACCTCGCTGGCCCAGATCCACGTCCCGTACGACCGGGGCCGCCCGCGCTACCACGACATCGGGTCGCTGGGGCACACCGCCGTCCCGCTGCGGGCCGCCGACTGCCCGCTCGGCGAGCGCCGCGAGCAGTTCGTCTGCGTGACGACCCGGGCCCGCGGCCACGCGCACCTCAAGGCGGTCCCCGACCGGCTGAACGTGACGGCCCAGGGCCGTGAGCTGGTGGTGTTCGCCGCCTTCCAGGTCGGCTGGTACACCTACCTCGCCGAGTGGGCCTTCGCCGACGACGGCGCGATCACCCCCCGGGTGGGGGCCACCGGGTCCCTCGCCGGGTTCACCACCACGCCGGAGTACGGCTGGCCGATCGGGGTGGGCGAGACGAAGTTCGAGGCCAGTCACACGCACAACGTCTTCTGGCGGCTGGACTTCGACGTGGCGGGACGGGCCGACGACGTGGTGGAGCAGTACGACTTCACCGGTTCCGGCACCGCGAACCGGCGGCTCTCCCGGACGGCGTTCACCACCGAGACCGCGACGGTGAGCAAGCCGATGCGCTGGTGGCGGGTGGTGGACCGCAAGGTGCGCAACGCCGACCGGCACCCCGTCTCCTGGGAGATCAACAACTCCGACAGCGCGCAGTACCGCGGCCCGGCGGACGAGGCCTTCACCCGGGCCGACCTCTACGTCACCGACTACCACGCCTGCGAGCGGCTGGCGACGGTCAACCCGTCCCCGCGGTGCGCCCGGTCCGTCGACCGCTACGTCAACGGGGAGCGGGTCGCCGACCCCGTCCTGTGGGTCAACGTCGGCTTCCACCACGTCCCGCGCGACGAGGACGCCGACCCGATGCCGAGCCACTGGCAGGGGTTCCGCATCACCCCGCGCGACGTCACCGCCAAGAACCCGTACTGAGTCCCCGCTGCCCCGGTCCCGAGGCCCGGGACCGGGCTCCACCCGGCGCCGCCGCCGAAACCCGTCCCCAGACCGCTCCGCCCGTCCGGAGCGTCCTCCCCGGAGTCGATCCATGATCGGATACGGTCGGCGGAAAGTGCTGGGACAGGCCCCGCACGACCCGTCATCGTGACTTTCACCTCACTCTCCTCCGCACGTTTTCCCGACGCGCATGGTGATAGCGGACAGGGGCATGGGTGGAGCACCCGAGTAGGGCAAGGTAGGGGCCAACGATCTACGGGAGTAAGCATGAACGCGCACCTGGACCTGGACCGGCTCGCGGGCGGAGCGCACCATGATCCGCACTCGATCCTCGGGTCCCATCCGGGTCCCGAGGGCGTGACGGTCCGGACGCTGCGGCCGATGGCGCAGCAGGTCCAGGTGCTCGTGGACGGCGAGGCCCACGACATGGAGCACGTCGCCCACGGCGTGTTCGCGGTGACGATCCCCGGCCTGGACAAGGTCCCCGACTACCGGTTCCGGGTCTCCTACCCCGGTGCCGAGCCGTACGAGGCCCTCGACCCCTACCGGCACTGGCCCACGCTGGGCGAGGTGGACCTGCACCTCATCGGCGAGGGACGGCACGAGCGGCTCTGGGAGGTCCTCGGCGCCCGGGTCATCCGGCACGAGGACGTCGAGGGCACCGCCTTCGCGGTGTGGGCGCCCAACGCCCGCGGCGTCCGGGTCATCGGCGACTTCAACCACTGGGACGGCGTGGCGTACCCGATGCGCTCGCTCGGCAGGTCGGGCGTGTGGGAGCTGTTCGTCCCCGGGCTGGGCCCCGGCGACCGGTACAAGTTCAGCATCCTGGGCGCCGACGGGGTCTGGCGCGCCAAGGCCGACCCCATGGCCCGGCGCACCGAGCTGCCGCCCGCGACCGCCTCGATCATCGAGAGGTCGGAGTACGACTGGCACGACGAGGAGTGGATGCGGCGCCGGGCCGCGGGCGGCGCGACGCACGAGCCGATGAGCGTCTACGAGGTGCACCTCGGCTCGTGGCGTCCGGGCCTGTCGTACCGGGAGCTGGCCGTCCAGCTCGTCGAGTACGTGACGGAGATGGGCTTCACCCACGTGGAGCTCATGCCGGTGGCCGAGCACCCGTTCGGCGGCTCCTGGGGCTACCAGGTGACGTCCTACTACGCGCCGACGTCCCGGTTCGGCTCCCCCGACGACTTCCGCCACCTGGTCGACAGCCTGCACGCCGCGGGCATCGGCGTGCTGGTCGACTGGGTGCCCGCGCACTTCCCGATGGACGACTGGGCGCTGGCCCGGTTCGACGGCACCCCGCTGTACGAGCACGCCGACCCGGCGCGCGGCGAGCACCCGGAGTGGGGCACCTACATCTTCGACTTCGGCCGCCGGGAGGTGCGCAACTTCCTGGTCGCCAACGCGGTGTACTGGCTGCGCGAGTTCCACGTCGACGGGCTGCGGGTGGACGCGGTCGCCTCGATGCTCTACCTGGACTACTCGCGGCGCGAGGGCGAGTGGACGCCCAACGAGTACGGCGGCCGGGAGAACCTCGACGCCGTGGCGTTCCTCAAGGAGATGAACGCGGTCGCCTACCGCGAGGCGCCGGGCATCGTGACCATCGCCGAGGAGTCGACCGCGTGGCCGGGGGTCTCCCGCCCGGTCCACCTGGGCGGGCTCGGCTTCGGGTTCAAGTGGAACATGGGCTGGATGCACGACACCCTGGCCTACCTCAAGCACGAGCCGGTCTTCCGGCAGTACCACCACCACCAGATGACGTTCTCGCTGATGTACGCGTACTCGGAGAACTTCGTGCTGCCGCTGTCGCACGACGAGGTGGTGCACGGCAAGGGGTCGCTGCTCGGCAAGATGTCCGGTGACGAGTGGCAGCGGTTCGCGAACCTGCGCGCGCTCTACGCCTTCATGTGGGCGCACCCGGGCAAGCAGCTGCTGTTCATGGGGTGCGAGTTCGGCCAGGGCTCGGAGTGGTCCGAGGAGCGCGGCCTGGACTGGTGGGTGCTGGACTTCGACGGGCACCGGGGGGTGCAGCGGCTGGTCCGCGACCTGAACCGGGTCTACCGGGAGTCCCCGGCACTGTGGAGCCTGGACACCTCCCCGGAGGGTTTCCGCTGGATCGACGCCGACGACGCGCTGGGCAACACGTTCTCCTTCCTGCGGTACGCCGAGGACGGCTCCGCGGTGGCCTGCGTGGCCAACTTCTCCGGCGCGACGCACCGGGACTACCGCCTCGGGCTGCCCTTCCCCGGCCGGTGGGAGGAGGTGCTCAACACCGACGCCTACGACTACGCGGGCAGCGGCGTGGGCAACCTCGGCAGCGTCGAGGCCGTCGAGGAGCCGCGTCACGGCCTGCCGTACTCCGCCTCGCTGAGCGTCCCGCCGCTGGGCGCCCTGTGGCTGCGCCACCCCGGGATGCCCGAGCCCGCCGTCGTGGAGGACGCGGCCGAGACCGCCGGGGTCGTGGAGCAGGGGACGGTCCTGGAGCGGACGGAGCAGGAGATGGCCGTGGAGCGGCTGGAGGCGGCGGCCGAACCGGCCCCCGCGCCCGCGCCGGTCACCGGACCGCCGGCCGGACCCGCCTGACCCGAGGTTCTCCCCGTCCGCAAGGATGCCGCGGGAACGGCCCCGGGCCGGTCGCACCCCGGTGCGACCGGCCCGTCCGCGTCCCCCGCCCGCCCCTTCTCCGTACCGGGCGCACGTCCTCCGGGCCGGTGCCCGCCCCGGCCTGTTCACGGACCGTCATCCCCGGCGGCATCGGCCCTTCTGTGCACCGCCAAAAACCTTAAATCGGCCTTATATCCGCGAACAAGGCATTGACCGTCGGTGCACCGGACACTTACGCTCTGGAAACTAATAGGAAACTTTCCTATGAATACGGGGGCTAGGCACTCTCTGACCTGGAGCGACCCTTGCGACGAATCACCATCGGCTCCTTCATCGCGGCGGCTGCGCTGCTGGTTCCACTGGGAATCGGCACCGCGACGGCCGCCACACCCGCCACCGCGACCTACTCGACCTCCTCGAACTGGGGCTCCGGCTTCGAGGGCAAGGTCGTCGTGAAGGCGGGGACGAGCGCGCTGACGAGCTGGAAGGTGGAGTTCGACCTCCCCTCCGGCACGTCCATCGGCTCGGCCTGGGACGCGGACCTGACGAAGAGCGGTAACCACTACACCTTCGTCAACAAGGCGTGGAACGGCGCCCTGGCCGCGGGCGCCTCGACGAGCTTCGGCTTCAACGGCACCGGAGGCGGAATCTCCGGCGTGCTGAACTGCAAGCTCAACGGCGCCCCCTGCAGCGGCGGCGGGACCACCGACCCGACCCCCACCCCGACGCCGACGGTCACCCCCACGGTGACCCCGACGCCGACCCCGACCCCGACGGTCACCCCGACCGTCCAGCCGCCCGGCGGCAAGAAGATCGTCGGTTACTTCACCCAGTGGGGCGTCTACGGCCGTAACTTCCACGTGAAGAACCTGGTCACCAACGGCTCCGCGGAGAAGCTGACGCACATCCTGTACGCCTTCGGCAACACCACCGGCGGCAGGTGCACGATCGGCGACTCCTACGCCGACTACGACAAGGCCTACACCGCCGACCAGAGCGTCGACGGCGTGGCCGACACCTGGGACCAGCCGCTGCGCGGCAACTTCAACCAGCTGCGCAAGCTGAAGAAGGCCTACCCGAACATCAAGGTCATCTGGTCCTTCGGCGGCTGGACCTGGTCCGGTGGCTTCACCCAGGCCGCGCAGAACCCGGCCGCGTTCGCCGACTCCTGCTACAACCTGGTCGAGGACCCGCGCTGGGCCGACGTGTTCGACGGCATCGACATCGACTGGGAGTACCCCAACGCCTGTGGCCTGACCTGTGACAACAGCGGTCCGGCGGCGTTCAAGAACATCATCTCCGCGCTGCGCTCCAAGTTCGGTTCCAGCGCCCTGATCACCGCGGCCACCACGGCCGACGGCTCCAACGGCGGCAAGATCGACGCCGCCGACTACGCCGGGGCCATCAACGACCTGAACTGGCTCATGCCGATGACGTACGACTACTTCGGCGCGTTCAACGCTCAGGGTCCGACCGCTCCGCACTCCCCGCTCACCTCCTATCCCGGCATCCCCCAGGCCGGCTTCAACTCCGACGCGGCGATCCAGAAGTTCAAGGCCAAGGGCATCCCGGCCAGCAAGCTGCTGCTGGGCATCGGCTTCTACGGCCGCGGCTGGACCGGCGTGACCCAGGCGGCTCCGGGCGGCAGCGCCACCGGCGCGGCCCAGGGCACCTACGAGGCCGGGATCGACGACTACAAGGTCCTCAAGACCAAGTGCCCGCCCACCGGCACCGTCGGCGGCACGGCGTACGCCTTCTGCAACGGCAACTGGTGGAGCTATGACACCCCCGCCACCATCGCCGGGAAGATGACCTACGCCAAGAACCAGGGTCTGGGCGGTGCGTTCTTCTGGGAGACCAGCGGCGACACCACCAACGGCGAACTCATCACCGCGATCGCCAACGGGCTCAAGTAACATTCCGACCACTCGACCCTCCGTGCGCGTCACGCCGCGGAGGGTCGAGCTTTTCTCCGAAGATCCTCTCAATTCACGGCAAGGTATTCACGCGGGACATACGTCTGCTTAGACTCCGAATCGCCTGTTTCATCCCCCCGGAGGACGCGTGCGACTTCGAGCTCTCGTGGCCATGGCGATGATCCTCAGCGTCGCTCCGGCGGTGCCCGCCCTCGCCGACGGCACACCGGCCCCTCCGGCCGCGTCGGCGAGCGCGACCTCCCCGCCACCCGTGACACCCCCGGACGGCGGGACGACGGGCACCACCGCCCCGCCCGCCGAGACCCCCTCCGACGGCGGCCCCCCTGCCGCCCTGCCGAAGCTGGAGGCCGGGCTGGCCGGCGACGGGCCGGCCGGCGACGACGACGGGACCCGGGTCATCGTCGAGCTGGCCGCTCCCGCCGAGGCGGCCCCGGTGGCCGGCCAGGCACGGTCGCTGCCCGACTCCGAGGTCGTCCTGGAACCGGCGGACACCTCGTTCATCGTGGTCGAGGCCACCGGTGAGTCCCTGGAGCGGCTGGCCGAGGACCCGCGCGTCCGCTCCATCCGGCGCGACCGCACCTACTCCGCCGTCTCCGCCGTCTCCCCGGGCTCGCGCACCTCCCTCGCGTCGGCCTCCGCCGCGGCCACGCTGGCCTCCAGCCTCCAGCTGATCGGCGCGGACAGGGCGCACGCCGCCGGTACCCGGGGACAGGGCCAGACGATCGCGATCATCGACACCGGGATCGACGCCGACCACCCCGACTTCGGGGGCAAGGTCGTGGAGCAGGCCTGCTTCTCCGCCACCGACGACGGCGCCCGGTCCCTGTGCCCCAACGGGCAGACCAGCGATCTCGGATCCGCCGACGCCGAGACCCCCGCCTGCGTGGACGGCCAGGTCAACCTGTGCGACCACGGAACCCACGTGGCCGGTATCGCCCACGCCGTCGCGCCGGACGCCGACATCGTGGCGCTCCAGGTCTTCAGCAGGGTCGACGACTGCGACGGCACCGGCGCGGCCTGCCTGACCGCCTTCGAGTCCACGATCCTGCTCGCCCTGGAGCACGTCGCGAGGCTCAAGGAAGGCGGCAGGAACGTCGCCGCGGTGAACATGAGCCTCGGCGGCGGCCTGTACGAGGGGGCGTGCGACGCCGAGCCCGAGCTGAGCGCGATGAAAGGCCGCGTCGACGACCTGCGCGCCAAGGGCGTGGCCGTCGTGGCCGCGGCCGGGAACGAGGGCGTCGCCGGAGCCGGGGCGCCCGGCTGCTTCTCCGGAGCGGTGACCGTGGGCGCGACGGGCGACGACGACGGCGTTCCCCCGTGGTCCAACCACGGCTCCGTGCTCGACCTGTTCGCCCCCGGCCTGGAGATCGAGTCCGCGGTGCCGGGCGGCGGCCACCAGGTCTACAGCGGCACCTCGATGTCCACCCCGTTCGTCACCGGCGCACTGGCGCTGGCGGCCCAGAAGGCCCCGGGGACCCCGGACGCGCTGGCCGAGGTGCTCACCAGGTCGGGCAGGCCGATCGTCCACGGCACGGTGACCACCCCGCGCCTCGACCTGAACGCCGCGCTCGCCGGGGGCACCCCCGGCTCCCCCGTCACCCCGCCCCCGCCCGCCGCCGACGACCCGGGCGGCCCCGGCGACCCCCCGGCCGACCCTCCCGCCGACGACCCCGGCACCGACCCCAGCCCGGAGCCGAGCTCGGGTCCCTCCCCGACGACCACGCCGGACGACCCGGCGCCCAGCCCGATCCCGCTGCCGACGGTGACGATCACCGTGACCGTGACCGTCCCCCCGCCCGGGGCGTCGGCGGGAGCGCCGGCGGTGTGCACCCGCGGCAGGTCCACGGGGACCGCAGGGACCGCAGGGACCCCGGGAACGACGAGGACGCTGACGGCCGCGCAGTGGGCGGCCGAGATGGGCCGGGGCAAGGGAAGGATCCCGGACGCGACGCTCGGCTGTTACCTCGGCCTGGTGGGCAAGGCCAGCAAGGTCTTCCCCGAGATCACCCGCGCCTCCGGCCCGGCGGCCGCGTACCGGGTGCTCGTCCCGGCGAAGAGGACCGCGCGGGCCGTGATGGAGCGAGAGCTGCTCGCCTCCTGGCTGAACTGGGCGAACGGCGCGGTGAACCTCACCACCACGATCAAGGGGAAGGGCACTCTGAAGGCCGTGCTGACCTCGGTGGAGAGGCAGCGCCTGAAGGGCTCCGCCCCGGCCGCGTCCACCTCGCTGCTGAGGAAGCAGGTGAACGCCCGCAGGCCCGCCTGAGCCCACCGCCTCACAGGTCGCCGCCGCCGGGCCGCGTAAGCCCGGTATGTGTCGCTTAGGGTGAAGAGCATGGACGCGACCAAGGTGATCATCGATTCCGTCGAGCGGTTCCGGCAGCGACGTACCGCTCCGCTGGTGCTTGAGCTCGACCTCACCGAGGGCCTCACCGACGGTCCTCCCTCCGATCCGCTCAGCGCGATCATGGCGATGCGCAAGACCAGCCTGACCGACGTGCTCTCCGGCCTGAAGCGGGCCAGGAAGGACGACCGGGTCAAGGCGCTGATCGTGAAGATCGGCACCCAGTCGCCGGGGCTGGCCGTCGTCCAGGAACTCCGCCAGGCGGTGAAGTACTTCCGGGACGCCGGCAAGCTGACCGTCGCCTTCGCCGAGAGCTTCGGCGAGCTCGGCGCGGGCACCGTCCCCTACTACCTGGCCAGCGGCTTCGAGCGGGTCTACCTGCAGCCCTCGGGCGACGTCGGGCTCACCGGCGTGGCGATGGAGCAGCGCTTCCTGCGGGGAGCGCTTGGCAAGCTCGGCGTCGAGTACCAGGTGGGCCAGCGGCACGAGTACAAGACGGCCGCCAACACCTTCACCCAGGACCACATGACCGAGGCCCACCGCGAGTCGATGAGCCGCATCACCGAGTCGGTCACCGAGCAGGTCGTCGCGGGCATCGCCGAGGGACGCGGCATCGACGCGGTCAGGGTGCGCGAGCTCATCGACCAGGGCCCGTTCATCGGCGCCGAGGCCCTGGAGGCCGGGCTCGTCGACCGGATGGCCTACCGCGACGAGGTCTACGACGAGGTCAAGAGCGCCGTCGGCGAGGACGCGATCCTGCAGTACGTCGGCCGCTACGCCAAGGCGCTGACCGCCAGGAAGCTCCCCCACCCCGGCGAGCAGACCGTCGCGCTGGTCCACGGCAGCGGCGCGATCCGGCTCGGCCGCAGCGGCCGCAGCCCGCTCGGGGGCGGTGGCGCGATGGGGTCCGACACCATCTGCGCCGCCCTGCGCGCGGCCCGCCGCGACGACAACGTCAAGGCCGTCGTCTTCCGCGTCGACAGCCCCGGTGGCTCGTACACGGCCTCCGACGCCATCTGGCGCGAGGTCGTGCTCACCCGCAAGGCGGGCAAGCCCATCGTGATCTCCATGGGAGACCTGGCCGCCTCCGGTGGCTACATGGTCTCGATGGCGGCCGACGCGATCGTGGCCCAGCCGGGCACGCTCACCGGCTCCATCGGCGTCTTCGGCGGCAAGGCGGTCATCAGCGGGCTGCTGGAGAAGATCGGCGTCTCCTCCGAGACCGTCGGCGAGGGCGCCAACTCCGGCATGCTCTCCTCCACCAAGGGCTTCTCCGAGGCGCAGTGGGCGCGGATCAACGCCTGGCTCGACCGGGTCTACGACGACTTCGTGAACAAGGTCGCCGAGGGCCGCGGCCTGTCCCGCGAACGCGCCCACGAGCTGGCCAAGGGCCGGGTCTGGACCGGGGCCGACGCCCTGGAGCGGGGCCTGGTCGACGAGCTCGGCGGCCTGGAGGACGCCCTGTCCCTGGCCCGCAAGAAGGCCGGGCTGCCCGTGGACGCGCCGGTGCGCGCCTACCCGAAGCTGAGCCCGCTGGAGCGGCTGCGTCCCGCGGAGTCCAGCGAGGACAAGGCCGCGGCCCTGGCCCAGGTCCGCCTGGAGGCGTGGGGCCCGATCGCCCACCTGGCCGGCGAGCTGGGCCTGCCGTCGTACGGCCCGCTGATGCTGCCGGGCTGGTGGACGATCCGCTGACCCCCGGTCGCGCACCGGCGACGGCCGGACGACGGCCGGACGACGGCCAGACGACGGCCAGACGACGGCCAGACGACGGCCAGACGACGGCCAGACGACGGCCACGGGTGACCCGTGGCCGTACCGCGGCCGCTCCGGGACACCGGGCCGTCAGCGGTAGCGGCCCCGGTAGCGGGAGAGCGGCGTGACCGACGCGTCGACGTAGTCGACCCCGAGCACCTTCGCGATGAAGAGCGTGTGGTCCCCGGCCGGGACGACCGTGACCGTCTCGGCCTCCAGCGCGGCGACGCCCCCGTCCACCACCAGGGCCTCGCTCAGCCTCCCCCGGTGGTGCGGGGTCCCCGCGAGCAGCAGCCGGGCCCCCGGCCGTCCCGCCGTGGAGAACCGGCTGGCGATCGCCTTCTGCCCCGCCGACAGCACGCTGGCGGCCCAGCGGTCCTGCCGCAGCAGCAGCTCGTTGGGGTACCCCTCGTTGTCCAGGCTCACCATCACCAGCGGTGGATCCAGCGAGACCGAGGTGAAGGTGGCGACCGTGACCCCCACGTCGTCGCGGTCGTCCTTCACCGTGACGACCGTCACACCGGTCACCACCTGGGCCATGGCCTCGACGAAGTGGTTCATGCCCCCATCATCCCGGAGCCGGTCGGCCGCTCGCCCCACCGTGTCCGGGCGGACCTCCGCCGGGAAACGTCCTCGTGGACATCGCGGCGTCTCTGCTACCGTTTCCGGCATGAAGCGCGCCGCCATGACGACGACGCCGGAGAGTGTCCCGGCGCGCTGACCGATGTTCTGTCCGAAGCCCCGGGGCGAGTGCCCCGGGGCTTCGTTGTGGGATCACTCGCCCGATGTACGCGAGGAGATCACCATGCACGACCACCGCAGGCTCGGCCGCGAGCTGGAGCTGTTCGACACCGACCCGCTGATCGGCGCGGGTCTGCCCTACTGGCTGCCCGACGGCGCGGCCGTACGGCACGCCCTGGAGGAGTACGTCCGCGCCGCCGAGCGCAGGGCCGGATACCGGCACGTGTACTCGCCCGTGCTGGGCAAACGGGAGCTGTACGAGATCTCCGGGCACTGGTCTCACTACTCCGACGACATGTTCCCGCCCATGGAGCTGGGAGCCGAGCAGGTCGTCCTGCGGCCGAGCCTGTGCCCGCACCACGCGCTGATCTACCGCTCCCGCTCGCACAGTTACCGTGAGCTGCCGCTGCGCATGGCCGAGCTGGGCGGCATGTACCGCTCGGAGCTCTCGGGCGTGCTCGGCGGGCTGACCAGGGTGCGGGCCATCCAGCTCAACGACGCGCACATCTTCTGCACCCCGGACCAGGTCGCCGACGAGGCGCGCGGGGCCCTGGAGATGATCCGCCGGGCGTACGAGGCGCTCGGGATCACCCGGGCCCGCTACCGGCTCTCCCTGCCCGGCCCCGGAGGGAAGTACGTCGCCGGCCCGGAGATGTGGCGGCGCTCCACCGCCCTGCTGACCGAGGTCCTCGACCGCTCCGGCCTGCCCTACGAGACCGCCGAGGGAGAGGCCGCGTTCTACGGGCCCAAGGTCGACGTCCAGGTCGCCGACGGCGCGGGCCGGGAGTCCACCCTGTCCACCGTCCAGGTCGACTTCCACCAGCCCGAACGGTTCGACCTGCACTACATCGGCGCGGACGGCGCGAAGCACCGGCCGGTCATGGTCCACCGCAGCGTCGTCGGCAGCGTGGAGCGGGCCGTCGCCCACCTCATCGAGCAGCACGGCGGCGCCTTCCCGGCCTGGCTCGCCCCCGTCCAGCTGGTGATCCTGCCGGTCTCCGAGGCCGAGCTGCCGGACGCCGAGGCGCTCGCCCGGCGATGCGCCGGCCTGGACCTGCGGGCGGAGATCGCCGGTCCGGAACGCGGCAGCCTGGGCGCCCGCGTACGGGAGGCCAGGCTCGTGCCGTACCAGGTCGTCATCGGCGCGCGCGAGGCCGCCGTCGGCGAGGTCACCCTGCGCCTGCGCGACGGCCGCCGCCTCGACCCGCTGCCCGCCGCCGACGTCCTCGCCCGCGTCGGCGCTCTCGTCGGCGCCCACGGCACCGGCCTGTGGGACGACGCCGTCCCGGCGGAGGCGTAGACGGAGCCGAGCGACACCGACGACACCGACGACACCGACGACACCGACGATGCCGACGATGCCGACGACGACGCCGACCCCCGCGAAGGGGAAGGAGAAGGCGGACAGGACGACGCCGTCTTCGTGAGGGCGGGACCGCCCGTGGAGACACCCGCTCCCCGGGACGGCGGTCCCCCGTGATTCCACGCCGGGAACGACGGAAGGCGGGTGGAGGTCTACCCGCCTTCCGTCGAGACCGTCACGCGGAGCGCGTCACCGCTACAGCAGGCCGTTCTGGGTGAGCCAGTCCTTGGCGACCGTGGCCGCGTCGTCCTTGTCCACCGCGACGCGCTTCATCAGCGCGACCAGGCCGGGGGTGTCGAGCTTGGCCGAGACCGCGTCGAGCGTGGTGCGCACCGTGTCGTTCACGCCCGCCTTGTTGACCAGCGGGGCGATGTTCTCGGCGGCGAAGGCGCTCTTGGTGTCCTGGAGGGAGACCAGGTCGTTGACGATGATCTTCGGGTCGGTGGTGAAGACGTTGCCGACCTGGACGGTGCCGTCCTTGATGGCGTCGGCGGTGGCGTCACCGGTCTTCTTCCACTCCTTGAACTCCAGGCCGTAGGTGTCCTTGAAGTTCTTCTCCTGGCGGCTCTGGAACTCCGGGGGACCGCCCACCGAGAAGGTCTTGGAGACCTTCACCAGGTCCTCGATCGTGGTCAGGCCGTTCTTGGTGGCGGTCTCCTTGGTGACCGTCAGCGAGTTGTTGTCCTCGGCCGCGGCCGGGGTCAGCACCTCCAGCTCGGCCGGCAGCTTCTCCTTCAGGCCGGCCACGACCTCGTCCTTGGACTTGGCCGTGGTGCTCTTGTCGACGAACGCCAGCAGCGAGCCGATGTACTCCGGCAGGACGGTCAGGCCGCCGCTCTTGACCTGGTCGTACAGGACCTCGCGGCTGCCGATGTTGAGCTTCTCCTCGACCTGGACGCCCTTGGCCTCCAGGGCCTGGGAGTAGATCTCGGCCAGCAGGACGTTCTCCGGGAAGTTCGCCGAACCGATGACGACCTTCCCCCCGGCTGCGGGCGCGGAGGCAGATCCGGATCCGGCGGGCGCCGGGGAGGCGCTGGTGAGCGGATCTCCGCCGCCGCATGCGGTAAGTGTGAGCGCCGCGGACAACAGGACCGCCGCGGTGCTGATCAGGCGCTTCATCGTGCTATTCCCTTCCAAAGCGGGGGGTATAGGAGACTATCGGATGGTCTGGCGCTCGCTCACCCCCGGGGAGACCGTCACGCGCTGAACCAGAGTGAACCCGAGCTGGACGAGAAGCGCCAGCAGCGCTACGAGGACCGCCCCGCCGATCGTGCTCGGGAAGTTCTTGGTGGCCAGGCCGTCGATGATGAACCGTCCCAGGCCGCCCAGGCCCACGTACGCGGCCACGGTCGCGGTCGCCACCACCTGGATCGCGGCCAGCCGCAGCCCCAGCAGGATGAGCGGCAGCGCGACCGGCACCAGTACCCGCCCGAGCACCTGCCCGCCCTTGAGCCCCATCCCGTACGCGGCGTCGCGCAGCTCGGGGTCGACCCCGCGGATGCCCTCGTAGGTGTTGACCAGGATGGGCGGGACGGCCAGCGCCACCAGCGGGATCAGCACCGGCAGGATCGTCCCGACGCCCATGAGCAGCACGATGAGGACCAGCAGGCCGAGCGTGGGCAGGGCGCGGGCCGCGTTGGCGGCGAAGACCACCAGCACGGCGCCCCTGCCGGTGTGGCCGATCAGCAGTCCCAGCGGGAGCGCGATCAGCGTGGCCAGCAGCAGCGAGAGCCCGGCGAACTCCAGGTGCTCCAGCAGCCGGGCCGGGATCCCGTCGGGCCCCGACCAGGTGGCCGGGTCGCCGAAGAATTCGAGCAGCCAGTTCACGCGGACCTCCTTGCCCGCGACCACGGGGTGAGCAGGCGCTGCGCCAGGATCAGCAGCAGGTCCGCGATCCCGGCGAGCACGACGACCAGCACGATGCCGACGACGATCGGGGTGTAGAACTGCCGCTGCCAGCCGTCGATGAACAGGTAGCCGAGCCCGCCCCTGCCGACCAGCGCGCCGACGCTGACCAGGCTGACGCCGGCGACCGTGGCCACCCGCAGCCCGGCCAGCACGACCGGCACCGCGATCGGCAGCTCCACCTGCAGCAGCCTGCGCAGCGGGGTGAAGCCCATGGCCACCGCGGACTGGCGCACGTGGTCGGGGACCGAGCCCAGGCCGTCCACGACCGCGGGGATCAGCACCGCCATGGCGTAGAAGGTGAGCGGGACCATGACGGTCAGCCGGGTCGCCAGGCCGGTCAGCGGGATGAGCACGATGAAGACCGCCAGCGAGGGCAGCGAGTAGATCACGTTCATCAGGCCGACGGTCGGCTGGTAGAGCCACCGCCAGCGGACCCCGGCCAGCCCGAGCGGGAGCGCGATGAGCAGCCCGACGAGGACCGGCACCAACGCCATCACGACGTGGTCGGCGAGGAGCTCCTGGATCGTGGGCCAGTTGCGCCCGATCCA
The DNA here is from genome assembly GCF_055586505.1 of Streptosporangium sp. NPDC050148. Taxonomy (NCBI): domain Bacteria; kingdom Bacillati; phylum Actinomycetota; class Actinomycetes; order Streptosporangiales; family Streptosporangiaceae; genus Streptosporangium; species Streptosporangium sp. NPDC050148. Next base: position 123,219 of record NZ_JBVJIA010000005.1, on the reverse strand, counting down.
GTCCCAGCGGACCAGCGGCTCCTCATCCATCGACGCCTCCCCGACCACCGGAGCCCTTGGCGGGCGAGCCCGCGCCCGCCGCGACCTCGGTCAGCGCCTCGTCCAGTGACCGGCGGGTGGCGACGCCCACCGCCCTGCCCGAGCCGTCCACCGCGACCGCGTTGCCCGAGGGGGACAGCAGCGTCGCGTCCAGCGCGCCGCGCAGCGAGTCCCGCCCGCTGACGTACGTCCCGTACGGCGCGAGCTCCAGGTCGGCGAGGGTGCCGGACGCGGGCAGGTCCCCGGTCGCGACCCAGCCCAGCGGCCGTTCCCTCTCGTCCACCACGGCCAGCCACTCCTCGCCGGAGGCGCGGGCCGAGGCGACGTCGGTGGAGGCCGGGACCAGCAGGTCGGTGCGCAGCCCCACCCCCTCGTCGGAGATGAAGGAGAGCCGCCGGATGCCCCGGTCCCGGCCGAGGAACTCGCGGACGAAGTCGTCGGCGGGCCTGGCCAGCAGGGTCGCGGGGTCGTCGAGCTGGGCCAGCCGCCCGCCGACGCGGAGCACGGCCACCCGGTCGCCGAGCTTCATGGCCTCGTCGATGTCGTGCGTGACGAACACGATGGTCTTGTTCAGCTCCGCCTGGAGCCGGAGCAGCTCGTCCTGAAGGCTGGTGCGCACGATCGGGTCGACCGCGCTGAACGGCTCGTCCATCAGCAGCACGGGCGGGTCGGCGGCGAGCGCGCGGGCCACGCCGACGCGCTGCTGCTGCCCGCCGGAGAGCTGGAAGGGGTAGCGTCCCGCCATCTTGGGGTCGAGCCCGACCCTCTCCAGCAGCTCCATCGCCCGGGCGCGGGCCTTCTTCCTGTCCCAGCCGAGCAGCAGGGGCACCGTCGCCACGTTGTCCACGATCTTGCGGTGCGGGAAGAGCCCGGCCTGCTGGATGACGTAGCCGATACCGCGCCGCAGCGTGGGCGGGTCGATCGTCGTGACGTCCACGCCGTCCAGCAGGATCCGCCCGCCGCTCGGGTCGATCATTCTGTTGATCATTCGGAGGGACGTGGTCTTGCCGCACCCCGAGGGTCCGACGAAGACGGTCATCTCTCCGGTGGGCACCTCAAGGTTCAGATCGTCCACGGCGACGGTCCCGTCGGCGTAGCGCTTGGTGACACCATTGAATGTGATCATGCGCAACCTCTTTTTTCGACAGGATTGCGGTTCCCCTGTCACAACCGTCCCCATGATCCCGCCCGGGTCAGCCTATGCCCGACTTAACCGGCCTGTCTTCCCTGCTTTGCCGAGCTAGATCGTCATGTGTATTTCTCGGCAAAAGGGCATTCAGTAGTGCGTGAGGTGGCCAGGAGTTGACATGATGACCCACATCGCTGAAGTTGATCCCACCGGCACCGTACGTCGCAGGCTTCACAGACGTCCCCCGCTCTCCCCCCCGCTCGCCGAAACACCAGAGGATCCGGTCCCGTGACCCAACCGCTCCTCGGTCAACGCTCGCGCACCGAACTGATCGCCGAGCTGTACGACCGTCACGCAGCAGGGCTGTTCGCCTACGCCCACGACCAGCTGGGCGACGCGGGCTCGGCCTCCGACGTCCTGGTGGCCGTCCTCTCCAACGTCTCGGACACCGAGCCGCCGCGCGCGGCGCTGTACGCGCTCGCCCGCCGTGAGATCTACCAGCGTGACATCGTCTACTCGCCGCCGGTCACCGGCCTCGACCCGGTCGCGACCCTGGTCCAGCGCGTCCTCGCCGACCTGCGCACCCACCAGCGCGAGGTGCTGTACCTGTCGGGTGTGTGCGAGATGGACGCCGCCGAGCTCTCCTGGGTGCTGGACGTGGCGGCCGACACCGCCGACGAGCTGACCGTGAGCGCCTGCCGCCGCCTGTCGCAGTCGCTGAGCCTCGCCCTGGCCTCGGCCCGGATCCCCGGGCACCTGGCCGAGGTGTTCGGCGCCCTCGCCGTCGCGCCGGTCCGCGACGTGCTCAACCTCGCCCCCTGGGCCACCCCGCCGGCGCGGCTGCGCTCCGCCGTGCTGGGGCCCCGGGCCTCGATCGCCCCGGCGATCAGGCGGCCGATGGCCCCGCTGGTCAGGCAGCTGTGGCCGACGACGCCCCAGTGGCCCCTGCCGTCGGTGGAGAACGGCACCGCGCCCGAAGCGTCGTTCGGCCCGCTCTCCGGTGCGCCGGCCCTCCCTGCGCCCGAGGCGCCCGAGGACCGTTTCCCCGATCCCTTCGCACCGCCGGACCCGGACGTCCTGTCCGCGCACGAGGCCAGCACGGAGCCGATGCCCAAGCTGGGCGACTCGGTGCTCACCGCCCTGGACGCGGCGGCCCTGCGCCCCCGCCGCAGGCTCCAGCGTCCCCGGCCGCGCAGGGCGGCCCCGATGCCCGCCCCGATCCCCGGCGACGTGCTGGACGACGCCCCCGGGCGGCAGGACGGACAGGAGGACCTGTTCCGCCCGCCCACCCCACAGGCGCGGGCGGCCCGCGCCTACACCGACAGGCTGGTCGCCGCCGCTCCCCGGGACGGGGAACGCCCTCCGGGGGAGCACGTCACCGAGTCCCCCTTCCCGGCCCTCGGAGACCGGACGGGTTCCGGGCAGGCAGGCACCCTCGGCGGCTCCGGGCGGGCACGCCCCCTTGTCCCCTTCGAACCGGCAGGCGCCTCCGGGGACGTGCTCGACGACCTACCGGCCGCGCACCCGCTCCCCGGCTGGCCGCTGCAGACCGACCAGCTCGACGCCCTCGCCGCCGACGAGCGCGAGCGCCACGCGCGGCCGTCGTCCCCGGTGGCCCCGTCGGTCTCGGTGGCCTCGGTGACTCCGGTGCCGCCCGCGCCCACCGCCCCGATCACCCCGGCCGTCCCGGCCGTCCTCGCCGCGCCGGTCCCCCCGGCTCCCCTGCCCTCCCCGGCCTCCCAGTTCGCACCCCCTGTCGTTCCCTCGCCCGACGGCCCCCCTGCCTCCGGGACGTCCGATCCCGTACGGCCGCACGCCGTCGACTGGTTCGCGGACACCTCCTCCGGAACTGTGACCGGCGAGATGCCGACCGCCCTCCCGCTCTGGACGCCCCGGCCGGACCACCTGAGCGCCCCGGCGAACCAGGCGCGGTTCCGCCTGCCCAGCTGGGTCGTGTGTGAGGACCATCTCCCCGAGGACCTGCCCTCCGGGGCCCCGCTCCGGCCCGTCCCGCAGAACCCCACGCCGACGCCGTACGAGACGCGGCACGACGGATGGACGACCGCCCCGGTGGACGTGCCCGCGGCGGCGCTCCCGGCGCTCCCGGCGCCCCCGGCGGCCCCTGCGCCCTCCGCACCCCCGGTGCCCCCGCCCGGTCCGGCCCTGCCCCCGGAGTTCCCGTGGAACGGCCGTACCGAGGCGCCGCGACCGGAGCCCGCGGAGCAGACGACGACACGGACGGAACAGCCGGCCCCCTCCCCCTCCGGACGGGCCGCGTCCCACAGGCGCGGGAGCCGGGCGTCGCACGCCCGCAGGACCAAGGTGAAGACCTCCCACCACGACTGGGCGTGGGAGGTGGCCGGCTTCGTCATCGCGGTGGCGATCGCAATGATCGTCTTCTTCGCCGTGCCGATGATGACCGCTCCCTGACGTCCTCGGACCCGCACGGAGACCCGGACCTCCCGGCCTCCGCGCACGCGCGACGCCCGCCGCCCTCCGGACGGAGGACGGCGGGCGGCGGGCGGCGGACCGAGAACAGCGGACCGAGAACAGCGGAACGGGCCACGGTGGAGCCGCGACGGGTTCCGGCGGGACCGCCGCGGGGTCACGGACGGACGACGGCTCAGGCGGGCTGTTCCTCGGACACCGGCGCCTCGACGGCGGAGGTCCGGAGCGTGATCGCGGCGACCAGCGTCAGCACGGCGAAGACGGCCGCGCCTACCGCGCCGACGACGTTGAGCCCGCTGGTGAACGCGTTCCGCGCCGCGTCGAGCAGCCCGGGGACCTCACCGGCGACCGACACCGCCCCGGTGAGGCTCGACGTCGCCGTGCGCGCCACCTCGCCGGGGATCCCCGCGGGCAGGTCACCGGCGAGGACCGACCGGTACACCACGGTCCCGAGGCTGCCGAGCGTCGCGATGCCCATGGCGACGCCGAACTCCCCGCTGGTCTCGGAGACCGACGCGGCCGAACCGGCCTTCTCCGGCGGCGCGGCGGCGAGCATCAGGTTCATGGTGAGCGCCATCGGGAACGAGATCCCGGCGGAGGCCAGCACCAGCCCGGCGACGAGCATGCCGGAGTCGGCCACGGTGACCCGCGTGACCACCAGCAGGCCGGCGGCGGAGATCGCGAGCCCCAGCGCGACGACGGTGGACGCCGGAAGCCTGCGGGCCAGGGCCGGTGCGGCCATCGAGCCCGCGACCATGGCGACGTTCTGCGGGATCAGCCACATCCCGGTCGCCAGGGGCGACAGGCCCGTGACGTTCTGCAGGTACAGCGAGGACAGCAGGGACAGACCCGCCATGACGACCCCGCCGAGGAGCATGATCCCCAGGGCCGTGCTGAACGTGCGGTCGGCGAAGAGGCGCAGGTCGAGCAGGGGCTCGGCCAGTGCCCGCTGCCGGCGGACGAAGACGACGCCGATCGCGAGGCCGACGGCGATCTCCGCGAGCGCGACGGGCTGCCAGCCGTCGCGGGCGAGGGTCTTGAGGCCGTGGATGACCGGCAGGATGGCGGCGAGCGACAGGACGACGCTGAGAAGGTCGAGCGGGTGTTCGGGCCGCTCGGCCTTGAACTCGGGCAGCAGGAACGGGCCGACGATCAGCAGCAGCACCATGACGGGCACGCCCAGCAGGAACGCCGACCCCCACCAGAAGTGCTGGAGCAGTACGCCGCCGACGAGCGGGCCGAGCGTCATCCCGCCCATGAAGCAGCTGAACCAGACCCCGATGGCCAGGCCCATCTGCTTGGGGTCGGGGAACATGTTGCGGATCAGCGCCATCGTCGAGGGCATCAGCGTCGCACCGGCGACGCCGAGCAGTGCCCGTGCCGCGATCAGCATGCCTGGGCTGGTGGCGTAGGCCGCCACCACCGAGGCCACCCCGAACGCGGCGGCACCGATCAGCAGCAGCCGGCGCCGGCCGATCCGGTCGCCGAGCGCCCCCATGGTGACCAGGAACCCAGCGATCATGAACGAGTAGATGTCGAGGATCCACAGCTGCTCGGTGGCGTCGGCGCGCAGGTCGCCGCCGAGCTGCGGCAGGGCCAGGTAGAGCACGCTGATGTCGAGCGAGAGCAGCAGGGTCGGCAGGGCGAGGACGGCGAGGCCGATCCACGGGCGGCTCATCGGGACGCTCCGATCCGGTGGGCCGGCTCGCACGTGGCGGCGCCGGTGCGGGGAATCGCAGGGTGGGCGGTGCTCATGGTGAGGTCCTCGTACTCGGAAGCGGTCTTCGTGTTCGGGTGGTTCAGGCCGGGACGGACGCGAGCCAGGCGCCCCAGGTCCGCTCGGCCTCGGCCGGGTCGACGTCGGTGAAGACGTGGTGGCCGGTCATGATCAGGCCGCCGCCGTCGACGAACCGCAGCAGCGCGTCGTCGGTGCGCACGCCCAGGAAGGTGGGGGCGAGCACCGTGTCGACCACGCCGTCGACGGTCCGGCCCGCGACCGTGAAGTGCACCTTGTCGCCCTCCTCGACCTGCTCGGCCAGACCCACGGCGCGGGTGAGGCCGGTCCAGGCCGTGCCCGGGCCGGGCCGCTGCGGGCCGAACGCGGTGACCGGCACGGCGGTGCGACCGGGGAAGTGCTCCAGGTACTGCGCGAGGGTCCGCAGGTAGAGCGGGTTGCCCTTGCGGAGCGCGTCGTACTCCGCCTCCCAGTCGCCGGTCAGCACGCCGCTGTGCACGAACCGCAGTGTGGTGGTGCCGCCGTCGCGGCCCTCGACGAGGTACTCGAACGCCATGAACGCGCCGTCCTCGCCGGGGTCGGAGCGGTAGGCGAACCGGTGCGGAGGCTCCCAGGCGGTGACCGTGGACTCGCCGGTGAAGCCGGGCATCGACATGGACGCCCTGCCGCCCTCGCGGGGTTCGATCTCGTTCCTGCCCATGAACCACGAGTCGACGCCGGGACCGGTCGCGATCGCCTCCCACACCTGTCCCGGGGTGGCCTTGAGCTCGACGTCATGGGTGAGGCGGAATTCGTGTGACATCTCAGGACTCCTTGGTGTCGTCGCCGCCCGCGTGATCGCGAGGCGGTGGCCGAGCACGGGCTCGGGTGACGGCGGTGACGGCCCGGCCAGCCGGCGGTGACGGCCCGACCGTCCGGTGGTGACCGGGTGCCGGGGGTGTTCGCCGTGGTGGCGGCTCACCGGGGCGGGCGACCGGACCCGGACCGGCCGGGTTCCGTCCCGGCGGCACCGGCCTTGTCGATCACCCCGGCTCCGGCCATGCCACGACGATAGTGACCGACCATTTAAAAAGTCAATACAAGAAAAATTGTCGGTGAGGGACGAGCGCGTCGCCCGCTCGCCCCGTACGGCCGGACGCGGCACGCCGGGCCGGCCGGCGGAAGAGGACGCCCCGGCCGGTACGAGAAGACCGGACCGGCCGGGGCGTGAGCCCGTCGGGAGCGGTGACACGAAAGGAGCGGCCGGGGCGTGAGCCCGTCGGGGCCGGCGACACAGAGGAAGCGGCCGTGAACCCACCCGGCCGAACCGTGGCAGGCGCGGAACGCACCCGGGGACGGAGCCTGTGCCCGACGGTCCGCAGGGGGTTGTGACAACGATCTGTCAAGGCTAGGATCACGGTAACTCTTAGGAAACTTTCTTAAGAGAAAGTTAAGCGGGGACCTCCACGACCCGCTGCACGATCCACCCGATCCGACCTGGAGCTGCGCGAACCCCGGCGACGCGAACCGTCGTCGCGGGATGGTCCGACCGTCCGGACGCACCACGCCCACCGGTTTCCCCCACTGGGAGCGCTCATGCGACGCACCCCCGCACCGCCCGTCCTGACCGGGCCGGCAAGCCTTCCGTGCGGTCCGCTCTCGCCCTCGGCCATACGCCGCCCCGACCCGGTGGGACGCCCACCCGGAGCGGGACGGCGCAGCGGTGGGACGAGCGTGGCGCGACGGCTCCCGTACGGACCGACCCCCCTCGCCGACCCTCCGCGGCCCCTGCCGCACGAAGGAGTGATCAAGTGTTGAGACAGCGCATCATGGCCACCCTCGCCGCCCTGGCGGTCACGGGCGGACTGTCGGTCGCCCTGCCGATGTCCTCGGCCGCCGGAAGCACCGCCGGGAGCGCCGCCGGGAGCACTGCAGAGAGCTCCGTCGGGAACTCCGCCCGGAGTGCCGCCGCGGCCTGTGTGGCCGCGTGGAACTCCTCGACGGTCTACACGAACGGCATGACCGCCTCCCACAACGGCCGCAACTGGTTCGCGCAGTGGTGGACCCAGAACGAGGCGCCGGGCACCAACTCCGTGTGGGCCGACAGGGGCGCCTGCGGCGGCGGCACCACCACTCCCCCGCCCACGGGCAACTGCAACCACCCCAACTGGGCGGCGGGCACCTGGTACACCGCCGGGAGCATCGTCAGGTACACCGACGGCAAGTACTACCGGGCCGAGCACGACAACCCGGGCTACGACCCGGTGATCAGCACCTGGTACTGGGAGCCGCACACCTGTGGCGGCACGACGCCCACCGACCCGCCCCCCACCTCGGGGTTCGTGGTGAGCGAGGCCCAGTTCAACCAGATGTTCCCGAACCGGAACCCCTTCTACACCTACAGCGGCCTGACCGCGGCGCTGAGCGCCTACCCGGGCTTCGCCAAGACCGGCAGTGAGACCGTCCGGCGTCAGGAGGCCGCGGCGTTCCTGGCCAACGCCAACCACGAGACCGGCGGCCTGGTCCACGTCGTGGAGCAGAACACCGCGAACTACCCGCACTACTGCGACACGAGCCAGCCGTACGGCTGCCCGGCCGGTCAGGCGGCCTACTACGGGCGCGGCCCGATCCAGCTGAGCTGGAACTTCAACTACAAGGCCGCGGGCGACGCGCTCGGCATCAACCTGCTCGCCAACCCGTACCTGGTGCAGAACGACGCGTCGGTGGCCTGGAAGACCGCCCTGTGGTACTGGAACACCCAGAACGGCCCCGGCACGATGACCCCGCACAACGCGATGGTCAACGGCCACGGCTTCGGCCAGACGATCCGCAGCATCAACGGCAGCCTGGAGTGCGACGGCCGCAACCCCGCGCAGGTGCAGAGCCGGATCAACTCCTACCAGCGCTTCACCCAGATCCTCGGCGTCGCCCCCGGTGGCAACCTGAGCTGCTGAACCACCGCCGTGCGCCCGGCCTCCGGGCGCACGGCCCCTCCCCCGCGGGCTCCGGCGGCCGCGTGCCCCCTGCCGGGCACGCGGCCGTCCGGGTATCGGGGACGTCCGGGTACTCGGGGACGTTCGCGGCGCTCACTCCGAGGACAGCACCAGCCCGCTGGTCGGCACGCCCGTCCCCGCGGTGACCAGCACGTTCCTCACGGAGGGGACCTGGTTGGCCGAGGTGCCGCGGATCTGCCGGACCGCCTCGGCGATCCCGTTCATGCCGTGGATGTACGCCTCGCCGAGCTGGCCGCCGTGCGGGTTGACCGGCAGGCGCCCGTCGATCTCGATGCCGCCGTCGGCGATGTAGTCGCGCGCCTCACCGCGCCCGCAGAAGCCCAGCTCCTCCAGCTGGGTGAGGACGAACGGGGTGAAGTGGTCGTACAGGATGGCCGTCTGCATGTCGGCCGGTCCGAGCCCGGACTGCTCCCAGAGTCGGCGGGCGACCACCCCCATCTCCGGCAGGCCGGTCATGTCGTCGCGGTAGTAGCTGGTCATCATCATCTGACCGGCGCCCGCGCCCTGGGCCGCCGCGGCGATCAGGGCCGGTGACCTGCGCAGGTCCCTGGCCCGCTCGGCGGAGGTGACCACCAGGGCCACCGCGCCGTCGCTCTCCTGGCAGCAGTCGAGCAGGTGCAGGGGCTCGGCGATCCACCTCGACGCCTGGTGCTCCTGGAGCGTGATCGGCCGCCCGTGGAACCACGCGGCCGGGTTGGTGGCGGCGTGCCTGCGCATGGCGACCGCCACCCGGCCGAAGTCCTCGGAGGTGGCGCCGTAGACGTGCATGTACCGCCGGGCGAACATCGCCACCCAGGCCGCCGGGGTCATCAGCCCGTACGGCACGTGCCAGCTCATCTCCAGGCCCTGGGAGGAGGGCTCGCCGCCGATCCGGGCGTCGGGCCTGCCGAACCGCTGGCCGGAGCGCTCGTTGAACGCCCGGTAGCAGACCACGGTCTCGGCGACCCCGGTGGCCACGGCCATCGCCGCGTGCAGCACGGTGCCGCAGGCCGCGCCGCCCCCGTAGTGCACGCGGGAGAAGAACGACAGGTCGCCGACGCCCACCTCGCGGGCCACGGCGATCTCCTGGTTGGCGTCCTGGGTGTAGGTGACCATGCCGTCCACGTCCGCGGGCGCCAGGCCCGCGTCGTCGAGCGCCGCGAACACCGCCTCGGCGGCGAGCCGCAGCTCGGACCGGCCTGACTGCTTGGAGAACTCGGTCGCGCCGATCCCGGCGACGGCCGCGCGCCCCGACAAGGAGACCACGGTGATGGGGCCTTTCCGCGTGGATGAGAAGGGCTCGGTGGATCGGAAGAGCTCAGAGAAGGCTCAGGGGGGTGGGAAGGGCTGGGCGGACGAGAGGGCTCGGGGAGCGGGAGCGGCTCAGTGGGTGGGGAGGGCGAACCTGACGGTGCCCGAGGCGTGGTCGCCGAGGCTGACCCTGCCGCGGACCTCGGCCGTGAACTCGCCCTCCTCGCGGGTGAGCACCGTGCCGGTGAAGACCAGCCGGTCGCCCGCGTACGCCGGGACGCCGAGCTTCACGTTGATGCCGCGGATCAGCGCCTCGGGCCCGGCCCAGTCGGTGACGTAGCGCTCGACCAGGCCCATGGTGGTCAGGATGTTGAGGAAGACGTCCTTCGACCCCTGCGCCCTGGCCCGGTGCACGTCGTGGTGGACGGGGGTGAAGTCCATGGTCGCCAGCGCGGTCGAGACGACCACGGTGGGACTCAGCTCGATCGCGAGTTCCGGAAGGAGGGTTCCGGTCCGCACCTCGTCGCGGGTGAGTGTCCGCATCACGCCTCCCGGGGGGCCCACATGGGCAGGATCAGCTCGTCGTCCATCCGGCGGTACGTCACCCGCACCGGCATACCGATACCCACCCGCGAAGGAGCGCAGTCCACCACGTTGCCCACGATCCGTACCCCTTCCGGCAGTTCCACCACGGCCACCACGAAAGGCGTCTCCCGTCCCGGAACGGGGGGGTGGTGGTGGACGACGTGGCTGTAGACCTCGCCCTCGCCGCTCGCCTCAACGTACGTGCGGGCGGTCGAGCGGCACGAGGGACAGACCGGGCCCGGCGGGTGGCGCAACGTCCCGCAGTCGGCGCACCGCTGGATCCGCAGCTCGCCCGCGGCGACGCCCTCCCAGAAGAACGCGGTGTCGTCGTTGACCGCGGGCCTGAGCGGGTACGGCTCGCGCGACGGCGCCCCGTCGGACGGCGGGTCCGCGGGGCTCGTCGCGGGCCGGAACTTGAGCACCCGGAACATCATCTCGGCCACGGCCTCGCCTCCGGCGTACCAGACGACGTTCCAGGTCACGAAATAGCCCTCGCCGAGCGCGGTCCGCTTCGGGCCGATGATGCCGGTGAACCGGGTGGCCGGGACGGGGGACTCACCGAGCCGCAGGTAGCGGTGGTAGGTCTGCTCGCAGTTGGTGGCGACCACGCCGGTGTGGCCCTCGTCGTCCAGCATCGCCAGTACGGGGTCCACCGGTGTGCCGGCCCGTCCGGCGTCGGGGTCCAGGCCGGGCATGGTCCAGACCTGGATCATCGCCGGGGGTGCCACGATCTCCCCGTGCACCCCGGCGGCCGCCGCCTCGGCGTCGGTGTAGAGCGGGTTGGCGTCGCCCAGCGCCGCGGCCCAGTGGCGGATCATCGGCAGGTTCACCGGGTCGGCCAGCGCGACGCCGGGCACCTCGCCCAGGGCGGCCTGGCGCGCGGCCAGGGCGGTGAGGCGCTCGTGCAGGGTGCCGGGATCGTTCGCGGGGCCGTTCGCGGGGCCGGTGGCGGGGACGGGGCCGGTCGGGCCGGTCGCACCGGTCGGGCCGGTCGTCGCGGTCATCGGGGCGGCCTCGGCAGGCTCAGGCCCAGCATGGCGATGAGTTCCCGCTGCACCTCGTTGACGCCGCCGCCGAAGGTGAGCACCAGCCCGCCCTTGGCGCCCCTGTCGACGCGCTCCATCAGGTCGGCGGTCGGCGGGTCGGAGGGGTCGCCGAAGCGGGCCAGGGTCTCGCCGACGATCCGGCCGACCTCCTGCAGCCGCTCGGAGCCATAGACCTTGGTGGCCGAGGCGTCGGGGGCGCCCAGCCAGCCCAGGTCCATGTTGGCCGCGACCTGCCAGTTCAGCAGCTCGTTGGTCCGGAAGTAGGCGTGGACGCGGCCGAGGGCGCGGCGTACCGCGGGCTCGTCGATCGCGCCGGTACGGCGTGCCCAGTCCAGGAAGCGGTCGTAGGTGTGGGCGATGTTGCCCGCGGGGCCGAGCGTGACCCGCTCGTGGTTGAGCTGGTTGACGATCAGGTCCCAGCCCCTGTTCTCCTCCCCCACCACCATGTCCACGGGCACGCGGACGTCGGAGTAGTAGGTGGCGTTGGTGTGGTGGCGCCCGTCCATGGTCATGATGGGCGTCCAGGAGAAGCCGGGGTCGGAGCAGTCGGCGATCATCATGGTGATCCCGCGGTGCTTCTTCGCGTCGGGGTCGGTGCGCACGGCCAGCCAGATGTACTGGGCGTAGTGGGCGCCGGAGGTGAAGATCTTCTGGCCGTTGACGACGTAGTGGTCGCCGTCGCGGACCGCGGTGGTGCGCAGGGACGCCAGGTCGGTGCCGGCCCCGGGCTCGCTGTAGCCGATCGCGAAGTGGCACTCCCCGGCCAGGATGCGCGGCAGGAAGAAGTCCTTCTGCGCGGGCGTGCCGTACTGCATGAGGGTCGGCCCGACGGTCTGCACGGTGATGATCGGGTACGGCACCTCGGCGCGGGCGATCTCGTTGGCGAAGATCTGCTGCTCCAGCGGGCCGAGCCCGCCGCCGCCGTACTCCTTCGGCCAGCCCAGCCCGAGCCTGCCGTCGCGGCCCAGGGTGCGGCAGTGCTCCATGTACGCGTGGCCGAACGGGTCGTCGGCGATCCGTCTCCTGTCCTCGTCGGTGAGGCAGGACCGGAAGTACTCGCGCAGCTCGGCGCGGAGCTCCTTCTGCTCGGGGGTGAGGTCGATCAGCATCAGACGAGCGCTCCGATCGTGTCGAGCCGGGCTTCGACCCCGCCCAGCAGGTGGGCGTGGTGCCTGCCCCAGGCGAAGTAGCGGTGCAGCGGGTAGGTCACGTCCACGCCGATCCCGCCGTGCAGGTGCTGGCAGGTGTACAGGGCGCCCAGCGCCTGCTCGGTCGCGGTCAGCGCGCCCACCGCGAGGTCGGTCTCGGCCCCCTCGTCGTCGCCCTGCTCCAGCCGCCACGCCCCGGACCACACGGCCACGTCCAGCGCCCGCGCGGCGATGTAGACGTCGGCGATCTGCACGGTGACCGCCTGGAACTCGGCCAGCGCCCGGTCGAACTGCCGCCGGGTCCTGATGTACTCGGTGGTCAGCGCCAGGGCTCCGGCCAGCACGCCGGAGAAGACGGCGATGTTCCCGGCCGTCACCGCCCGCCGCAGGCCGCCGGCGGCCAGGCCGTCCGCGGCGCCGACCATCTCGCCGGGTACGCCCCGCAGGGTGAGCGCGGCGGCCGGCTCGCCGGTGGAGACCGGCACGGGGCGTGGTTCCACGTCGCCGGGATCGACCAGGAACACCCCGCTCCCGGTGTCGGTCCGGGCCGTGAGCAGGATCTTCGAGGCTCCGGCCGCGTGGGGCGCGGTGCCCTTGGCGCCGTCGAGCACCCATCCGGCGCCGTCCGGCCGCGCGGTGGTGACGGGCGGGGCTCCGAGGTCGCGGCCGGGCTCGGAGGGGGCGACGGCCAGCGTGATCTCGCCCTCGGCCAGCGGGGCCAGCGCCTCGCGCTGCTCGCGGGACCCGTACGAGGCGATCACCTGGGCGGCGACCAGGCTCGGCTCGGCGGGGACCGGGGCCACGCGGGCGCCGATCTCCCGCAGCAGGACCGCCGTCCCCACCGCTCCCAGCCCGGCCCCGCCGGCCTCCTCGGGCAGGCAGGCGCCGAGCAGCCCGGCGTCGGCCAGGGAACGCCACAGCGCGGCGTCGTAGGGGGCACCACTCCTGGAGTGCGCCTCCAGCCGCGCGGCCGTCACCTCCTTGCCGAGCAGGTCGGCCGCGAGGTCGCGCAGGTCGGTCCGGGTCTCGTCAAGGGTGAAGTCCACGCGCGCTCCTGGGATGCCGTCCGCCGTTCCCGCCCTTCCGAAAAGTAGAACAGATTCTATTCCGTGTCCATAGCGGGCCGTCCGCAATAACACGGACATAACCGCCGCATCACATATGCCGTGTAAGCACGGGCATCTTTGTGACCGGCGAGTAACCCGCCGGAGTATCCGGAAATCAGATAACGTGTTCTCATGCGTACCCCGCAGGTGACGACCGAGGCACCGGCCGCCGCGCGCCCGGCCGGCAGGCACGCTCCGGGCAACGTCGATCCGGCCACGACCGAAGGGGCATCCGGCGTGCAGAGCGAACCGGCGTCCACCGGCGTCCGCACCAGGAGCCAGCACCAGCGGCGCAAGCGCATCGTCCAGGCCGCCGCGGCCCTCGCCTCGCGCGGCGGCGTCGAGGCGATGCAGATGCGGACCGTCGCCGAGCGCGCCGGGGTCGCGCTCGGGACGCTCTACCGCTACTTCCCCTCCAAGATGGATCTCGTCGTCGCCGTCGTGGGCGAGGAGATCGACCTCCTGGAGAGCAGCATCGAGCGCCGCCCGCCCAGCGCCGTCGCGGCCTCGGGGCGCGCCGTCGACATCCTGATGCGCGCCACCCGCGGCCTGATGCGCGAGCCCGAGCTCGCCGACGCGCTCATCCGCTCGCTGATCATGGCCGAGGTCGAGACGCCGTTCGGCGACCGCATGACGGGGCTGCTGCTCCGGGTCGCCGGGGACGACCTCACCGTGGAGACCGCCACCGAGGAGCAGTTCGCGCTCGCCGGCTCGCTCTCCAGCGTCTGGGTGCACGAGCTGCTGGAGATGCTCAGGGGACGGCGCACCTACGAGCAGATCCAGCGGCGCATCGAGATCGCCGCCGACCGGCTGCTCGCCGATTTCCGGCCCGCTCCTTCCGCCTGAAATTAGAACGCGTTACAGTCGCAGTCGAAGGCGACTAGAGCGACGTTCTGGAGCGACGCGCGAGCGGGCGGACCGGCGGGGACGGGCGCCCGGTGGCCGCGAGTTCCGAGCCGGAAGGCGAGGAGATCGTATGGGTGCAGTGATCGTCGAGGCCGTACGGACCCCGATCGGCAGGCGCGGCGGGTGGCTCGCCGGACTCAAACCGCAGGCGGTCCTCGCCGCGGCCCTGAGCGGCCTCGTCGGCCGCGCGGGCATCGACCCGGCCGCGGTGGAACAGGTCTTCGCCGGATGCGTCACGCAGGCCGGCGAGCAGGGCGGCCACATCGGCCGGTACGCCTGGCTGTACGCCGGGCTGCCCTACCGGGCGGGCGTCACCACCGTCGACGCGCAGTGCGGCTCCTCCCAGCAGGCCGTGCACCTGGTCGCCGCGCTCGTCCAGGCCGGGGTCATCGAGGTCGGCGTGGCCTGCGGCGTCGAGGTGATGAGCCGGGCACCGCTCGGCTCCAACGTGCTCCCCGCCCGGCCCCGTCCCGACGACTGGTCCATCGACATGCCGGACCAGTTCGCCGCCGCCGAGCGGATCGCGCGCCGGCGCGGGCTGACCCGCGAGCGGCTCGACCGGTTCGGCGCCCGCTCCCAGCAGCTGGCCGCGCGGGCGTGGGCCGAGGGCCGCTTCGGCCGGGAGGTCGTCGCGGTGAGCGCGCCCGTCCTCGGCGAGGACGGCGAGCCGACCGGTGAGACGCGCCTCGTCGACCGCGACCAGGGGCTGCGCGAGACCACCGCCGAGGGGCTGGCCCGGCTCAGGCCCGTCGTCGAGGACGGCCTGCACACCGCGGGCACCTCCTCGCAGATCTCCGACGGCGCGGCCGCGGTGCTGGTGATGAGTGAGGAGGCCGCCGCCCGGCACGGCCTTCGGCCCAGGGCCCGCGTCCTCGCCCAGACGCTGGTCGGCGCCGAGCCGTACTACCACCTGGACGGGCCGGTGGACGCGACCGCGAAGGTCCTCGCCGGCACCGGGATGAGCATGGCCGACATCGACAGGTTCGAGGTCAACGAGGCCTTCGCCTCCGTGGTCCTATCCTGGGCATCGGTACACAAGCCGGACATGGAACGGGTCAACGTCAACGGAGGCGCCATCGCACTCGGCCATCCGGTCGGCGCGACCGGTGCACGGCTGATCACCGCCGCGCTGCACGAGCTGGAGCGGTCCGACTCCTCGACCGCGCTGGTCTCCATGTGCGCGGGCGGGGCGCTCGCGACCGCGACCGTCCTGGAACGCCTGTGAACGGCGCGTGTGAGCGGCGCCCGTGAACGGCACCGGCAAGGAGCGCCCCCGAAGGGGCGCCGGCAAGGAGCGCCTTTTGAACGGCGCCGGTAAGGAGCACCACCGTTGAAGTCCCGCCGCAGGCCGTACAGCGAGCAGCGTCCGTTCGACACCGGTGGCGGGGTGTGGAGCGTGCCGGTGCCCATCCCGGGCAACCCGCTCGGCTACACCCTGGTCTACGCGATCGAGTCCCCGGCGGGCCCGGTGCTGGTGGACGCGGGCTGGAACGCCCCCGAGGCATGGCTGGCGCTGCGCGACGGGCTCGCCGCGGCCGGCATGGACGTCCGTGACGTGCGCGGGGTGGTCGTCACCCACTTCCACCCCGACCACGCCGGGCTGGCCGGTCAGGTCAGGGAGGAGTCGGGCGCCTGGATCGCCATGCACGAGGCCGACGCCGCGCTGGTCGCGATGATGCGCGAGTTCGGGGAGCGCGGGCACCGCGACTTCCAGGCCGACATGCTGCGCCGGGCCGGGGCGGGCGCCGTGGAGGTGGAGGAGGTCACCGGGAACCGGCCCGGGCCGCCCGCGACGCCCGACCGCGTGCTGACCGACGGCGACCTGATCGACGTGCCGGGACGCAGGCTGCGCACGATCTGGACCCCCGGGCACACCCCCGGCCACGTCTGCCTGCACCTGGAGGACGCCGACCGCCTCTTCACCGGTGACCACGTGCTGCCAGCGATCACCCCGCACATCGGCATCTACCCCTACGACCGCGCCGACGTGGACCCGCTCACCGACTTCCTGGAGTCGCTGGAGAAGGTCAAGGGGCTGGGCGACCTCGAAGCCCTCCCCGCCCATGAATGGATATTTCCGGATACGGCGGCGCGGGCGGCCGAGATCGGCGTCCACCACGAGGAGAAGCTCCGACGGCTGGCCGACCTGCTCGCCGAGGCGGAGGAGCCGCTGACCATCTGGGAGATCGCCGGGCGGATGACCTGGAACCGTCCCTGGGAGGACTTCCCGGTCCTGCTGCGCGGGATGGCCGCGGGAGAGGCCGCGGCGCACCTGCGCACCCTGGAGGTGCGCGGCCTCGTCCGGCGGGCGGCGGGGACGGATCCGGTCAGGTTCGCCATACACTCATAGACATCGGATGTCTGGCGAACCCTGAGGACGGTGCAGCGTGGCGGTCACCGATGCCGCTATCGACAGGATCAAACAGATGATCCTGTCCGGCGAGCTGGCCCCCGGCAGCAGGCTGCCCAAGGAGGCCGACCTGGCCGACCGCCTCGGCCTCTCGCGCAACTCGCTGCGCGAGGCCGTCCGCGCACTGGCCCTGATCAACGTGCTGGACGTGCGCCAGGGCGACGGCACGTACGTGACCAGCCTGGAGCCCAGGCTGCTGCTGGACGCGATGTCGTTCGTGGTCGACTTCCACCAGGACGACACCGTGCTGCAGTTCTTCCAGGTGCGGCGCATCCTGGAACCCGCGGCGACCGCGATGGCGGCGACCTCCATGTCCGACTCCGAGGTCGCCGAGCTGCGCAGGCTCCTCGACGAGCTGCCCGCGGACCCGAGCGTCGAGCAACTGGTCGCCAACGACCTGGAGTTCCACCAGCGCATCGCGGAGGGGTCGGGCAACGCCGTGCTCTGCTCCCTCATCGAGAGCCTCTCGGGCCCCACCACCAGGGCCAGGATCTGGCGGGGCCTCACCCAGGAGAACGCCCTGGAGAAGACCCGCGAGCAGCACGGCGCGATCTGCGACGCCATCGCCGCCCGCCAGCCCGAGGTGGCGCGGGCCTGGGCCACGGTCCACATCGCCGGCGTCGAGGAGTGGCTCCGCAGCACCCTCGCCTGACCGTCCCCGAGGGACCGAAGGGCGCCGGGAGGGCGCGGGCCGTCACCCTCCGGGAGGGGGCGTCATCGAACGCGCGAGGCGGAGCACGCCCGCGCGTATCCGCTTCTCGCCCAGCTCCGGCAGGAGCGCGGACACGTGCTCGGCCGAGAGCGCGGCCAGCAGGGCGTGGGCGGCGTGCTCGGGGTCGGGCGTGCCGCCGAGCAGGATCGCCACGTGGCGGTGCCAGAACCGGTAGGCCCCGATCCGGTACCGGGCACCGGGGGCCGCGGTCTCCGACATCCGGACCAGGTCCAGGTGCTCCAGCAGGTAGTCCAGGTAGGCGCCGGCGAACGCGGCGAGCCGCTCACCGGCCGCCGCCCCGAGGCCGAGCGGCGGCGGCCCGTGCAGGATCGCCTCCTGCAGCACGCGTTCCCTGGCGTCCAGCAGGGCGGCGGCCAGGCCGGCCTTGTCGCCGAACCGGCGGAACAGGGTGCCCTTGCCGACGCCGGCGGCCGCGGCCACCTGGTCCATGGACACCGCCTCCACGCCCCGCTCGGCGAACAGCCGGGCCGCGGCCTCCAGTACCGCGGCGCGGTTGCGTGCCGCGTCCGCCCGTTCCCTCTGGGGTGGGGTGCGCAGCAGTTCCAGCGGTGTTGCAGAAGCGGACTGCGGTCCGCTATCGTCGTGAGCCACAAACGGACTATAGTCCACTTCTACGGAGGCAGCGACATGACCGCACTCATCACCCGGGACGAGCTGAAGGCCGCGATCGACGAGGGCCGCGTGACCGTCGTCGACGCGCTGGGCGGGCAGTACTACGCGCGGCAGCACCTGCCCGGGGCCGTCCCCCTGGTCCGGGCCGACGTCGACAGGCTGGCCCCCTCCCTGCTCCCCGACCTCGACGCCGCGATCGTCACCTACTGCTCCAACCCGGCGTGCCCCAACAGCGGGCAGGTCGCCGACAGGCTCACCGCCCTCGGCTACACCGACGTCCGCAAGTACCGCGAGGGCATCGAGGACTGGGCCGAGGCCGGCCTGCCCCTCGAATCCGCCTGAACCCTCCCGGGGCAGGGACGGCACGGGGATTCCCCTCCCCCGGTGGCGCCCGCGCGGGCACGGTCCCGCCCGCGCGGCACGCCGGCCGCCCCTTCCCGCGTTCTCCGAATTCGAGCCACAGGCATGACGGACATTTGCCCGTACGGAGCCGCTCACCCCCTCTGAGCTGCTTAAACTCGCTCGGGAAATGGAGCGATCATGAGGGGAACGATATGCGCAGAGTGTATTTTTCCGTAGGTTTGAGCATTTTCGCCATGAGCCTGGGGGCCCTCATCGTCGATACCGGCTCGGGGCACGCTCCGCTGAACCCGGTCAGCGGCAACAACGGCTTCACCGTCGTCGTGGAGGGCGACGCCCGCCTGAACAGCAACGAGAACGAGGGCACCCTGGCGGTGGGCGGGGACCTCATCCTGACCGGCGACTACCGGGTCGCCACCGTGACGGCGGGCACCTTCGTCGTCGCCGGCGACGCCCGGCCCACGGCGCTGGTGGTGGGCGGCCGGGTCGACTTCGCCCAGAGCAGCCCCACCGGACGGCTCTCGGTCCTCTCCGGCGGCTACGCCAAGATCGGCGACCTCACCGGCTCGTTCGTCCTGAACGTCGACAACAACGGCGCGCTGGTCAACACCCGGATCAACGCCACGGGCGACTACGAATCGCCGGCGCGGGTGGAGCTGACCGTACGCCAGCCCGTCGCCTCCGTCGGCCCCGCCTCGGTGATCGACTTCGCCGCGCTCTTCGCCACCTACCGCCAGCGCGCCGCGGACCTCGCCCTGTGCGTCAACAACGTGATCCTGCGGGACGGCAACGGGGTGCCCTTCCCCGGCAACGTCGTCCCGCCCGGTTCCAACGTCCGCATCAACCTGACCGACGGCATCACCAACGTCCTGCAGATCGACGCCGAGAACCTGAACAACATCGCCAACCTGATCTTCGACGACCGGCCCACGGCCACCGCCCCGCTCCTGGTCGTCGTGGACACGACCGCCGTGGGCGGTGACTTCACGTGGGTCCCCCCGAACTTCGCCGGCATCGGCGGGCCGGAGGGCCGGTTCATCCTGTTCGACTTCCCGGACGCCACCACCATCAGGCTTCCCTCGGGCAGGGGGGCCACCATCGAAGGGACGATCTTCGCTCCGAACGCCGCGCTGATCGACGAGAACGCCTCCAACATCGAGGGCAACGTCATCGTCCGCGAGCTGACCGCCGGCACGGCCACCGCCAACGGCGGGGAGATCCACGACTTCCCGTTCAGCACGGAACTGGACTGCGCGGCCCTGCCCCCGACCCCGACACCCACGCCCACCCCGACCCCGACACCCACACCCACGCCGACTCCGACCCCGACGCCGGTACCGCCGCTCCCGGTCCCCACCCCGACGTTGACGCCGACGGGACCTCCGGGTTCACGGGTGCACACGTCCACGCGTCAGTCGCAGTCGTCGGTGCTGAAGCGCGCCTCCCGATGCGAGAGCGGAAAGGGCCGGTGCCGCTGCCGGGCCGGGCGAGGATGCTCCGGACCCGCCGGGCACGGGGAGAAGACGCTGGTACGCCGCCCGTGACGGGACGGGGCACGCCCCCGCCACCGCCCCCCGGCCGGTCTAGGGACGCTCACCGGTGCCGGACGCCGGGGGCGGCGGCTCGGCCCTGGCCGCGGTGAGCACCTGGCTCGCGGACGGGTTCACCATCGCCCTCCCGGCCACGGTCACGGTCGGCACGGTCTCGTTCCCGTCCGCGACCGAGCGGACGAACGCCGCCGCGTCGGGGTCCTTCCAGATGTCGACCTCGCTGTAGCGCAGGCCCGTGAGGCGCAGGCGGGTGCGCAGCCTCATGCAGTACGGGCAACCGGGCCGCCAGTAGAGGACCACGCCCTCCCGGTCCGCCTCCCGGTGCGACGTCGCCCGGTCGCGCCGGGGAAGGTTCGTGACGACGAGCACCAGGCCCGCGATGACGAGCAGGACGATCGAGACCGTGGATGACATGGGAGGAGTATCGCAAACCCCTCCTGCTTCGGCCCAGCGGACCTTCACTCCGGCCGGGTGAGCCCGCCGGGACGATCCGGCCGGACGCGTTCAGGAGATCAGGCCCTCGGCGGTGAGGTCGGCCCACAGGTCGCCGGGCACCGGGCGGGCGGTCAGGGCGGCGTTGCGGGCGACCTCGTCGGCGGAGCGGGCCCCGACCACGACGGAGGCGACCGCGGGGTGGCGCAGCGGGAAGGCCAGGGCGGCCTGCGGCAGGGTGACGCCGTGGCGTTCGCAGACCGAGGCGATGCGGCGGGCGCGCTCCAGCAGCGGGCCTGGGGCCGGGGCGTAGTCGTAGGTGCCCGACGGGTCGTGGGTGGCCAGCAGTCCGCTGTTGAACACCCCCGCGGCCAGCACCGACACGCCGCGCTCCCGGCAGAGCGGCAGCAGCTCCTCCTGCCCGGACTGGTCCAGCAGGGTGTGGCGCCCGGCGAGCATGACCAGGTCGACGCCGGTCTCGCGGACGAAGCGGGTGAGCATCGCCGTCTGGTTCATCCCGACCCCGACGGCCTTGACGACGCCCGCGTCGCGCAGCTCCGCCAGCGCGGGGTACGCCTCGGAGACGGCCTGCTCCCAGTGGTCGTCCGGGTCGTGGATCAGGACGAGGTCGGCCGCGTCGAGACCGAGCCGCTCCAGGCTCTCCTCCAGCGACCGCCGCACCCCGTCGCGCGAGAAGTCCCAGACCCGGCGCGAGGAGGCCGGGACGTCGAAGCCCTGGTCGTCCCGGCCGAAGGGGCCGTCGCCGTCCACGGGGACGATCAGGCGGCCGACCTTGGTCGACAGGACGTAGGAGTCGCGGGGACGGCCGGCGAGGGCGGCGCCGAGCCGCCGTTCCGACAGGCCGAGCCCGTAGTGGGGCGCGGTGTCGAACAGGCGGATCCCCGCCTCGTAGGCCGCGTCCACCGCCGCCCGCGCCTCGTCCTCGCCGACGGGAGAGAACAGGTTCCCGATCGGGGCCGCGCCGAAGCCGTACCTGCTGACCTGCACCGGCCACTCCGTTCCTGACAGGACGATCCCTCCGGTACGAGGGCGGTCCCCGGTACCGTCTCATGCTCCCGCGACCGAGGGACACGCGCCCTCCCCGTACCCGGACGGGGCCCCGGGGCCCGTCCGGCCACCGGGGTCCTTCCGGCCGGGTGCGTCAGTCCTGGGCCTTGCCTCCGGCCAGGCGGCTGATCATCAGGGCGACCAGGATGATCGAGCCGTAGACGAGCTGCTTCCACTCGCCGGGGACGCCCTTGAGGGTGAGGATGTTCTCCACCAGGCCGATCACCAGCACGCCGGTGAGCGCGCCGAGGATCGTCCCCTTGCCGCCGTCCATGCTGACGCCGCCGATGACCGCCGCGGCGAAGGCCATGAAGATCCAGCCGACGCCCTGGTTGGCGCTGATGCCGCCCAGGCGGCCGGTCTCCAGCACCCCGGCGAGCGCGGCGACGACGCCGCCGATGACGAAGACGACCCACACGACCCGCTCGACCCTGATGCCGGCCGCGCGGGCCGCGTCGGCGTTGCCGCCGATGGCGTACAGCGAGCGGCCGGCCCGGAAGTAGCCGAGCGCGACGATGGCCACCGCGAACAGGACGCCGGTGATCCAGATCGCCGCGGGCAGGCCGAGCCAGACGGCGCTGCCCAGGTAGAGGAACGACGCGGGCAGCTCGAACAGGCTCCGGCCCTGGGTGAGACCCAGGTGCAGGCCGTGCACGACGATCATCATGGCCAGCGTGACGATGAAGGCCGACAGCTGGAAGCGCAGGATCAGAAAGCCGTTGAAGGCCCCGACCAGGCCGCCGACCAGCAGGCAGAGCGGGAGCGCCAGGATGGCGGGCAGGTCCAGGCCGAACCCGCCGGCCGCCACCGGGATGACCAGCATCACCCCGACCGCGGGCGCCATGCCGACCGTGGACTCCAGCGACAGGTCGAACTTCCCGCTGATCAGGATCAGCGCCTCGGCGAGCACCACCAGCGCCAGGGCCGACTGCTGCTGGAGCACGTTGGTCAGGTTGCCGGTGGTCAGGAAGATCGGGTCCACGAAGGAACCGGCGATCAGCAGGACGACGATCACCGGGACCAGGGTGAGGTCGCGGAACCGCCCGAGCCTGAGGCCGTGTCCGCGCGAGGCGGCCGGCGCCGCCGGTGCGGGCGGGGAGGTCTGTGTCGTGGTCATGGGTCGATACCTTCCATCGCCGCCACCAGCTCGTTGTCGGTCCAGCCGCGCGGCACGTCCCTGACGATCCTGCCGTGGAACATGACCAGGACGCGGTCGCAGATCCGCAGGTCGTCGAGTTCGTCGGAGACCAGCACGGCCCCTGCGCCCCGGCCGGCCGCGTCCTCCACGGCGCCGAGGAGGGAGTGCTTGGCCTTGACGTCCACCCCGGCCGTCGGGTCGATGACCACGAGCGCGCGGGGGTCGTCGGCGAGCGCCCTGGCCAGCACCACCTTCTGGGCGTTGCCGCCGGACAGGTCGGCCACCGGCTGGTCGGGGCCCGTCGTCTTGATGTCCAGCCGCTCGATCATCCGGGCGCCGCGCTCGCGGCGGCGGGCCGGGGAGACCGTGCCGTAGCGGCCGAGCCGGTGGGCGATCGGGATGGTCGCGTTCTCGGCGATCGACAGCAGCGGGACGAAGCCCTGCCGGTGCCGGTCCTGGGGGACGAACCCGAGGCCCGCGCGGAGCGCGGAGGGCACGTCGCCCGGCCGGACGTCGACGCCGTTGACGGTCACCGTCCCGGTGTCGGCCCGGTGCAGGCCGACCAGGGTCTCGGCGAGGCCGACCTTGCCGCTGCTGCCGGACCCGGCCAGGCCGACGATCTCGCCCGCGCGGACGGTGAGGTCCACGTTCTCGTAGCGGCCGGCCAGGCCGAGCCCGCGCGCGGACAGCACCACCGGGGCCGAGGGGTCGGCCGTGCGGGTGCGGTACGCGTAGGCCGCGGTCGCCTCACCGGTCATCGCGTCCACCAGCCGGTCGTGCGGCAGGTCGCCGACCGCGGAGGTGACGATGTGCCGGGCGTCGCGGAAGACCGAGACGCTCTGGCAGATCTCGTACACCTCCTCCAGGTGGTGGGAGATGAACATCATCGTGACGCCCTGCTCGCGCAGCGCGCGCATCCGGTCGAAGAGCCGCTGGATGGCGGGCCCGTCGAGCTGGGCGGTGGGCTCGTCCAGGATGACGAAACGGGCGCCGAACGACAGCGCCCTGGCGATCTCCAGGAGCTGGCGCTGCTCGACGCCGAGGTCCGCGGCCATGGTGCCGGCGTCGACGTCCACCCCGTACTGGTCCAGCAGTTCCCGGGCCCGGCCGCGCAGGCTCCGCCAGCCGATCGCACCGCGGTCGGTCTGGCGGTTCAGGAAGAGGTTCTCCGCCACCGTCAGGGTGGGGATGATCGTCGACTTCTGGTAGACGCACGCGACGCGCCGCCGCCAGGCGTCCCGGTCCGCCATCGGCGGCGCGGGCTCGCCGGCGAAGCGGACCTCTCCCTCGTCGGGGCGCTGCAGGCCGGTCAGGATCGACACCAGGGTGGACTTGCCCGCGCCGTTCCTGCCGACGAGCGCGTGCGTCTCCCCCTCGGTGATCGCGATCCCGGCCCCGTCGAGCGCGACGGTCGGCCCGAAGCGCTTGGTGATCCCGAGCGCCTCGACCGCCTTGACGGATGGTGTCATCACTTGACCTGGTTGCCCCAGAGGGCCTTGTCGTCCACGTTCTCCTTGGTGACCAGCGGCGCGGGGAGCTGGTCCTCCAGGCCGTTCGGCAGCTGGATGATCGTGCTGCCGTGGTCGGTGGGGCCGGGTGCGAAGGTCTTGCCCTCGATCGCGGCCTTGGCGTAGAAGAGCGCGTACTTCGCGTACAGGTCGGCGGGCTGGGAGACCGTGGCGTCGATCTCGCCCTTGCGGATGGCGTCGAACTCCTGCGGGATGCCGTCGTTGGAGACCACGAAGACGTGCTCGGGGTCCTCCGGCGGCACGATGAGGTTCTTGGCCTTGAGCACCTGGAGGGTGGGGGCCAGGTGGACGCCTCCGGCGTGCATGTACACGCCCTTGATGTCCGGGTGCTGCTGGAGGCGGGTCTGCAGCATCGAGGCGGCCTTGGTGCCCTCCCACTCGGTGGGCTCGTCGAAGACCGTGATGCCGGGGAACTTCTCCTTCATGCAGCCGCGGAACGCCTCGGCCCGGTCGCGGCCGTTGATCGACCCGAGGGCGCCCATGAGCTGGACGACCTTGCCCTTGCCGCCGAGCTTCTCGCCGAGGAACTCGCACGCCTGGGTGCCGTACGCCTTGTTGTCGGCGCGCACCACCATGTAGACCTTGCCCTTGTCGGGGCGGGTGTCCACGGTGACGACCGGGATGTTCCTG
Organism: Streptosporangium sp. NPDC050148; assembly: GCF_055586505.1. Lineage (NCBI taxonomy): Bacteria > Bacillati > Actinomycetota > Actinomycetes > Streptosporangiales > Streptosporangiaceae > Streptosporangium > Streptosporangium sp. NPDC050148. The sequence goes on along the minus strand of NZ_JBVJIA010000005.1, from coordinate 98,392 downwards.
GTCTCCAGAGTCTGCAGGGTGGAGGCGATGGCGCCGGTGTCCTGCGGTGCCATGACGATCGCCTTGGCGCCCTGCCCGGTGAGGGCCTGGGTGTTGGCGACCAGCTTGGCCACGTCGTTCTGCGAGTTGGTCGGCGGCATCAGGTCGACGCCCAGCTCGGCCGCCATCCGGGGGACGTACTTGTTGTACGAGTTCCAGAAGTCGGAGTCGGCACGGGGGAAGTCGATCCCGACCTTGCCGCCCTTGGCCGCGGCGTCACCGGTGGGCCGGGCGCCCGTGGTGGCGGTGCCGGCGGGCTCGGAGGAGCCGCAGGCCGAGAGCGTGAGGGCGAGGGCGAGCAGTGCCGCGCCCGTCGCCGCGGGTCGAATGTTCATGTCGTTGCCTCTGTTCAAGCCGTGCGAAGGGTGAGTGGGTCGGTGGGACCCGGGAGGGGTCATGTCCTGGGCCGGAGTCTGAGGCCCTGCATGCCGCCGTCGACGGCCAGGACGGTCCCGGTGGTGGACGCCGTGAGCGGGCTCGCCAGGTAGGCGATGGCCGCGGCGACCTCGGGGGCGCTCACCAGACGCCCCATCGGCTGACGGTTCTCCAGCGCCGCCCGTTCGGCGGCCGGGTCGTCGGCCGCCGCCAGCAGGCGCTGCACCCAGGGGGTGTCGGCGGTGCCGGGGTTGACGCAGTTGACGCGGATCCCCTCCCCGACGTGGTCGGCCGCCATCGCCAGGGTCAGCGATTGGATGGCCCCCTTGGACGCGCTGTAGAGCGCCCGCTGGGGAAGGCCGGCCGTCGCCGCGATCGAGCAGGTGTTGACGATCGCGGCGTGCTCGGAGCGGCGCAGGTGCGGCAGGGCCGCCCGGGTGACCCGGACGATGCCCAGGAGGTTGACGTCCAGGACCCGCAGCCACTCCTCGTAGGGGTTGTCCTCGATCGTGCCGGCGGCACCGATCCCGGCGTTGTTGACCAGGACGTCCAGCCCGCCGAGCCGTTCGGCGGCCTCGGCGACGGCGGCGCGGACCGCGCCCTCGTCGGTGACGTCCGCCCTGACCTCGACGAACGGGCCGCCGGAGGCGTTGACGTCCAGCGAGGCCACGCCCGCGCCCCGCTCGGCCAGCAGGGTGGCGGTGGCCAGGCCGATGCCGGAGCCCCCGCCGGTGACCAGGGCGCGCAGGCCGTCGAACTCACCCATTGAGGGACCTCCATACCGGGCCGTCGGGATAGCCGTGGTCGGCGATCGACGAGGGGTGCATGGCCGCGCCGAAGCCGGGCACGCTCGGCGCGACGTAGGCGCCGTTCTCGATCACCACGGGGTCGGCGAAGTGCTCGTGCAGGTGGTCGACGTACTCGATCACCCGGTTCTCCATCGAGCCGCTCACCGCGACGTAGTCGAACATCGACAGGTGCTGCACCAGCTCGCACAGGCCGACCCCGCCCGCGTGCGGGCAGACCGGGACGCCGAACTTGGCGGCGAGCAGCAGGATCGCGACGTTCTCGTTGACGCCCGCGACGCGGGCCGCGTCGATCTGCAGGTACGAGATGGCCTCGGCCTGCAGGAGCTGCTTGAAGACCATGCGGTTCTGCACGTGCTCGCCGGTGGCGACCGGGATGGGCGCGATGCCCCGGGCGATGGCGGCGTGGCCGAGCACGTCGTCGGGGCTGGTGGGCTCCTCCACCCAGTGCGGGCGGAACTCGGCCAGGGCGTTGACCCAGGTGATGGCCGTGCCGACGTCCCAGCGCTGGTTGGCGTCGATCGCGATGGGGAAGTCTTCGCCGCAGGTGTCACGGGCGATGCGCATCCGCCGCCGGTCGTCCTCCAGGTCGGCGCCGACCTTCAGCTTGATTTGGGTGAAGCCGTCCCTCATGGCCTCCTCGCACAGGCGGCGCAGCTTGTCGTCGTCGTAGCCGAGCCAGCCGGGCGAGGTGGTGTAGGCCGGGTAGCCGTGCTCGCGCAGGTGGGCGATCCGCTCGCGCCTTCCGGGTTCGGCGGCGCGCAGGATGTCCAGCGCCTCGTCCGGGGTGAGGGCGTCGGTGAGGTAGCGGAAGTCGACCAGGCCGACGAGCTCCTCGGGCGACATCTCGGCCAGCAGCAGCCAGAGCGGCTTTCCCGCCCGCTTGGCCTTGAGGTCCCAGAGCGCGTTGACCACCGCGGAGATCGCCATGTGCATGACGCCCTTCTCCGGACCGAGCCAGCGCAGCTGGGAGTCGTGGACCATGTCCTTCCAGAGCGTGCCCATGTCCTCGGTGTCCCTGCCGAGCACGTACGGCTCCAGGGCCCTGATCGCGGCGGTCTGCACCTCGTTGCCGCGTCCGATGGTGAACGCGAAGCCGTGGCCCTCGAAGCCGTCGTCGGTGCTCAGCACGAGGTAGGCGGCCGAGTAGTCGGGGTCGGGGTTCATCGCGTCGGAGCCGTCGAGCTCCAGCGAGGTGGGGAAGCGGATGTCGTGGGTGCGCATCGAGACGATGCGGTACGTGCCGCTCGCGCCGGGGACCGTACCGGAGGCGGTGACCTCGTGAGCGGTGGCGTCGGTGGCGTCGGGGGCGTCGGGGGCGTCGGGGGCGTCGGTGGCACGGGCGGGGGCGTCGGGAGCGGGGGCCGGGCCGGGGGCGGTCAGTTCGCTCATGCCTGTCCCACGGTCTGCCGCTGGCGGCCGAGACCGTCGATCTCCAGCTCCATGACCTGGCCCGCCCGCAGGTACGGGGTGCCGGGCAGGCCGAGCGCGACGCCCGCCGGGGTGCCGGTGTTGATCAGGTCACCGGGTTCGAGGACCATGAACCGGCTCAGGTAGCGGACGATCTCCGCCACGGTGAAGATCATGTCGTGGGTGCCGCCGTCCTGGTGGCGGGTGCCGTCCACCCACAGGCGCAGGCCCAGGGCCTGCGGATCGGCGATCTCGTCGGCGGTGACCAGCCAGGGGCCGAGCGGGTTGAAGGTCTCGCACGACTTTCCCTTGTCCCACTGCCCGCCGCGCTCCAGCTGGAACTCCCGCTCGGAGACGTCGTTGGAGATCGCGTACCCGGCGACCTTGGACAGCGCCTCCTCGTGCGTCTCGACGTAGCGCGCCGTCCCGCCGATCACGACGGCCAGCTCGACCTCCCAGTCGGTCTTCACGCTTTCCCTGGGGACGAGCACCTCGTCGTACGGGCCGATCACCGTGCCGGGGGCCTTCATGAAGACGATCGGCTCGGCCGGGATGGCGGCGTTCGTCTCGGCCGCGTGGTCGCGGTAGTTGAGGCCGATGCACACGATCTTCCCCGGCCTGGCGATCGGGGCGCCGATCCGCAGCCCCTCGGCCTCCAGCACGGGAAGCTCGTCCCGCTCCAGCGCCGCGCGGACACGGGCCACACCCCCGGAGGCGAGGAACGCCCCGTCGATCTCGGCCTCCGGGATTTCACGGAGGTTACCGGCCTCGTCCAGGACGGCCGGCCGCTCCTGGCCGACGGGTCCCACGCGCAGCAGCTTCACACCGCACCCTTCGCTCGATGTCATCAATACATCCGATGTCTTGTCCCGTGATGCTGAACGACGTTCGGGGCCGGTGTCAACCCTTCGCGGGCCTATACATCCGATCCGTTACCCGGAAGAATCCGCAGATGGGCAGGGGAGGATCCGATCATCGCCCGGTTTTGACGTGATAGATCGGAGTTCCCTCCGAAGGGAGAAAGGAAGATCGTCGATGTCGTTCGAGGCGGGGAACGGGATCCGGAATGATCGCCCCGTATCAAACATCGGAGGACGCTTCCCCGGTTACGTCGCGGTTTCGGCACCGTCCCCGGAAACGTGCCCGTCTCGCGGCCGAAAGGTCCGCGACCGGGCCCGCGGCCGGGCCCGCGCCGGGCGGTCCCGAAGGCCCGCCGCCGGGGCCGCGCGAGGCGGTCCGGCGGGGAGCCCCCGGCACCGCGCCCCCTTCCATCCGGCCGTACGGCCCCGATCCCGCCACCACCGGAGCAGTGAACGATCATGACGACACCGCACCCCGACGACCCGGTCCTCCGGTACGACGCGCCCGCGACCGACTGGGAGACCCAGGCGCTGCCGATCGGCAACGGCGCGCTGGGCGCCATGGTGTTCGGCGGCGTCGGCCGCGAACGGATCCAGTTCAACGAGAAGTCCCTGTGGACCGGCGGACCCGGCTCCGAGGGCTACGACCACGGCGACTGGACCCGTCCGCGGCCCGGGGCGCTCGCCGAGGTCAGGGCGCGCATCGACGCCGAGGGCAGGATGTCCCCCGAGGCGGTGGCCGCCCTGCTCGGGCAGCCGAGACGGGGGTACGGCGCCTACCAGCCCTTCGGCGACCTCTGGATCGACCTGGCGGACGGGTCCGGGACGTCCGGGGCATCCGGGACGTCCGGGGCATCCGGGACGTCCGGAGGGGCCGGGACGTCCGGAGGGGCCGAAGAGAGCGACAGGGACGGCGCGGGCGTGACCGGTTACCGGCGGGAGCTGGATCTGGGCGAGGCCGTCGCCAGGGTCGGCTACACCTCGGGCGGGGTGGAGCACCTGCGCGAGTACTTCGCCTCCCACCCCGGCGGCGTCGTCGTCGGGCGGATCTCCACCGGCGCCCCGGGCCGGGTCTCCTTCACGCTGCGCCTGTCGTGCCCGCACCCCGGCGCGCGGGTCACGGTGTCCGGGGGACGCCTGACCCTGCGGGGCGCGCTCGCCGACAACGGCATGAGGTTCGAGGCGCAGGTCCAGGTCGTCGCGCGCGGCGGCACCCGCGTCGACGGCGACGGTCACGTCACCGTCGAGGGTGCCGACGAGGCGGTGTTCGTGCTGTCGGCGGGCACCGACTACGCCGACGCCCACCCCCGCTACCGGGGCGCCGACCCGCGCGCCCGGGTCACCGCGGCGGTGGACGAGGCGGCCGGCACGCCGTACGAGCGGCTCAGAGCCGTCCACCGGGCCGACCACCGGGCGCTGTTCGACCGGTGCCGGCTGGACCTCGCCCCCCTCCCCGCGGACGTCCCGACCGACAGGCTCCGCGCCGCCTACACCGGGGGCCCCTCGGACGGCGACCGGGCGCTGGAGGCGCTGTTCTTCGCCTACGGCCGCTACCTGCTCATCGCCTCCTCCCGGCCGGGGTCCCTCCCGGCCAACCTGCAGGGGGTGTGGAACGACTCGGTGAACCCTCCCTGGTCGGCCGACTACCACGTCAACATCAACCTGCAGATGAACTACTGGCCCGCCGAGCCGGCCAACCTGGCCGAGACGGCCGAGCCGTACGACCGCTACGTCACGTCACTGGTGGCGCCCGGCCGCGAGAGCGCGCGGCGGATGTTCGGCGCGCGCGGCTGGGTGGTGCACGACGAGACCACCCCGTTCGGCTTCACCGGCGTGCACGACTGGGCCACCGCGTTCTGGTTCCCGGAGGCGGCGGCCTGGCTGGCCCGGCAGATGTACGAGCGTCACCTGTTCGGCGCCGGCCCGTCCTACCTGCGCGGGACCGCGTACCCGGTGATGCGGGAGGCCGCGGTGTTCTGGCTGGACACCCTGCACGTCGACCCGCGCGACGGCACGCTGGTGGTCTCCCCGAGCTACTCCCCCGAGCACGGCGACTTCTCCGCGGGCGCCGCCATGTCCCAGCAGATCGTCCTCGACCTGCTCACCACCACCCTGGAGGCGGCCCGGGAACTCGGGGAGGACCCTGCCCTCCAGGCGGAGATCGCGGACGCGCTGGCCAGGCTCGACCCGGGCGTCCGGATCGGGTCCTGGGGGCAGCTGCAGGAGTGGAAGGGCGACTGGGACGACCCCGGCGACACCCACCGGCACCTGTCGCACCTGTACGCCCTGCATCCGGGCTCCCGGGTGAGGGCCGGCACTCCGGAGGCGGAGGCGGCCCGGGTCTCGCTCACCGCGCGGGGCGACGGCGGCACCGGCTGGAGCAAGGCGTGGAAGATCAATTTCTGGGCGCGGCTGCTGGACGGGGACCACGCCCACCGGATGCTCGCCGAGCAGCTCAGGGGCTCCACCCTGGACAACCTCTGGGACACCCACCCGCCGTTCCAGATCGACGGCAACTTCGGCGCCGTCTCCGGCATGGCCGAGATGCTGCTGCAGAGCGCGCACGGCACGGTCCACGTGCTGCCCGCACTGCCGGCGGCCTGGCCGCGGGGCTCGGTCACCGGCCTGCGCGCCCGCGGGGACGTGACCGTGGACGTCTCCTGGACCGGTGGCGCGGCCGCGCGGATCGTCCTCCGTGCGGGCAGGACCGGCCCGCTCAGGGTCCGCGCGGCCGTGATCGCCGGTCCCCACGACGTCCGGGACGCCGCGGGCAGGAGACCCCGCACGACCCGCGACGGGGACCTGCTGACCATCGACGCCCGCGCCGGGGAGTCCTACACCGTCACCGCCGACGCGGGGGCACCGGGTTGACGGACCCCCCGTCGCGTAATAGAACACGTTTCAGAAAGGTATCCTGCCAAGCGTACGCTCGAACGCTCGGCGGTTCGGTGTGCCCGGCGGTGGACAGGGACTCCGGCGACCGCCGCGTCCGCGACGGCCGTCCCGCGAGGAACGCGCCGCCCGGACGAAGGGCACGTCATCCGCGCCCGCGGGCCCCCCGGCCCGCGCGCCGTCCGAGAACGCCGACCCGGCTCCGCAGGAGGACCGATGGACATCGATCTGGTCGACCAGGATTTCTACTGGCGGAACGGCGCCCCGTACGACCAGATGGCCTGGCTGAGGGCCAACGCGCCGGTCTACGCGCATCCGGGGGACGCCGAGCGGGGCTGGCCCGGCTTCTGGGCGGTCACCAAGCACGCCGACGTGGTGCACGTCTCCCGCCACTCCGACCTGTTCTCCTCCAGCAGGAAGCTCGCGCTCTTCAACGAGGTCCCCGAGGACCAGCGGGCCCTGCAGCGGCTGATGATGCTCAACCAGGACCCGCCGGAGCACACCCGGCGCCGCTCCCTGGTCAACCGGGGCTTCACCCCGCGCATGATGGGCGCCCTGGAGGGGCACATCCGCGAGATCTGCCACCAGCTGGTGGACGAGGCCAAGGGACGCGGCTCGGTCGACTTCGTCCGGGACATCTCGGCCCCGCTGCCGCTGTACGTGATCTGCGAGCTGCTCGGCGCCCCGCCCGAGGACCGGGACAAGCTCTTCAACTGGTCCAACCAGATGATCGGGGCCGAGGACCCGGACTACGCGGCCGACCCCGGCGAGGGGGCGAACGCGGCCGGTGAGGTCTACGCCTACGCCAACGCGCTGGCCGCCGAACGTCGCCGGCAGCCCCGCGAGGACATCGTCACCAAGCTGATCATGCCCGACGCCGCGGGGGACACGCTCACCGAGGAGGAGTTCGACCTGTTCGTGCTGCTGCTCGTGGTGGCGGGCAACGAGACGACCCGCAACGCCGCCTCCGGGGGCATGCTGGCCTTCTTCGAGCACCCCGAGCAGTGGCGGCGCCTGGTCACCGACCCCTCGCTCGCCGGCACCGCGGCCGACGAGATCGTCCGCTGGGTCTCCCCGGTGAACCTCTTCCGCCGTACGGCCACCACCGACACGGTGATCGGCGGGCAGGAGGTCAAGGAGAACGACAAGATCGTGGTCTTCTACAGCTCCGCCAACCGCGACGAGGACGTGTTCGCCGACCCGGACACCTTCGACATCGGCCGCGACCCCAACCCGCAGATCGGCTTCGGTGGTGGCGGGGCCCACTTCTGCCTCGGCAACCACCTGGCCAAGCTGGAGCTGCGGGTGCTCTTCGAGGTGCTGGCCGAGCGGCTGCCGAAGCTGGAGCAGGCGGGCCCGGCCCGCCGCCTGCGCTCCAACTTCATCAACGGCATCAAGGACCTGCCGGTCACCGTGGGCTGAGTCCGGGCCGGGACCCGGGACCCGAGTCCGGGCCGGGATCCGGGACGGCCGGGGTGCCGGACGGCCCGGGTTCGAAGAGGCCGGGTCCGGGAGGGCCGGGGTCCGGGAGGGCCGGGGTCCGGGAGGGCCGGGGTCCGGGAGGGCCGGGGTCCGGGAGGGCCGGGGGCCGCGTCTAGCGGGACGGGACACCGGCCAGCATCTCCTCGATCAGGGCGACCGCCCGGGGGGTGCCGCCCTCCGCGCGGACCTCGGCCCGGATCCCGGCCAGCCGCTCGGCGACCCGCGGATCGGTGGTGAGGTCGAGCAGGGCCGTGCGCAGCGCCTCGGGGGTGGCCTCCCCGGTGTCGATGCGGCGGCCGACGCCGAGCTCCACCAGCCTGTCGGCGTTGCCGAACTGGTCGGCGGCCTGGGGAACGGCGATCATCGGGACGCCGCAGTACAGGCCCTCCTGGGTGCCGCCCATGCCCGCGTGGGTGACGAACGCGTCGGCCTGTTCCAGGATCGACAGCTGCGACACCCAGCGGTGCACCTCGACGTTGGACGGGATCTCCCCCAGGCCGTCGAGGTCGATGTGCCTGCCGATCTGCAGCACCACGTGCCAGCCGGGCAGGTCGCCGAAGGCGGTCAGGCAGGCGCGGTAGAAGTCGGGCACGTCGGTGAAGGTCGACCCGAGCGAGACGAGCAGGACCTTCTCCGCTCCCTCGGGGCGCTTCCAGGGCTCCTGGTGGGGCCGCACCGAGAAGCACGGCCCGGTGAAGGTGATCCTGGCCGGGTCGACCCGGTCCGCGTTGGGCTGCATGACCTTCGGGATGAGCGCCAGCGCCCGGGGCGGGCGTCCGGAGAACTCGTGGGAGTCGAGGTGGCCGAGGCCGTTGTCCGCGAGCCACTCGTCGAAACGCCGGTAGTGCTCGGCGCCGCCCGGAGCCTTCTCGAACTCCTCGATCATCGGCGCCATGTCCTCGCGGTAGCCCTCCCAGGCGACGTACGTCGGCGAGAGCTGCATCAGCGGGATCCCCCAGTTCTCCGCGAGCACCCGCACGGCGTACCCGCCGATGTCGTAGAGGAACAGGTCGGGACGGTCGTTCTCGTACGCGGCGCGCAGCGTCGGCAGCATCGCCATCGCGTCACGCAGGAAGAGGTCGATCTGGCCGACCGGATCCTCGGGCCACGTACCGGAGTCCACCTTGGGCAGGAGCGAGTCGTAGAGCACCGGTTCGGCCCCGGCCTCCGCGACGATCTCGGCGTAGGAGGGGTCGTTGGCGTAGGTCACCCGGTGCCCCCGGGCGGCCAGTTCCCTGATCACCTCGATGCTCGGGTTCACGTGACCCGGGGCCGGGATACTGACCATGGCGATGTGGGCGCGGCGGGTCATGGGGTCCTCCGAAGGGTGGGAAGCTTTCTCGCGAGACGTCTCGTCTCGCGATGAGCCCAAGCATGCACCTAAGGCCCCGATCATGTCAAGACGGTACGTCTCGTCTCTCTGAAGGACCGTCGGTGATCCGTTCGGAACGGGAAGCGGACCGAGCCTTCAACGAACCTTGGGCGACCCGGCGCCTCGCAGCGGGCATCGAGTCCTTGCGGGGAACGAGAGGTCGCGAGCCCGGCCGCTCCGTCCCGGGCGACGCGCTCCGGAACGACGTGATCCGAGGCGACGTGATCTGAGACGACGTCACCTGACGTGACGTGATCTGAAGCGACGTGATCTGAGACGACGGGGGGCGCGTCCACGATGGTGAAACGGCCCACGGCCCCGGTGGCCCCCACGGCCCCGGTGACCCCGGCGGCCCTGTTCACCGCTCGACCGTCCCGCTCGCGGCTCCTCCGCCTGCTGGTCCCGCTCGGCGCGGTGCCGCTCTGCGCGCTCTCGCTCTCCTCCTGCACGCAGGGGACGCCCGCCCCGCCCACCGGGCCGTCCGCCGCACCGCCGACGCCCCTCCTCAGCGCCGCCCCGCACGAGCCCGCCCAGCGTCAGGAGCGGATCGCCCCGCTACCGGTCCCGGCGGCGCGGCTGGCCCGGCTTCCGGCCGCCACGACGTACGCGACGCTGCGACGGGCTCCCCGCGACCCCGACCCGTTCCGGCCCGTCGACGGGCTCGTCGTCCATCCCCGGCGGGAGCAGGTGATCTACGCCCGTCCCGGCGGACCGCCGGTGGGGGTGCTGCCGCCCACCCAGCTCGCGGGCCCGACCTGGGTACCGGTGGTGGAGCGGCTCCCCGGCTGGGACCGGGTGCTGCTGCCGAGCCGGCCGAACCGGTCCACCGGCTGGCTGTACACCGGGGGCGGAGGGGTGCGCGTCGTCCGGAGCACGTACCGGGTGGAGGTCGGGCTGGCCGCGCGCAGGCTCACCGTGTTCGACGGCGACCGCGAGGTGGGCTCGTGGCCGGTGGCGGTGGGGGCGCCCGGCACGCCCACGCCCCGGGGGCGGACGTTCCTGCTCGCCTCGCTGGCACCGACCCCCGCGACCTACAGCCCGCTCTTCCTCGCGCTGGGCGCGCACTCGGGGACCCTGCGGACCTTCGAGGGAGGGCCGGGGACGATCGCCCTGCACGGCTGGCCGGACAGGACCGCGTTCGGCCGCGCGGTGAGCCACGGCTGCGTCCGGGTCCCTGCGGCCGCGTTGCGGCTGCTGTCCACGATCCCGCTGGGCAGCCCCGTCCTGATCACCGGCTGAGCGTGACCCGGGCACGCCCGAAGGACACGGACCGGACCAGGGCAAAGCCCTGTCCGTGTCAAGGTCGGGCCGGGCCGGGTCGATCGGAGCAGGACCGGGCCGAGCCGGTCGGGGCAGAGCCGGTCGGGGCACGTCAGGCCGGAGCCGGTCAGGCCAGGTCGGAGCAGAACGGAGCAGGGCGGGTCAGGGCCAGGAGGAGTCCTGGTCGGGGTCGCCGCCGTCGGAGAGCAGCTTGACGTCCGCCTCGACCATCATCGCGACGAGCTCCTCGAAGGCGACCGTGGGCTCCCAGCCCAGCTGGACGCGGGCCTTCTTCGGGTCGGCGCAGAGCAGGTCGACCTCGGCCGGGCGGTGCAGGGTCTGGTCGGTGACGACGTACCGCTCCCAGTCCAGGCCGGCCGCCGTGAAGGCGGCCTGCACGAGGTCACGGACGGTGTGGGTGCGGCCGGTGCCGATCACGTAGTCCTCGGGGGCGTCCGCCTGGAGCATCAGGTGCATGGCGCGGACGTAGTCCCCGGCGAAGCCCCAGTCCCGGCGGGCCTCCATGTTGCCCAGGCGCAGCTCCGAGGCGAGACCGAGCTTGATCCTGGCCACGCCGAGCGTGACCTTGCGGGTGACGAACTCCGCACCCCTGCGCGGCGACTCGTGGTTGAACAGGATCCCCGACACCGCGTACATGCCGTACGACTCGCGGTAGTTCTGCGTCAGGAAGTGCCCGTACGCCTTGGCCACCCCGTACGGGGAACGGGGGTGGAAGGGGGTGATCTCGGTCTGCGGGGTCTCCCGGACCTGGCCGAACATCTCCGACGAGGACGCCTGGTAGAAGCGGATCTGGTCCGACCCGGCGACCGTGCGCGAGGAGGAGATCCCCGAGCAGACCCGGATGGCCTCCAGCATGCGCAGCACACCCATCCCGGTCACCTCGGCGGTGAGCTCGGCCTGCTCCCACGACATGGGGACGAACGAGATGGCGCCCAGGTTGTAGACCTCGTCGGGCTGGACCTTCTCCACGGCCGAGATCAGCGACCCCTGGTCGAGGAGGTCGCCACGGACGAGCTGGACGTCCTGGAGCAGCTTGCGGAGCCGCGAGACGCGCGGGTTGGCCTGTCCCCGGGCGAGCCCGGCGACCTCGTACCCCTGGTCCAGCAGGCACTCGGCCAGGTAGGAACCGTCCTGCCCGGTGATGCCGGTGATCAGTGCGCGCCTGGCCAACGCGTCCTCCTCGCTTGCGGGGGCGGGACCTTGTGCGGTCTCATGCCGTTTGATTGGCGAATGTACCCTCAGACCCTCACGCGGGCATCATGCGCCTGCCCGTATCCCTAGAACACGTTACACAGAACTACGTTCGGTAAGCTCAACCTCCCAGCTCGCACGCCATGGGGCGGCCACTGGGAACAATTACACATCGGGTATAACAGAGCCACCGAATGGTAGGGTCCGAGGACTAAGGTCATCTTTCACGGTACCTGTCCCCTTTCGGACAGGATGATAAGGGGGTTGCCGTGCCGGGTGCTGAATCACTGCGGGTCGCACTGCTGTCGTATCGCAGTAAGCCGACCTGCGGTGGGCAGGGCGTCTACCTGCGCCATCTCAGCCGTGAGCTGGTCGCCCTCGGGCACAGCGTGGAGGTCTTCTCCGGCCAGCCCTACCCGGAACTGGACGAGGGCGTCGTCCTCACCAAGATCCCCAGCCTCGACCTGTACCGCGACGAGGACCCGTTCCGCACCCCCCGCCTGAGCGAGTACCGCGACTGGATCGACCTGCTTGAGGTCGGGACCATGTGGACCGCGGGTTTCCCCGAGCCGCTGACCTTCACCCTGCGGGCGTACCGGGAGCTGAAGAAGCGCGTCGGCGACTTCGACGTGGTGCAGGACAACCAGACCCTCGGCTACGGCCTGCTGGGCATCCAGAAGCTGTTCCCGGTGGTCGGGACCATCCACCACCCGATCAGCGTGGACCGGCGCATCGAGCTGAAGGCCGCCCCGCTGCGCAAGAAGATCCCGATGCGCCGCTGGTACGGCTTCGTGCGCATGCAGGCCAAGGTCGCGCCGCGCCTCGACCCGATCCTGACCGTCAGCGAGTCCTCCCTCGCCGACATCCACCGCGACTTCAACGTGCCGCAGAAGAACATGCGGCTCATCCCGCTGGGCGTCGACACCCGCTACTTCCACCCGCGCCCGGAGATGCCCAAGCGGCCCGGGTCCATCGTGGCCGTGGCCAGCGCCGACTCCCCGATGAAGGGCGTCGCCACGCTGCTGCGGGCGGTGGCCAAACTCGCCACCGAGCGCGACGTCAACCTGACCGTGGTCAGCAGGCCCACCCCGGGAGGCCCGACCGAGAAGCTCGTCGCCGAGCTGGCGCTGCAGGACCGGGTGACGTTCGTGCACGGCATCTCCGACACCGAGCTGGGCGAGCTGATCGCCACCTCGGAGATCTCCGTCGTCCCCTCCCTGTACGAGGGCTTCTCGCTGCCCGCCGTCGAGCACATGGCCTGCGGCACCCCGCTGGTCGCCAGCCGGACCGGGGCGCTGCCCGAGGTCGTCGGCGACGCCGCCGTGCAGGTGACCCCGGGAGACCCCGAGGAGCTGGCCGCGGTCCTGCGGCGGCTGCACGACTCTCCCGAGGAGCGCGCCGCGGTGGGCCGCAAGGGGTACGACCGCGTCATGGAGCGCTTCACCTGGAACGTCGTGGCCCAGCGGACCGTGGAGGCCTACCACGAGGCCATCCGCGCCCGCCGGGCGAAGTGACGACCTCCCGTAACGAATCCCCCTTCACAAGGAGCGGCCAGTGCTGACCGTCGACTTCGACCGCTTGCCCGTGGGCCCCGGGAACCGGGTGCTGGACCTGGGGTGCGGCGCCGGGCGCCACGCCTTCGAGGTGCTGCGGCGCGGCGCCGACGTGGTGGCCTTCGACATGGACGCGGGCGAGCTGGAGGGCGTGGCGACCATGTTCTCCGCGATGGACAAGGCCGGGGAGGTGCCGCCCGAGGCGACCGGGGAGACCGTGACGGGCGACGCGCTGGACATGCCGTTCGAGGACGGCAGCTTCGACCGGGTGATCGCCGCGGAGGTGCTGGAGCACATCCCCGACGACATGGCCGCGATGCGGGAGATCTTCAGGGTGCTCAAGCCGGGCGGCCGGGCGGCGGTCACCGTGCCCAGCTTCCTGCCGGAGCGGATCTGCTGGGCCCTGGACGAGGCGTACCACACCGCCCCCGGGGGACACGTCCGCATCTACACGCTGGCCGAGCTGAGCGCGAAGCTCAAGTCGACGGGCTTCATCGTCGGGCCGCACCACCACGCCCACGGCCTGCACGCGCCGTACTGGTGGATCAAGTGCGCGGTCGGGGTGAACAACGACGAGCACCCGCTGGCCAAGGCGTACCACGAGCTGCTGGTCTGGGACATCATGAAGCGCCCCGCCGCCACCCGGATCGCCGAGGCGGTGCTCAACCCGCTCATCGGCAAGAGCGTGGTGCTCTACGTCCGGAAGCCGGCATGACCTTCCCGTACGGGAAGCGGCCCGGCGGGCGCTGCGGCCGGCCGGGGGACGAGGCGGTCCGCGCGGCGGAGGAGCGGTGAGCGACCCGATGGAGTGGGAGCAGGTCGTCCGGACCGCCCGGAGCATCGCGGCCGTGCAGGAGGCCGACGGCGGCGTCCCGTGGCCCGAGGGGCACGTGGACGCCTGGAACCACGTCGAGTGCCTGATGGCGATGAGCGTGGCGGGGCTGACCGGCCCGGTGCGCCGGGGGTACGACTGGCTGGCCCGCACCCAGCGGGACGACGGTTCCTGGCCGATGAAGCTGGTCGGGGGCGAGGCCGTCGAGCAGGGCGGGGAGTCCAACCACGCCGCGTACATCGCGGTCGGGGTCTGGCACGAGCTGCTGGTGACCGGGGACGAGGACTTCACCCGCGGGATGTGGCCGTCCGTCCGGGCCGCGCTGGACTTCGTGGTCGGCCTGCAGACCACCCGAGGTGAGATCGTCTGGGAACGCGCCGCGGACGGCCGCGCCGCCGGGTACGCCCTGCTGACCGGGTGCGCCTCCATCCACCAGGGCCTGCGCTGCGGCGTGCTGCTGGGCGAGCACCTGGGCGACCCGCAGCCGGACTGGGAACTGGCCGCCGACCAGCTCGGCCACGTGCTCGCCGCGCACCCCGAGGCGTTCGCCGACAAGAGCCGGTTCTCGATGGACTGGTACTACCCGATCCTGGGCGGCGCGGTACGCGGCCCGGCCGCCGAGGCGCGGCTGGCCGAGGAGTGGGACACGTTCGTCGAGCCGGGGCTCGGCATCCGCTGCGTCTCCGACCAGCCGTGGGTGACCGGCGCCGAGACGTGCGAGCTGGTGCTCGCGCTGGACGCGCTCGGCGACCGGGAACGGGCGGCCGGACTGTTCGCGGACATGCAGCACCTGCGGCACGAGGACGGTTCGTACTGGACCGGCTGGCAGTTCGTGAACGAGAAGTGGTTCCCGCACGAGCGCTCCGCCTACACCGCCGCCGCCGTCGTGCTCGCCGCCGACGCGCTGGCCGGGTACACCCCGGCCTCCGGGATCTTCCGCGACGCGGGCGCGTACGTGACCGACCGCCCCACCGCCGCCTGCGGGTGCAGTCACGCCCGCTCCCGGGGCTGACACAGCGCCTCCGGCACGGACGGGTGTTTTCTTTGCCCGCAACCGGAAACGCGGTGCTTGAAGGGCCGATCGCCGCTCACTACCTTCGGGTCCGTGAGTAATGCGGAGGGCACTCGTACGGTAACCCAGAGCGATGACGGCACGGAGACCGGAGCGGAGACCCGGTCCGGGGCGGTCCCGGAGAGGGCCTCGGAAAGGGCTTCGGAGAAAGCCGGGACCGCGGGGAGAGACTCGGGGAGCGTTCCGGAGAAGGCCGCGGAGGCCGTCTCGGAGAAGGTTCCCGAGAAGACGTCGGAGCAGCTCCGGGAGCGGACCCCTCGCGGGGCACCGGGGACCGGGAGCACCTCCCCGCGGACCCCGGCCCCTTCGGCCCCCGCCCCTCGCGGCAGCTCGGACACGGCGATCCCGCGACCGGACACGACGAGCCCGCCGGCGACGGCGTCACCCGCCTCACCCACGTCACCGGACCGCCCGGCACCCCCGGCCCCCCGGAACCCGACGGGCCGGTCGGTCTCCTCGCTCTCCCCGGGGGGCAGGGGCTCCGTGGGCTCTGCCGGTTCCACGGGTTCTGCGAGTTCTGCCGGTTCTACGGGCGCCTCGGACTCCACCGGTTCCCCGGCCTCTGCGACCTCCGCGGGTTCTGCGGGATCCACGAACCCTGCCGGCGCCATGGGCTCTGCGGGCTCTGCGGGTTCTGCGGGCTCTGCCGGTGCCACGGATCTCAAGAGTTCCGCCGGTTCCACGGGTGCGTCGAACTCCACGGGCGCTTCCGGTTCCACGGGCTCCGCGCGATCCACGGGCGTCACGAACTTCACGGGCTCCGCGGGTTCTGCGGGCTCCACGAACCCTGTCGGCCCCGCGGGTTCCGCGAGTGCCTCGGACGTGCCGTCCGAGCACGACCTCCTGGATCTCGTGAACACCCTGTCGCCCGCGCCCGTGGTCCCGTCGCCGTCGTCCCCGTCGCCGTCGTCCCCGTCGTCGTCCTCCGCGCCGTCCCTCCCCCTGCCCCGGACGCCTGCTCCCCGGGAACCCGTGCAGGGCCCGGTACCGTCGCCGGGATCGGGACCGGCGCCACGGCTGGGCGTTCCGGCGCCGGTACCGGCACGGTCCAGGGGCGTGTCCCGGCTGCTGTGGCAGGACCCCGGCCAGGTGAGGCTCGGGATGCGGAGGTTCCGGCTGGGACCGGCACGCGACCGGCTGGAGGAGGCGGGACGGTCGTTCACGACCGGCTTCAACGCGATGGTCGCCGGAGAGCCCGGACGGATCGACGACCTCCGCGACGACCTGCGCGGTTTCGCGTACGAGGGTGCCGGCATGGCCTGCGCGACCCTCGACGTGCTCACCCTCACCGGCGGGCGGCGGCTCAGGGAGCTGCTGAGCGGCCAGGGACTGCTCCATCCGCACCTGATCCACCTGGGCACCGGCTGGGCGTACGCCCGCATGCGGCTGCGGCCGATGTGGGGCATCCGCTCGGTCCACCCGCTCCTGCGCTGGATGGCCCACGACGGGTTCGGTTTCCACCAGGGCTTCTTCTGCGCCGACCGTACGGTGGGCCGCCAGCGCACGGCCGGGCTCATGGACCGTACCCGGCGGGCGATCTTCGACCAGGGGCTGGGGCGGATGCTCTGGTTCCACGAGTGCGCGAGGGCGGAAGACGTCGCGCTGCGCATCGCCGAGTTCCCCGCCGGTCGCCGCGCCGACCTGTGGAGCGGCGCGGGCCTGGCCGCGACCTACGTGGGGGGCGCGAGCACCAGGGACCTGGAGAGGCTGGCCTCGGCCGCGTCCGGGGACGGCTTCCGCGCCCACCTCGCCCAGGGTTCCGCCTTCGCGTGCGCCTTCCGGCTGATCTCGGGCGTCGTCCCCGACCACACCGTCGCCGCCGCCCCCGTGCTCTGCGGGGCCGAGGTGGACGAGGCCGCGGCCTGGACGGACACCGCCCTCGTCGCGCTGGGCCACAACGCCTGCAGCGGCGAGGACTACCAGGCCTGGCGGGCGGGGATCCGGAAGGCGTGGGCACGCCGCGACCGCGACACATGACGACGTGCCACGACGGCGGCCCGTGACAGCGGCCCGTGACGGTGAACGGCGACGGTGACTCGCGACGGCGTACCGCGATGACGGCTCGCGACGGCGTACCGCGGCGACGGCCCGTGACGGTGACCGGCGACGGTGACTCGGACGGTGACTCGGACGGTGAGACGGTGACTCGAAGGGGCGATGACCGCGATGTCGGGAGTTCGCAGGTACGCGGCCGGGGCTCTGGCCGTGCTGTCCGTCGTCACCGGCTGGCGGCTCGCCCTCCCGCCGGAGCCTCCCGGCGCGGGAACGACCGCCTTCTCCTTCCACGCCAGGCCGCTGAGCCCGCCCACCGCACCCGGTGACCGGGTCCTGCGGACGGTCGCGCCCGGGTACGCGAACGTCCGGGGCTGGGTGTCGGCGCCGGGGGCGGCGGTCGCGCTGTTCGACGTGGACGGCGAGGTCGTCGCCGACGACGTCTGCCTGGTCGACCCCCGTCGTGACACCGTGACCGTCAGGCCCGCGCCGGGCACCTCCCGGTCCTACCGGCCGTTCACACTGGTCCCCCCGGACCGCAGGCCGTACGAGGCCCCGACGGGGTGCCTGCCCGCCGATCTCGACCAGGACGGCTGGGAGGACCTGGTCGTCTACTACTGGGGGCGCTCCCCCTCGCTGTTCCTGCGGGTGCCCTGGGCGTTGCCGTCCGGGACGGCCTTCCGGCACCGCCCGCTGACCACCGAACGGGAGATCTGGAACACCGGCGCCGCCACGGCCGGTGACTTCGACGGGGACGGCCGCCTGGACCTGGTGTTCGGCAACTACCTCCCCGACGGCGTCCTGGCGCTGGGCGGGGCCCGTACCGGCACCGATACCGGCACCGGCACCGGCACCGACGCCGACGCCGACGCGGCCGTGATGCCCGACTCGCTGTCGGCCGCCTCCAACGGCGGCACCGACCGGCTCTACCGCGCCACGGGCCCGGCGACCTTCGCCGAGGCCGAGGGGGTGTTCGACGAGCTCGGCGGCGGAGGCTGGACGCTCGCGCTGGGCACCCAGGACCTCGACGGCGACGGGCGCCCCGAGCTGTACGTGGCCAACGACTTCGGCCCGGACCGGTTGCTGGTCAACGAGTCGGCGCCCGGCAGGATCAGGTTCACCGAGGCCCGGGGCCCGGCGGACCCGGTGACCCCCCGTTCCCGGGTCCTGGGCCGGGACTCGTTCAAGGGCATGGGGGTCGGCTTCACCGACCTCAACACCGACGGCAGGCCGGACATCCTGGTGAGCAACGCAGCGGGGGAACGCGGGCCGCACGAGAGCAACCTCGCCTTCGTGTCCGGACCCGGCGGGCTGCACGCGGGGCTCGCGCCCTACCGCGACCGCGCCGAGGAGCTGGGACTGAGCCGGGGCGGCTGGTCCTGGGACGTCAAGGCCGCCGACTTCGACAACGACGGCACCGACGAGATCATGCACGCGACCGGGTTCCTCAGGGGTGAGGTGGACCGGTGGGCGCAGCTGCACGAGGCTGCCTCCACCGGTGACCCCTTCCTCTCCCGTCCGGCGTTCTGGCCCGTCCTGGACGCCGGGGACGACGTGTCCGGGCGCGAGGCCGACACCTTCTACACGGCGGGCCCGGACGGCCGGTACGCGGACGTGGCCGCCTCGGCCGGGGTCGGCGGCGACGCGGTGAGCCGGGCCTTCGCCGTGGGGGACGTGGACGACGACGGGCGGCTGGACTTCGCGGTCGCCAACCAGTGGGCGCGGTCGGTGCTCTACGGCAACCACGGCCCCACGGCGCCGTTCGTGGGCCTGCGGCTCCGCCTGCCCACCGGTTCCTGCGGCACGCCCGCCCCGGCCGGTCCCGGGCCGACGCGGGCCGCCATCGGGGCCGTCGCCACGGTGCGCCTGCCCGGTGGCGGCACGCGGACCCGTCAGCTCTACCCCGCCGTCGGGCACAACGGCTTCTCCGCGCCCGAACTGCTCTTCGGTCTCGGCGCGGACCTGCCGGTCGCCCCCCTCGCCGTCGAGGTCTCCTGGAGGGACGCCTGCGGTACGGCCCGTACCGCGTCGATCTCCCTCGAACCGGGCTGGCACCGGGTCCTGCTGGCGGACGGACGCGCCGTCGAGGTCCGGCCATGAGAACCGGCCGCGCCACCCCGGAGCCCGCCGGGACGTACCGGAACCGTCCCGGGGCCACCGGGACCGCCACGGCCACCACGACCGCCGGGCGCGACGGGCGCGACGGGCGTGGCGGTCGGCGGCGGGGCCGGGCGTCGCGGTGGGCGGCTGCGTCCCTCACCCTGCTCACCGTGCTCGGGCACACCGTGCTCGGCTTCGAGCAGCCCTGGTCGGCACCGGTCGCCGGGGCGCTGACCGGGGTCGTCGCCGCGCTCGTGCTGGAGACCGTGGAGGCGTGGGCGTGGCGGCGCCCGGTGCGCTACCTCGGGGTCCCCGGGGCCCGCGTCCTCGACCTCCTCCTGCCCTCCTACGTCTGCGGCCTGCTCTGCGCCATGCTGCTGTACGGCGGCGGGAGCCCCATGCCGGTCGTGCTGGCCGTCCTGGTCGGCGTCGGCAGCGGGTACCTGCCGCGCCGGCCGTTCCTGAACCCGGTGGCCACCGGGGTCGCCGCCGCGCTCCTGCTGCTGCCCCAGGTCTCCCTGGCCCCGTCCCACCAGTTCACCGCCTGGGTGTCGGGGCCGTTCGACCTGATCGTGCCGTCGGCCGTGCTGGCCGCGGGCGTGGTGCACGCCTGGCTCGCCCGCAGGCTGCCGCTGCTCCTGGGATGGGTGGCCGGGTTCGCCGCCCAGGCGCTCGTCAGGGGGTGGCTCACCGACGTCTCGACGGTCGCCGCCCTGCTTCCGATGACCGGGACGGCCTTCGCGCTCTACGCCGGTTACGTGATCGCCGACCCGGTCACCTCCCCGGCACGGCCCCGCGAGCAGGCCGGGTTCGGCCTGGCCGCGGCGGCGGTCTACGGGCTGCTGGTGCAGTGGCACGTCGTCTTCGGGCCGTTCCTCGCCCTGGTGGCCGTCTGCGCGGGGCGGGAGCTGGGACCGCTCCTGCCGGCCCGTCTCCTCCCCTCCCCGCGCTTCGTCCCGTCCCTCTCCCGGCCGTCCGCCGGGACGCCGGACGCGGACGTCCCCGGCCGGGGGGTCAGCCGATCCCCGGGCCGACCCGCTCCAGCACCCGCAGCGAACCCTCCTGGCGGACCTCCCTGAACGCGCCCGAGTCGAGCACCCGCCGGTACACCCGGTACGGCGCCTGACCGCCCGTGGCCGGGTCGGGGTAGATGTCGTGGAAGACCAGGGCTCCCCCCTGCATGACGTGCGGGGCCCATCCCTCGTAGTCCTCGGTCACCGGCTCCTCGGAGTGGCCCCCGTCGATGAAGAGCATCGCCAGCGGGGTGTTCCAGAACCGGGCGACGAGCCCGGACCTGCCGACGATCGCGATCACCTCCTCCTCCAGGCCGGCGGCGGCGATGGTGGCGCGGAAGGTGGGCAGCGAGTCCATCTTGCCGAAGCGGGGGTCCATCAGCGTGGGGTCGTGGTGGGCCCAGCCGGGCTGGATCTCCTCGGAACCACGGTGGTGGTCCACGGTGAAGACCACGGAACCGGCCTGCCGCGCGCCCGCGCCGAGGTAGACGGCGGACTTCCCGCAGTAGCTGCCGATCTCGCAGACCGGGCCGCGCGATCCGTACTCGGCGGCGGTCTCGAACAGCGCGAGCCCCTCGGCGTGGGGCATGAAACCCTTGGCGCGCTGGGCGGCGTACAGCAGGTCGGCGGGCATGGTGGCGATGCTCATCACAGCAGACTATTGGACACCGAATAATATTCCATACGGCCCTTGCCCGACCCTATGGAACGTGTTCTACTTTGCACCGTGAACCAGCGCGCCCGCATCACGATGTCCGACGACGAGGTGGCCACCCTCCTCGACGAGTCACGAAAACTGCAGCTCGGAACCATCAACCCGGACGGCACACCGCATCTGGTGACCATGTTCTACGGGCTGACCGAGGGCAGGATCTCGTTCTGGACCTACGGCAAGGCCCAGAAGACGCGCAACATCGAACGCGACGCGCGGGTGAGCTGCCTGATCGAGGCCGGAGAGGAGTACTCCGACCTTCGCGGCGTCCTGGTCTACGGGGTGGCGCGCAGGATCGACGACAGCGAGGGGGTCCTCGGCGTCGGCATGACGGTGGCCGGACGGATGGCCGGGGTGCCCGACGCGGAGGAACTGCTCACCGAGTACGTGGCCTACACCGGCCGCAAAAGGGTCGCCTTCGTGGTAGAGCCCACTCGAGTGATCTCATGGGATCACCGTAAGCTCGCCGGCGCCGACTGAGGAGGCCCATATGAAGATCAAAGTCGACTATCTGGTGTGCGAGGCCAATGCGATCTGCACGGGACTCGCTCCGGAGGTCTTCGAACTCGACGACGACGATCAGCTGCACCTGCTGCTGCCCGAGCCACCGCCGGAGATGATGGACCGCGTCCGGCACGCCGTGCGGTCCTGTCCCAAAGCCGCCCTCTCCCTCGAGGAGAACTAGGAGGACCCCATGCGTGGTGCGCTTCTGCATGCCGTCGGCGACGACATGCTCGACATCCGCGACGACTTCACCCTCGCCCCGGTGGGCCCGACGGACGTTCGCGTCAGGATCAGGGCCACCGGGGTCTGTCACTCCGACCTGTCGGTGATCAACGGTGTGCTGCCGATGCCGCTGCCGGTGATCCCCGGCCACGAGGGAGCGGGCGAGGTGGTCGAGGTCGGCGACTACGTGACCTCGGTACAGCCCGGCGACCACGTCATCATCAACTGGGTCCCGACGTGCGGAAGCTGCGCGAACTGCCTGGTCAACCAGCCGTTCCTGTGCACGACGTACGTCATGGACAGCTTCGTCAACGCCCGCTTCCGCTACGACGGCGACACCCCGGCGTTCGGCATGGCCGGATGCGGCACCTGGTCGGAGGAGGTCATCGTGCCCTGGCAGGGCGCGATCCGGGTCGACCCCGAGGTGCCCTTCGAGGTGGCGGCCCTGATCGGCTGCGGCGTGACCACCGGTGTCGGCGCGGCGCTCAACACGGCCAAGGTACGGCCCGGCTCGACCGTCGTCGTGGTCGGCGCCGGCGGCATCGGCCTGTCGGTGATCCAGGGGGCCCGCATCTCCGGCGCGAGCACGATCCTGGCGATCGACCCGCTGGAGTCCAAGCACGCCCTGGCCAAGAAGGTCGGCGCCACCCACGCCGTCACCCCCGGCGAGCTGAACGACGCGATCGGCACGCTCACCGGCGGCACCGGGTTCGACTACGCCTTCGAGGCCGTCGGCAAGTCCGCCACCATCATGACGGCCTGGCAGGCGGCCCGGCGCGGCGGCGAGGTGATCGTGGTGGGCGCGGGCGCGATGGACGACATGGTCTCGCTGAGCGCCTTCAACCTGCTCTTCGAGGGCAAGACGCTGCGCAGCTCGATGTACGGCGGCTCGGACGTCCGGCGTGACTTCCCGTTCTTCGCCGGCCTCTACAAGGCGGGCAAGCTCGACCTGGAGAGCATGATCAGCTCCCGGATCGCGCTGGCCGACCTCAACGACGCGGTGGCGGCGCTGCGCGGCGGCGAGGTGCTGCGCCAGGTCGTCGTCCTGGACTGAGGCTCCCGCCGGCCCCGGGGGACGCCCGGGGCCGGTCCGTCCCGTGACGGGACGGACCGGCCCCGGACCTGTGAGAGATCACCCGGCGGAGATCACCCCGTACGGCTCACTCGGTGGAGAAGGCCGCGTCGAAGGCGGCGGTGGGCGGGGTGATCGCGTTGAGGCGGCGGATGGTGGCCAGCGCGTCGGGCGCGCCGTCCAGGCGGTCCATGCCCGCGTCCTCCCACTCGATCGAGATCGGCCCGCTGTAGCCGATCGCGTTCAGCGCGCGGAAGCAGTCCTCCCAGGGCACGTCCCCGCGGCCGGTGGAGACGAAGTCCCAGCCCCGGCGCAGGTCGGCCCAGGCCAGGTGGGAGGAGAGCCGTCCGCGCCGGCCGTCGCCGGTGCGGACCTTGGCGTCCTTGCAGTCGACGTGGTAGATCCGGTCGGCGAAGTCCAGGATGAAACCGACCGGGTCGATCTCCTGCCAGACCATGTGCGAGGGGTCCCAGTTCAGCCCGAACGCGGGCCGGTGGCCGATGGCCTCCAGGGTCCGCACGGTGGTGTGGTAGTCGTAGGCGATCTCGCTCGGGTGCACCTCGTGGGCGAAGCGCACCCCGACCTCGTCGAAGACGTCCAGGATCGGGTTCCACCGGTCGGCGAAGTCGGCGTAGCCCGCCTCGATCATCGACGCCGGGACCGGCGGGAACATCGCCACGGTGTGCCAGATGGACGAGCCGGTGAAGCCGACCACGGTGTCGACGCCCAGCTTCGCCGCGGCGCGGGCGGTGTCCTTCATCTCCTCGGCGGCACGCCGCCGTACGCCTTCGGGCTCGCCGTCGCCCCAGATGCGGGCGGGCAGGATGCCCCTGTGCCGCTCGTCGATGGGGCTGTCGCAGACGGCCTGGCCGAGCAGGTGGTTGGAGATGGTCCAGACCTTGAGGTTGTGCTCGGCCAGGATCTCCAGCCTGCGCTCGACGTAGCCGTCCTCGGAGACCGCCTTGTCGACCTCGAAGTGGTCGCCCCAGCAGGCGATCTCCAGGCCGTCGTAGCCCCACCCGGAGGCCAGCCGGCAGACCTCCTCGAACGGCAGGTCGGCCCACTGGCCGGTGAACAACGTGATCGGCCTGCTCATGTCTCCTCCACGGGTGTGAGCCGGGACTGCTCCGCGGCGCTGCGTTCGACCGCGGCCAGCACGCGCTGGACGCGCAGCCCGTCGTCGAACGACGGGGCGGGGGCGGTACCGGCGCCGAGGGCCTCGACGAAGTCCTTCACCTCGTGGGTGAAGGTGTGCTCGTACCCGAGACCGTGTCCCGGTGGCCACCACGCCCCCGCGTAGGGGTGGCCGGCCTCGGTGACGAGGATCCGGCGGAACCCCCCCTCCTCGGCGGGCAGGGCGTGGTCGTGGAACCACAGCTCGTTCATCGCCTCGAAGTCGAAGGCCAGGCTGCCGGCCGAGCCGTTGATCTCGATGCGCAGCGCGTTCTTGCGCCCGGTGGCGAAGCGGGTGGCCTCGAAGGAGGCCAGGCCGCCACCGCTGAGCCGGCCGATGAACAGTGCCGCGTCGTCCACGTCCACCGTACCCGTCGGCCCGGCCCCACCTTCACCGCCCTCGCCGCCTCCGGCTCCGTCACCGTCCCGGCCGGCCTCGGCCGACAGCCCGGCCGAGCTCTCGGCCAGGGGACGCTCCTTGACGAACGTCTCGGTCAGCGCGGAGACCTCGGTGAGGTGCTGGCCGGTGATGAACTGGGCGGTGTCGATGATGTGCGCGCCGATGTCGCCCAGCGCCCCGGAGCCGGCCAGCTCCTTGCGCAGCCGCCACACCAGCGGGAACTCCGGGTCGACGATCCAGTCCTGCAGGTACTGGGCCCGCACGTGGCGGATGTCCCCCAGCCGGCCCTCGGCGACCCAGCGGGCCGCCTGCGCGATCGCCGGCACCCGCCGGTAGTTGAAGGCCACCATGGCGTACACCCCGCGCGACGCCGCCTCCCTCGCGGCCTCGGCCATGGCCTCGGCCTCGGCGACCGTGTTGGCCAGCGGCTTCTCGCAGAGCACGTGCTTGCCGGCCCGCAGGGCGGCGATCGCGATCTCCGCGTGGGAGTCGCCGGGGGTGCAGATGTCGACCACGTCGACGTCGTCGCGGGCGATCAGCGCCCGCCAGTCGGTCTCCACGGCCGCCCAGCCCATCTGCTCGGCCGCCCGTGCGGCGCCCTCGGGCGAGCGGCCGCACAGCGCGGCCATCACCGGCCGGACCGGCAGGTCGAAGAAGGCCGAGACGCTGCGCCAGGCCTGGGAGTGCACCCGGCCCATGAACGCGTACCCGACCATGCCGATCCCCAGCGTCGGCCTCTCCTCGTCCGGACGGCTCATCAGGACTCGAATCCCAGCGGCAGGTAGGCGTCCACGTTCTCCTTGGTGATCGTCTCCGAGGCCAGGGTGATCGACTGCGGCACCTGCTTCTCCATCAGGTCGCTCATGCCCTTGCCCTGCGCGACCAGGCGGGCCAGCTTGATCGCCGAGGAGGCCATCGTCGGGCTGTAGGTGACCGTGGCCTTCAGCACGCCGTTGTCGGCCTTGATGTCGCGCATCGCGTTGGCCGAGCCGGCGCCGCCGACCATGAAGAACTCGCTCCGGCCGGCCTCCTTGATGGCCGCCAGCACGCCGATGCCCTGGTCGTCGTCGTGGTTCCAGATCGCGTCGATCTTCTTGTGCGCCTGCATCAGGTTGGCCGCGACCTTGGTGCCCGACTCCACGGTGAACTGCGCGTCCTGCTTGGCGGTCACGCTGAACCCGTAGGTCTTGAGCGCGTCCTCGAAGCCCTTGCTGCGGTCCTGGGTCAGCGGCAGCGTGGCGATGCCCTGGATCTCCAGGATCACCGGGTCGGCCACGCCCTTGTCCTTGAGCGTCTTGCCGATGTAGTGCCCGGCCGCGACGCCCATGCCGTAGTTGTCGCCGCCGATCCAGGTGCGGTACGACAGCTTGTCGGGGAAGACCCGGTCCAGGTTGATCACGGGGATGCCCGCGTCCGAGGCCTGGCGGGCGATCTGGTTGAGCTGCTGGCCGTCGTTGGGCAGGATCACCAGCGCGCCGACCTTGGCCTGGATCAGCGACTCCACCGCCGAGATCTGCGCGTTGATGTCGTTGGTCGGCTCGACCGGCTTGAACTCCACGTCCGAGTACTCCTTGGCCGCGGCCTCGGCGTTCTTGGCGATCGCGGCGATCCATCCGTGGTCGGCCGCGGGGGCCGAGAAGCCGATGACGACCTTCTCGCCGGGTGCGTCGTTGCCGCCGGTCGGAGCCGGTGCCGGGGCTGCCGCCGAGCTCGCCGCGGCCGGTGCCGCGGGCTCGTTGCTCGTGCACCCGGTGACCAGCGCGCCAGCGCCGATGACCGCCCCGCCGAGCAGGAAACCCCTGCGCGCGACGTTCTCTGCCATGACCGTGCTCCTTTTTCGGAATTGAGTCCCGGGAACGGACCCGGGGGAAGATCGTGAAAGATCGAGGGGACGTGACCTGGCGGGAGAGGCTAGGTCGCGGTTCGGAGGCTGCGCCGCTGGAGCAGCACGGCCACCACGATGATCAGGCCCTTGGCCACCAGCTGGTCGCTGGTGTTGAGGCCGTTGAGGATGAACAGGTTCGTGATCACGGTGAAGATCAGCAGGCCCAGGATCGACCCGATGATCGACCCCCGGCCGCCGGTGAGCAGCGTGCCGCCGATGATGACCGCGGCGATCGCGTCCAGCTCGTACAGGTCGCCGTGGGTGGAGGAGCCGGTGGTGGTCCTGGCCATGATCAGCACGGCCGCGATGCCGCAGCACAGGCCCGACAGCGCGTACAGCGCCACGGTGTGCCGGCGCACGTCGATGCCGGCCAGCCGGGCCGCCTCGGGGTTGCCGCCGACGGCGTAGGTACGGCGCCCGAACGTGGTGCGGTTGAGCAGCACCCAGCCCAGCACCACGACGACGGCGAAGATGTAGACCAGCAGCGGGATGCCCAGCACCCGGGTGGTCGACAGTCCCACGATCGCCTCGTTGCCCTGCTGCACGAGCTGGGTGCGGCGGTTCGACATCCGCTGGGCCAGTCCTCGGGCGGCGACCAGCATCGCCAGCGTCGCGATGAACGGCACCATCCGCCCGTAGGCGATCAGCAGGCCGTTGACCAGGCCCGCGCCCGTGCCGACCAGCACCGCGCACACGATCATCACGAACGGCCCGTACGCCTGGGTGGCCAGCGTGGTGGCCCAGACCGACGCCAGCGCCATCAGCGCGCCCACCGACAGGTCGATGCCGCCGCCGATGATGACGAAGGTCATGCCGACCGTGATCACCCCGATGGTGCCCGCCAGCGACAGGATGCTCACCATGTTGGAGGTGGTGGCGAAGGTGTCGGGCACCGTCATCAGGCCCACGATCGCCAGCAGCACCAGCGCGACCACCAGCCCCAGGTGGGGGACGTCTCCCAGGCGGGTGAGCAGGCTCGGCGGGGCCGCGGGCGCGCGGCCCTGCCCCGTCGCCCGTACCTTCTCGTCCACCGACGGCGGCCGGGACTCGCTCATACCGGACTTCCTTCCATGATCATGTCGAGGACGGCGTGCTCGTCCAGCTCTCCGGCGGCGGCCTCGCGGACGATCCGGCCTTCCCTGATCACCAGCACCCGGTCGGCCAGGCCCAGCACCTCGGGAACCTCGCTGGAGACCAGCAGGACGCCGATCCCGTCGTCGGCCAGCCGCCGTACCAGCGCGTACAACTCCGCCCGTGCTCCCACGTCCACCCCGCGCGTGGGCTCGTCCAGCAGCAGCAGCCGGCGCTCGTTGAGCAGCCAGCGCGCCAGCAC
This sequence comes from Streptosporangium sp. NPDC050148, assembly GCF_055586505.1. Taxonomy (NCBI): domain Bacteria; kingdom Bacillati; phylum Actinomycetota; class Actinomycetes; order Streptosporangiales; family Streptosporangiaceae; genus Streptosporangium; species Streptosporangium sp. NPDC050148. Next base: position 70,821 of record NZ_JBVJIA010000005.1, on the reverse strand, counting down.
CGCCTTCTGCTGGTTGCCGCCCGAGAGCGTCTTGACCGGCCGTTCGGGGTCGGACGGCCGGATGTCCAGCGCCTCCACCATGGCCCGCGCGTCGGCCGCCTCGCGGCGCCGGTCCATCCAGCCCAGCCGCGAGTAGCGGCCCAGGCTCGCCAGGCTGATGTTGCGCGAGACGCTCTGGTCCAGCAGCAGCGCCTGGGCCTTGCGCTCCTCCGGCGCCAGCCCCATGCCCATCCGGACCGCGTTCCCGGTGCCGCCGCGGCCCACCGGGCGGCCTTCCAGCGTCACCCGGCCGGAGAACTTCCGGGCCCCGTAGACGGCCTCGATGATCTCCGAACGGCCCGAGCCGACCAGCCCGGCCAGTCCCACGATCTCCCCGGCCCGTACCGAGAACGACACGTCCTCGACCCTGCCGGGGACGCTCAGGTTCTCCACGCGCAGCACCTCGGCGCGGTCCTGCCGCGCACCGGCCTCGGGCCGGTCGGGGAAGAGGTACTCCACGGTGCGGCCGGTCATCAGCGAGATGATCTGGGAGGTCGGGGTGTCCTTGGCCGGCAGGCCCACCGCGACCGTGCGGCCGTCCTTGAGGACGGTGACCCGGTCGCCGATCTCGCGGATCTCCTCCAGCCGGTGCGAGATGTAGACCACCGCCACGCCCTGCGCGGTCAGCTCCCGGATGATCCGGAACAGGTTGCCCACCTCGTCGTGGGCCAGGGCCGCCGACGGCTCGTCCATGACGATCAGGCGGGTGTCGTGCGAGAGCGCCCGCGCCATGCTCACCACCTGCTTGGCGGCCGGTGAGAGCCGCCCGACCTCGGTCGAGGGGCGGATCTCGCCGTGCCCGAGCCGGGCCAGCACCTCCCGGGTCGCCCGGGCCGCGGCCCCGCGGCCCACGAAGCCCAGCCGGGCCGGCTCGTGGCCGAGGAAGACGTTCTCGGCCACGCTCAGTCCGTCGACCAGGTCGAGTTCCTGGTAGATCGTGGAGATTCCCAGCCGGATCGCCGCGATCGGGCTGGACAGCCGCACCTCCTCGCCACCGAAGGTGATCGTGCCCTCGTCGGGCTGGTGCGCCCCGGCCAGAGTCTTGATCAGCGTGGACTTGCCCGCGCCGTTCTGGCCGAGCAGGCAGTGCACCTCGCCGGGCAGCACCTCCAGGTCGACGCCGTCCAGGGCGCGCACACCGGGGAACTGCTTGACGATCCCTCGCATGACGAGCAGGGGGGTGGCTTCGGACATGGAGCCTCGCTGGTTCCTCGTGGGGCCGGAGAAGACGTGGTCGCCGGGGGAGCCGGGCCCGTGCGGGCCACACCGCCGACACCGACGCCGACGCCCTCCCCTCCACCATGGGATGTGCAGAAGCTAACCCTCTACGTCCTGGTTTGTGAAGGGCTTTCATCTAACAGTTCGTAGACTTTTGCAGAAATCAGCAAAAGTCTGGCGCGCGGCATCCGATCCCGGACGTCAGGGGGTCACCCTCGCGCCGAGGGGGCACCGGACGCGCGATGACATGGGCCGTCCGGGGCGTGGAGCCCGTCGCCACCGCGCAGGCCGCCCTGCCGCACGTCGCAGTCGGCCCGGCGGGGCCGTTCGGCAGGGCCGCAGGGGCTCACCCGTCGGCGGGCCGGGCGCGCAGGGCCGTCCCGGCCGCGGTGCACGGCGCCGGCGGGGGCCCGGACGGGTTCTACGTGAAGCTCGTGGGCTCCGGGGACACGCTCACCGTCACGCGGCCCGATCCCGGCACGTCCATCACCGGACCGGCCGGGACGTCCGGTGCGGCGGCGAGGACCGGACCGTCCCCTTCGACCCTGCGGCCGGACCGGTGGACGACGCGGCGGCGCTCCACCGGGAGACGGCCCGGGCGCTCGCCGAGGGGCGCCCCGCGGGCCCCGGCCTCCACGCCGTCACGCGCCTTCACCGGGTGCTCGCGACGATCGGACGCGCCGCGGGGGCGGCGGCGCCGGACGGGACCCGTGACGGGCCCCGTGATGGCCCCGGACGACGCGGGGCCCGTCCGGAATCCGTTCAGGACAGACTCAGAGCACGCTCAGAGCATCGCCTTCATGGAGGCGGTCGCCTGCTCGCCGAGGGTGGTCGGGGTGAGGTACGGCTGCTCGGCGAGGATCGCGTCCCAGTTGTCCCGGATGTCCTCGACCGTGTGGTCCTCCTTGCGCCAGCCCGGCCCCTCGGCCACGAACACCCGGGCGATCCGGCCGCCGCCGACGCTGAAGACCTCACCGCTGGTCTCGCAGGCCTCGTGGGCCAGGAAGGTCACCAGGGCGCTGACCCGCTCCGCGGTGAACGTCGCCTCGAACTCGGCCGGCAGGATCTCCTGGGTCATCCGCGTCCAGGCGATCGGCGCGATCGCGTTGGCCTTGATCCCGGCCCTGGCACCCTCGATGCCGAGCGTCTTGGTGAGACCGACCAGCCCCATCTTGGCGGTGGAGTAGTTGGCCTGGCCGAAGTTGCCGAACAGGCCCGCGGGCGAGGAGGTGTTGACGATCCGGCCGTACCCCTGTTCCTTGAGGTGGGGGAACGCCGCCCGGCTCACCAGGAACGAGCCGCGGACGTGGACGGCGATGACCTGGTCGAACTCCTCGACGCTCATCTTCCCGAAGGACCTGTCCCGCAGGATGCCGGCGTTGTTGACGACGATGTCCAGCCGCCCGAAGGCGTCGATCGCGGTCCGGACGATCGCCGCGGCGCCCTCGGGGGTCGCCACGTCGTCGGTGCTGACGGCGGCCTCCCCGCCGTTCTTCCTGATCAGCTCGACCACGTCGGCGGCCGGCCCCGCGGAGGCCCCGGTACCGTCCAGCGCCCCGCCCAGGTCGTTGACGACCACCTTGGCGCCGCGCCCGGCGAGCGACAGCGCGTGCGAGCGGCCGAGACCGTGACCGGCCCCGGTGATGATCGCGACCTTGCCGTCGAATCGCAGCTCTGACATCCGCGTTCCTCCCACGAGAACATAATTCTAGTCATCCGAACAATAACCTCCCGGCCCCCGCGATGCCATCGGACGCGACACCTGCCCGCCACCATCGGGAACGATCACGTCCGCGCCCCCGGGACACCGCGGCCGGGGTGCCGCCCGGACGGCTCCGGGCGGCCGCGCGACTGTGCGGGCACCCAAATCGGACGGTCGCACTCCGGCCGTACCGGTAACCGAAAACGAATGGGATAATTGCTCTTAGTGAGCAAGCGTGTTAATTTCTGCTAAAGTTTTTGCCCCACACGGGCGAGGGTCAACGACGACACCCCTCAACTCCTTCCAGTAGGGCCCCGCCCACTCATTCGGGCTGGAGGCCCCATATGTCCTTATCGCCGCCCCTGCGCGTGGTCCAGTGGGCCACGGGCGCCGTCGGCAGATACTCCCTGCGCAGCCTGATCACCCGGCCCGAGTTCGAGCTGGCCGGGGTGCTGGTCTACGACCCGGACAAGGTGGGACAGGACGCGGGAACCCTGGTCGGGCTCCCCGAGGCCGGTGTCATCTGCACCGACGACGTCGAGGAGATCCTGGCGACGGAGGCCGACTGCGTGCTGCACATGCCGCTGCCGGCCTTCTACTTCGGAGGGGATCATCCCAGCGACGTCGAGACCATCTGCGCGCTGCTCGCCGCCGGCAAGAACGTCATCACCACCACCGGCTTCGTCTACCCCAAGTGCTACGGCCCCGGGGTGGTGGAACGCCTGGAGGCCGCCTGCCGGGCGGGAGGGTCGTCGCTGCACGGCACCGGGGTCAACCCCGGTTTCATGAGCGACGTGCTGCCGCTCACGCTGACCGGCCTGTCCAGCCGGGTCGACCACATCTACGTCCGGGAGTCCTCGGACTTCCGGGGGCACCCCTCGCGGCAGATCGTGGTGGACCTGTTCGGCTTCACCCGCTCGGCCAAGGACTACGCCGCCGCCGTACGGCCGTTCCGCGCCTTCCAGCGCTCGCTGTTCGCCGAGAGCGTCCAGTTCGTGGCCGACAACCTCGGGGTGGAGCTCGACGAGGTCGAGGAGAGCGACGAGTTCGAGCTCGCCACCGAGGAGTTCGAGATCGACGCGGGCCTGGTCCGGCGGGGCACGGTGTGCGCGTCCCGCTGGATGTTCAGCGGGCTGGTCCGCGGCCGTCCCTTCATGACCGTCGAGTGCGTCTACAAGGCCGACGCCACCCGGGTGGACCGCTGGGCCGGTCCCGGCTTCAGCGTCCACATCGAGGGCGTGCCCCAGCTGATGCTGAGCGTCGACGAGATCTCCCACGGCCTGGCCGGGGCCGCCGCCCACGCGGTGAACTCCGTGGCGGCCCTGTGCGCGGCCCCGCCGGGCATCCGCACCGCGCTGGATCTTCCCCTGGCCACCGGCCGGGGCACCGTACGCCTCGCCTGAGGACCCTCTCGGCCCCCTCCGAGGCGTCCTTCGGCGCAGGTCTCCCCCGAACGTCCCGCGCGGCCCGGCGCGGGCCGGACGCGGATCGCAGAAGACCTCCGGGCATCCGGCCGCCTCCCGGTGGCGGCGCGGTCAGGGGTGCGGGATGAAGCGCCCGAAACGGCCCTGGTGATACAGCAGCGGACGCCCGCCGGGCTCGACCCCCGTCTCGGTGACCAGGCCGACGACCAGCACGTGGTCACCGATGTCCACCGTGGAGTGCGGGGAGCAGACCAGGTGCGCCGAGACCCCGCCGAGCAGCGGGACGCCGTGCGAGCCGGGGGTCCAGGAGATGGGAGCCGCGAAACGGTCCACCCCCCTCCTGGCGAAGCGCGAGGCCACCTCGGCCTGGTCGCTGGCCAGCACGTTCACCGCGAAGTGGCCGGCCTGCCGCAGCCGGGGCCACGTCGTGGACGACTGGTCCACGTAGAAGGAGACCAGCGGGGGGGCGAGGCTGACCGACGAGAACGAGGTGGCGGTCAGGCCGATCGGCACGCCGTCGACCTGCGCGGTCACCACGACGACTCCGGCGGCGTGGAGGGCGAGCGTCTGCCGGAAGCGCTCGGCGTCGACCGCCTGGCCGGACAGGGTTTCCGTCATGACGCCTCGCTCGGGGACTCGCCGGTCATCACCTGGATGCTCCACTTGGTCACTTTTCCCCCTCCGAGGAACAAAGGACACCTGTAGCAACCCATTAATGCAGTCATCTCTTCCGCGCGACACCCATGCCCTGCCTCCGTTCCTCTCCGTCCGCCACGTCCCCGTCCGCGCGGGGCCGCCACGTCCCGTCCGCGCCCCGTCCGCGTCCCGTACCGTCGGAGCATGAAGCTGGAGAAGGAGACCTCCGAGAGCGGCCGCTTCGTCAGGCAGCCGAACAGGTTCACGACGCGGATCGAGGAGGGCGGCGAGCACCCGCCGGAGCCCGGCCGTTACCAGATCTACGCCTCCTACGCCTGCCCGTGGGCGCACCGCTCGCTGATCGTCCGCGAGCTGCTGGGCCTTCAGGAGGTGATCGGGGTCACGATCGTCGATCCGATCAGGGACGAGAAGGGCTGGCGGATGCCCGGCGGGGACCCGGTGACCGGGGTGGAGTACCTCTCCGAGCTCTACCTGGCCACCGACCCCGGCTACGAGGGCAGGTACACGGTGCCGTGCGTCTGGGACACCGTCGCCGGGCGGCTGGTCACCAACGACTACCCGCAGCTCACCCTGACCCTGGAGACCGCCTTCGCGCCCTGGCACGCCGAGGGCGCCCCCGACCTGTACCCGCGGGAGCTGCGCGAGGAGATCGACGCGCTGAACGAGGTGATCTTCCGCGGCCTCAACAACGGCGTCTACCGGGCCGGGTTCGCCCGCTCGCAGGCCGCCTACGACGAGGCGGTCACCGAGGTGTTCGCCACCCTGGCCCTGCTGGAGGAGCGACTGTCGGCCCGGCGTTTCCTGCACGGGGACGCGCTCACCGAGAGCGACGTGCGGCTCTACCCCACGCTCGCCAGGTTCGACGCCGTCTACAACACGCATTTCAAGTGCTCGCTGCGGCGGCTGACGGACCATCCGGCCCTGTGGGCCTACGCCCGGAGGCTGTACGCCCTGCCGGCCTTCGGCGGCACGACCGACCTCGACCAGATCAAGCGGCACTACTTCGTGACCCAGACGAACATCAACCCCAGCGGGATCGTCCCGCGCGGCCCGGAGATCGACTGGACCGCTCCCTGACGGCCGTCACGGGCGCCGCCTCCCGACGGTGAAAGTTTCATCGGATATATCGGGCATTCGCCCGGTCAGCGGCCGGGCCGGGAGGGGTGTCCATTGACGGTGGGCGAAACGCGCTGGAAACATCGGCACGTCTCGGTAGTGGGAGCGCTCCCACTTCGGTTCCGGACCTCGGTCCGGGGCCGCGGCCCCCATCCGGCGCTCCCACGACCGGGCTCCCACGCCGGGAGAAACCCCCGTCCGAAGGACCGCCCGTGACCCGAACGCCCTCGCCCCGGACCGCCTCGCCGCGACACCGCGCCACCAGGCCGTCCGTCTGGCTCGCCCTCGCCACGGCCGCCGCCATGGTGACCCTGACCCCCCTGCCCGCCATCGCCGACGACGGTCCCGAACAGATCGTCAACGGCACCTTCGAGAGCGGCACCGCCCCCTGGTGGGGCACCCCCAACACCACGCTGGAGGTCGAGGACGGACGGCTCTGCGCCGACGTCCCCGGCGGTACCGCCAACCCGTGGGACGTCATCATCGGCCAGGACGACATCCCCCTGGTCAAGGACGAGACCTACGCGTTCTCCTTCTCGGGCGCCGCGCCGCAGGGCGGGCCCAGGACGGTCAAGGCGCTGGTCCAGCTCCCGGTCGACCCCTACACCCAGTACCTGTCGGCCACCCCCGAGCTGGGCGCGACCGCCGCCGACCACCGCTTCACCTTCACCTCGCCCGTGGACCTGCCAGGCGCGCAGGTGGCGTTCCAGCTCGGGGGCAGCGCCACCCCGTGGAGGTTCTGCGTGGACGACGTCTCCCTCAAGGGAGGGGCCGAACCCGAGGTCTACGAGCCCGACACCGGGCCTCGCGTCCGGGTGAACATGGTCGGCTACCTGCCGGCCGGGCCCAAGCGGGCCACCCTGGTCACCGAGAAGACCGAGCCGGTGAGCTGGACGCTGAAGCGCGACGGCGAGGTCGTCGCCGAGGGCGAGACCGTCCCGCGCGGCGTCGACGCCAGCTCCGGCCAGAACGTCCACTCGATCGACTTCAGCCAGGTGAAGGCGTCCCTCACCGGGTACACGCTCTCGGCCGACGGCGAGACCAGCCGCCCGTTCGACATCGGCGCGGACGTCTACTCCGAACTCGGCACCGACGCGCTGAAGTTCTACTACACCCAGCGCAGCGGCATCGAGATCCTCGACGCGCTGCGCCCCGGCTACGGCAGGCCCGCCGGGCACGTCGGCGTCGCCCCCAACCGCGGTGACATCGAGGTGCCCTGCAAGCCGGGCGTCTGCGACTACACGCTGAACGTCAAGGGCGGCTGGTACGACGCGGGCGACCACGGCAAGTACGTCGTCAACGGCGGCATCTCGGTCCACCAGCTGATGTCCACCTTCGAGCGCACCAAGGCCGACCGCCTGCACGGCGACGGCGACCTGAACATCCCCGAGAGCGGCAACGGGGTGCCCGACATCCTCGACGAGGCCCGCTGGGAGCAGGAGTTCCTGCTGAGCATGCAGGTCCCCGACGGCCGCCCGCACGCCGGCATGGCCCACCACAAGATCCACGACGCCAACTGGACCGGCCTGCCGCTCCTGCCCCACCTGGACCCGCAGCCACGCGAGCTGCACGCGGTCTCCACCGCGGCCACCCTCAACCTGGCCGCCACCGCCGCCCAGGCCGCCCGGGTCTTCGCCCCGTACGACGCCGCGTTCGCCGCGCGCAACCTCGCCGCGGCCAAGAAGGCGTGGGCCGCGGCCAAGGCCGACCCGGCCCGCTACGCCGACCCGGCCGACGCGACGGGCGGCGGCGCCTACGACGACACCGACGTGACCGACGAGTTCTACTGGGCCGCGGCCGAGCTCTACCTGGCCACCGCGGGCAAGGAGTTCGCCGACCACGTGCTCGCCTCGCCGCACCACACCGGTGACATCTGGCGCGAGCGCGGCTTCGACTGGGGCCACACCGCCCAGCTCGGCCGCCTGCAGCTGGCGACCGTGCCCAACGCGCTGCCGGACCGGGCCCGGGTGCGCCAGTCGGTGCTGGAGGGCGCCGACCGCTACCTCGCCGTCCAGAAGGCCCACCCGTACGGCGTCCCGTACAACCCCGGCGACTACGACTGGGGCTCCAGCCATCTGGTGCTGAACAACATGGTGGTCATGGCCGTCGCCCACGACATCAGCGGTGAGGCCAAGTACCACGAGGGCGTGCTGGAGGGCCTGGACTACATCTTCGGCCGCAACGCCCTCAACCAGTCGTACGTGACCGGCTACGGCGAGGTCGCCTCCAAGAACCAGCACAGCCGCTGGTACGCCCACCAGCTCGACCCGTCCCTGCCCAACCCGCCGCGCGGCACCCTGGCCGGCGGCCCCAACTCCGCCATCCAGGACCCGGTCGCCCAGGCCAAGCTCAAGGGCTGCAAGCCCCAGTTCTGCTACATCGACGACATCGAGTCCTGGGCCACCAACGAGCTGACGATCAACTGGAACGCCCCGCTCGCCTGGATCGGCTCCTACCTGGCCACCCCGTCCCTGGCCGTCCCGCCGGGGACGTGCAAGGTCACCTACACCGGGCACGGCCAGTGGCCCGAGGGGTTCAACACCCAGGTCACCGTCACCAACACCGGCCCCAAGGCCATCGACGGCTGGAGCCTGAGCTGGTCCTTCCTGGGCGGCCAGACCGTGCGGCGGCACTGGAACGCCGACCTCGTCCAGGAGGGCGCCACCGTGACCGCCCGCAACCTCGGCTGGAACAAGGTGATCAAGCCGGGAGGGTCGGTCTCCTTCGGCTTCATCGGCGCCGAGGCGCCCGGCCCCAACCCCAAGCCCGAACGCCTCCTGCTCAACGGCGTCCCGTGCAAGTGATCCCCGCCGCCCGACGCGGGTGATCGATCCGGCCCGGCTCGGTACGTCCACGAGCCGGGCCGGGTCGTCTCCGGACGCCCGGCCGGGCGTCCTACACTGGGGCCCGTGATCGAGGACATCGTGGTGGACCCCGCCGTCGGCGCGCTCAGGCCGGACTTCGCGGTGCTGACGTTCGAGGTGCGGGGCCTGCGCAACGGGCCCAGCGACGACGCCTCCCGGGCCTGGCTGGCCGAGGCCGCCGAGAAGGCCACGGAGAGCGGTGACCCCAGGATCGAGGCGTGGCGGGAGGCCTACCGGGCGTTCGGCGCGAAGCCCCAGCGGACCAGGCCCTCGGTGGACGCCCTGATCAGGCGGATGCCCCTGCCGGAGATCAACCGGGCGGTCGACGCCTACAACGCGATCAGCGTCCGCCACGGCCTGCCGGTCGGCGGGGAGGACCTGGCCCGTTACGAGGGCCCGGCCCGCCTGGTGCGCGCGAGCGGCGACGAGCCGTTCGAGGTGATCGAGAAGGGCGAGCCCGGGATCGACCACCCGGAGCCCGGCGAGGTCGTCTGGCGCGACGACCGGGGCGTCACCTGCCGCCGGTGGAACTGGCGCCAGTGCGTGCGCACCCGGATCACCGAGGAGACCGTCGACGCTCTGTTCCTGCTGGAGAGGCTGGAGCCGATGTCCCTGCGGGAGCTGCGGGACGCCGGGGACGAGCTGGTCGCGCTGCTCGAAGATGTTACCCCGGGGATACGGGTGACCTCCCGCCTGGTCGGCCCCGCCTGATCAGGCCCGCAGGACCGTCCTGACCAGGGGACGAGCCCGATGACGGGCCCGCGGCGGGCGGTCGTTCCGGGCTCCGGCGGCAGGATCTGCGAGGAAGCGCGGACCGGACTGGCGCAGGTCCGGGCCGAGGCGAGTAACCTTGGACAGGTTCTCCATCATCAACGCCGATCTGCGGAAGAGGGCGATTTCCGCCGTGTCGTCTGAGTCGTCGCGGACAAACCCGCTGGCAGCCTTTGGCCAGAACGAATGGCTGGTCGACGAGCTGTACCAGAAGTATCTCCAGGATCCCGAGTCCGTCGATCGTGCCTGGTGGAACTTCTTCGCTGACTACAACCCTGATTCGGGGGCCGGCAGAGCCGCGCCCCAGGGGGCGGCGACCGCCGCGTCCACTCCTCCGACACCCGCCGCGCCCTCCGCCTCCCCGGACGGCTCCTCGGCCGAGCCCTCGAACGGGCCGTCGGGCGAGACGGCCGCGGCCCCGGCTCCCCAGGCGGCCCCCGCGACCACGGCGGCCACCACGGACACCCCGGCTCCGGCTCCCGAGGCCGCCGCGGTGAAGACCCCAGCGCCGGCGGCCCAGGCCGCCCCGGCGGACCGATCCAAGCAGGAGACGCAGTTGCCCGCCGGTGCCGAGGAAGTCCGACTACGTGGCGCGGCCGCCAGAACGGCCGCCAACATGGAGGCCAGCCTCGTCGTCCCGACGGCGACCAGCGTGCGGGCGGTCCCGGCGAAGCTGCTCATCGACAACCGGATCGTGATCAACAATCACCTGTCGCGCGGTCGCGGCGGCAAGGTGTCGTTCACGCACATCATCGGCTTCGCGGTGGTCAAGGCCCTGGCGGTCCTGCCGGAGATGAACCACTCCTACGCCGAGGTCGACGGCAAGCCGGTGCTGGTCAAGCCCGAGCACGTCAACCTGGGCCTGGCCATCGACGTGGCCAAGAGCGACGGCACCCGCCAGCTGCTGGTCCCGTCGATCAAGAACACCGAGACGATGGACTTCCGTCAGTTCTGGGTCGCCTACGAGGACGTGGTCCGCAAGGCCAGGGCCGGCAAGCTCGGCGTCGACGACTTCGCCGGCACCACGATCTCGCTGACCAACCCGGGCACCATCGGCACCGTGCACTCGGTGCCGCGCCTGATGCCGGGGCAGGGCACGATCATCGGCGTCGGCGCGATGGAGTACCCGGCCGAGTACCAGGGCGCCTCCCCCGACACGCTCTCCCGCCTCGCGGTGAGCAAGGTCATGACGCTCACCAGCACCTACGACCACCGGATCATCCAGGGCGCCCAGTCGGGCGACTTCCTGCGGCAGATCCACCGGCTGCTGCTGGGCGAGGACGGTTTCTACGACGAGATCTTCGAGTCCCTCCGGATCCCGTACGAGCCGATCCGCTGGGTCCAGGACATCTCGACCACCCACGACGACGACGTGGCGAAGTCGGCCCGCGTCATCGAGCTGATCCACGCCTTCCGGGTCCGCGGCCACCTGATGGCCGACACCGACCCGCTGGAGTACAAGCAGCGCAAGCACCCCGACCTCGACATCAAGTCGCACGGCCTGACGCTGTGGGACCTGGAGCGCGAGTTCGCCACCGGCGGCTTCGGCGGCCGGCCCCTGATGAAGCTGCGCGAGATCCTCGGCGTGCTGCGTGACTCCTACTGCCGCACCATCGGCGTGGAGTACATGCACATGCAGAATCCCGAGGAGCGGGCCTGGATCCAGGCCCGCATCGAGCGGCCGCACGCCAAGCCCGACCGCACCGAGCAGCTGCGCGTGCTGGAGCGGCTGAACACCGCCGAGGCGTTCGAGACGTTCCTGCAGACGAAGTTCGTCGGGCAGAAGCGCTTCTCGCTGGAGGGCGGCGAGTCGCTGATCCCGCTGCTGGACTCGGTGCTCAGCTCGGCGGCCGAGGAGCGGCTCGACGAGGCCGTGATCGGCATGGCCCACCGCGGCCGCCTCAACGTCCTGGCCAACATCGTCGGCAAGTCGTACGGGCAGATCTTCGGCGAGTTCGAGGGCAACATCGACCCGCGCAGCGCCCACGGCTCCGGCGACGTGAAGTACCACCTGGGCGCCAGCGGCGACTTCGTCTCACCGGACGGCTCCAAGCTCAAGACCTCGGTGGTGGCCAACCCCTCCCACCTGGAGACGGTCGACCCGGTCCTGGAGGGCGTGGTCCGCGCCAAGCAGGACCTGCTGGAGCGCGGCGAGGAGGGCTTCACCGTCCTGCCGGTGCTCGTCCACGGCGACGCGGCCTTCGCCGGCCAGGGCGTGGTGGCCGAGACGCTCAACCTGTCGCAGCTGCGCGGCTACCGCACCGGCGGCACCGTGCACATCGTGGTCAACAACCAGGTCGGCTTCACCACCAGCCCGGCCAGCTCGCGCTCCAGCGTCTACGCCACCGACGTGGCCCGGATGATCCAGGCGCCGATCTTCCACGTCAACGGCGACGACCCCGAGGCCGTGGTCCGGGTGGGCCGGCTGGCCTTCGAGTACCGCCAGGCGTTCCGCAAGGACGTCGTGATCGACCTCATCTGCTACCGGCGCCGCGGCCACAACGAGGCCGACAACCCCGGCTTCACCCAGCCGCTGATGTACGACCTGATCGACGCCAAGCGCTCGACCCGCAAGCTCTACACCGAGGCGCTGATCGGCCGTGGCGACATCACGGTCGAGGAGGCCGAGAGCGCGCTGCGCGACTACCAGGCCAAGCTGGAGAACGCCTTCGCCGAGACCCGCGCGGCCAAGGACCAGACCGGCGAGTTCTCCCGGCCGGTCGACCTGGAGACGGTCCCCTGGTCGCACGAGGACGTCACGACGGCCATCTCCGAGGAGACCGTCAAGCGGATCGTGGAGACCCAGCTCAACATGCCCGAGGGCTTCACCGTCCACCCGCGTCTGCTGCCGGTGCTGCAGCGCCGCGGGCAGATGGTGGCCGAGGACCACATCGACTGGGGCATGGGCGAGACGCTGGCCTTCGGATCGCTGCTGATCGACGGCCACCCGGTCCGCCTCGTCGGCCAGGACTCCCGGCGCGGCACGTTCACCCAGCGCCACGCCGTGCTGGTCGACCGGATCACCGGCGAGGAGCACACCCCGCTCAAGGCGTTCAACCAGGGCACCACGAAGTTCTACGTCTACGACTCGCTGCTCAGCGAGTACGCCGCGCTCGGCTTCGAGTACGGCTACAGCGTGGAGCGGCCCGAGGCGCTGGTCGCCTGGGAGGCGCAGTTCGGCGACTTCGTCAACGGCGCCCAGTCGATCATCGACGAGTACCTCACCGCGGGCGAGCAGAAGTGGGGTCAGCGCTCCGGCGTGACCCTGCTGCTGCCGCACGGGTACGAGGGCCAGGGTCCCGACCACTCCTCGGCCCGCATCGAGCGCTTCCTGCAGATGTGCGCCCAGGACAACATGACGGTGGCGCAGCCCACGCTGCCCGCCAACTACTTCCACCTGCTGCGCTGGCAGACGCTGTCGAACCGGCACCGCCCGCTGGTGGTGTTCACGCCCAAGTCGCTGCTGCGGCACAAGGCGGCGGTCTCGGCGGTCGGCGACTTCACCTCGGGGTCGTTCCAGGCGGTGCTGGGCGACCACGCGGCCGACCAGGGCGCCGTCCGCAAGGTCGTGCTGGTCTCCGGCAAGCTCTACTACGACCTGGCCGCGACCCGGGACAAGCTGGGCCGGGGCGACGTGGCGGTCGTCCGTCTGGAGCGGCTCTACCCCTTCCCGGGCGACTCGCTGGAGTCGGAGCTGAGCCGCTACTCCCCCGACATCGAGCTGATCTGGGCCCAGGACGAACCGGTCAACATGGGCCCGTGGCCGTTCGTGGCGCTCAAGCTGGCCGAGAACCCGCGCGTCTTCGGCGGGCGTTCGATCAGGCGCGTCTCCCGCAAGGCCAACTCCTCCCCGGCGACCGGCTCGCACGCGGCCCACGAGGCGGAGCTGCAGCAGATGCTGAGCGAGATCTTCGGCTAGGAGGACGGGCCCGTACGGCGGGCACGACCTCACCCGGAAGTCCCCCGCAGGAACCTCTGCGGGGGACTTCCCCGTTATGGCAGGTGCCGTCACCACGAGGAGAACGATGTATTTCACCGATCGGGGCATCGAGGAGCTCGTCGAGCGCCGCGGCGAGGAGGAGGTCACGGTCGCGTGGCTGGCCGAGCGGCTGCGCGAGTTCGTCGACCTCAACCCCGACTTCGAGACGCCGGTGGAGCGGCTGGCCACCTGGCTGGCCCGGCTGGACGACGAGGACGACTGAGGACGACCGGGGACGACTGGGGACAGCCGGGGACGTCCGCGAAGGACCATGACGCGACATATCTTGACCTTCTCGAAAACGCGACATATCGTGTCGTGGACAAGGAGGTCGTACCATGCGGCAATGGAGCGTCGAGAAACCGGAGCGGCTCACCTTCGACGCGGTGAGCAGGCTCAACGTGCGCGTCGTGGCGGGCAGGCTGGCCGTGCTGGCCGGTGAGGGCCCCGCCACGCTGGAGGTGACCGAGGTCGGTGACGCGCCGCTGCTCATCACGCACGACGACGACGGCGTCCTGACCGTCACCTACCGGGACCTGACCCGCGACGGCCTCCTGGACGGCCTGATGAGCCGGGTACGGGACGGGCTGGCGGGCGACCCGCAGGCACTGCGCGCGAGCGACCGGCGGGTGACGCTGACACTGACCGTGCCCGCCGACCGGCCCGTCAACGTGGGCACGGTCTCCGCCTCCGCGGTGATCTCCGGGTTCCGGGACCGCACCTCGGTCAAGAGCGTCTCGGGCGACATCGTGCTCGACGGGGTGAGCGGCGAGATCAGCGCCGACACCGTCTCCGGCGACACGGAGAGCCGCGGCCTGGTCGGGGACCTCTCCTTCAAGAGCCTCTCCGGGGACCTGACCGTGGCGCAGGGAAAGCCCCGGCGGCTGAGCGCCACCACCGTCTCCGGCCGGATCACCGCCGACCTGGAGCTCCCGCCGACCGGTCATGTGACGATGAACAGCGTCTCCGGCGACATCGTGGTCCGCCTCCCGCACGCCGTCGAGACCGACGTCAAGATCCGCTCCACCACGGGCAGGATCGAGACCACCTTCACCGGGCTCGACCACTCCGCCCAGGCCGGCATGAGCGCGCTGACCGGCCGGATCGGCGGCGGCATGGCCTCCCTGAGCGCGCACACCGTCTCCGCCGACGTCACCCTGCTGAAAGGAGGCCGGGCATGAGCCCCGTCTTCGGCCACGGAAGGCTCCGGCTCTACCTCCTGAAGCTGCTGGAGGAGAGCCCGCGCCACGGCTACGAGGTCATCCGCCTGCTCCAGGACCGTTTCCTGGGCGTCTACTCCCCCTCTCCCGGCACGATCTACCCGCGCCTGGCCCGGCTGGAGGAGGAGGGCCTGGTCACCCACGAGGTGGTGGACGGCAAGAAGGTCTTCACCATCAGCGACCGGGGCCGCGCCGAGCTGAACGCCCGCCTCGACGAGCTGGCCGAGCTGGAGGAGGAGATCTCCGACTCGGTCCGCGACATCGCCCGCGAGGTCAAGGAGGACGTGCGCGAGACGGTCAAGTCCCTGCGCGAGGAGCTCACCCAGATGGCGCGCGACGTCCGCCAGGGCGCCAGGCAGGAGGAGCGGCAGGCCAGGAACGACCACCGCGAGGCCTGGCGCGAGCAGAAGGACGAGTGGAAGCGCCAGAAGAGCGAGTGGAAGCGTCAGTCCGGCGAGTGGAAGGACGACTGGAAGCGCATCTGGGCCTCCGGGTTCACCGGTGAGGGCTCGTCCGCCGGGGACGACCGGCTCGGGCAGATGCTGGCCGAGTTCGTCGAGGAGGTCCGCAGGGACGCCGCGGGCTCACGGGTAGGCGAGGAGACCCTGGCCACCGCGCAGGACGCCCTGTACGACGCCGCCCGCCGGATCCGCGACACGCTCCGCTGAACCGGGCCGGTGAGCCGGATCGCCGGGCCGGTTCGGCGAGCGGGCCGGGGGATCTGATCGCCGGGCCGGTTCGGCGAGCGGGCCGGGGGATCTGATCGCCGGATCGGATCATCGGATCGGGGCACCGGGTCGTGTCAGGCGGCGCGCACGGCCCGGGTGAGCCGGTCCCGGGCCCGTGCCGCCCGCCTCGCCCGGTAGGCGATGGGCAGGTACCTGGCCCGTTCGGGCAGGTGCGGCATCGTCGCGGCGACCGCCCTGCCCAGCCGTCGCAGCCGCGCCTCGTCCCGGGCCGTCCACGACAGTCCCAGCTTCGCGCGGACGGCGTCCGGCAGCGTACCGACCGTGACGAAGTGGTTGACCCGGCCCGAGGTAAGGCCGAGCGGGCGCCACAGCGCCCGCAGCGGCCCCGGCAGCACGGGCGGCGGGCCCACGGTGAGCGTGGTCTCCAGCACGTCGCGCGCGGTGGGATGGTCCTCCAGCGTGCCGGCGACCATGTCGTGGAAGTAGTCCCAGTAGTCCTCGACCGTGGCGGGGAACATCCGCTCCGGCACCCTCAGGATCCGGCCCAGGCGGAGGACCTCCTCGTACAGGCGCCGTTCCTCCGACGGGGTGTAGGGCCGCTCGCCGAAGTACCTCAGCGTGGTGACGGCCCGCTCGAAGGCGGTCAGGTGCACCCAGGCGTACGGCTCCGCGCTGAGCGCGTGGTAGCTCCTGCCCCGGTCGTCGACCCCCCGGATGCCACGGTGCAGCTCGCGCAGGCGCCTGCCCTCCTCGGCGGCCCGCGGCCCGCCGTACACCCAGGTCTGCAGTGAGGTGAGCGAGCGGGTGAGCCGGCCCCACGGGTCGGTCCGGTAGACCGAGTGCTCGCCGATCGCGGCGCCGATCGCCGGGTGCATGACCTGCATGACGAGGCCCCCGCCGAGCAGGAACACCAGCCGCCGGTCGCCCATGCCC
The DNA here is from genome assembly GCF_055586505.1 of Streptosporangium sp. NPDC050148. NCBI lineage: Bacteria > Bacillati > Actinomycetota > Actinomycetes > Streptosporangiales > Streptosporangiaceae > Streptosporangium > Streptosporangium sp. NPDC050148. The sequence goes on along the minus strand of NZ_JBVJIA010000005.1, from coordinate 54,209 downwards.
TCCCAGAGCAGGTCCCCGGGACCGAACGGTTCGGGGTCGCCGGGCGTATCGGACGGATGCCGTTCCCGGTGCGCGTGCCGCGAGGCGTCGGGGTGGTGAGGCGCTTCGGCGCAGCGGGGTGTTCCGGGATCGCGGGGCGCTTCGGAAGCGCGGCGCTCGGTCGAGTCGGTCATTCCGGACCTCCCGGGTGAGACATCGCTCACCTGCTTTTCTATCACCCGGTACGTCAGGAAGTAATTCATTACTTACCTCACCGGGCCGGACGGGGCGCATCCTCGTGATCCCCGGAGCGGGCCCGAGACCGGCGCCCGCGGCCGTCCTCCTCGTTCATCGTGCCCGTACCGGAGGGACCGGCACGGGCACATCGCCCCGGCTCAGCCCGGCAGGGTGAAGACGACCTTCCCGAACAGGTCGCCCTCGTGCATGGCCGCGAAGCCCTCGCGGGCCTCGGCCAGCGGCAGGACCCGGTCGATCACCGGCCGGGTCCCGGTCTGCTCCATGAAGCGGGCGAGCCTTCCGAGCTGGTCGCGGGTGCCCATGGTGGAACCGATCACCGACAGCTGCAGGAAGAACACCCGGTTCAGGTCGGCCGGTGGCACCGCGCCGCTGGTCGCGCCGGAGACCACGATGCGTCCGCCGGGGCGCAACGCCTTGAGCGAGTGCGCCCAGGTGGCCTGGCCGACGGTCTCCATCACCGCGTCGACCCGCTCGGGCAGCCGGGCGCCGTCCTCGAAGACCTGGTCGGCACCGAGCTCCAGCGCCCGCGCCCGCTTGCTCTCCGAGCGGCTGGTCGCCCAGACCCGGTACCCCCCGGCTCGGGCCAGCATGATCAGCGCGGTGGCCACGCCGCCGCCCGCGCCCTGGACCAGCACGGTCGAGCCCGGCTCCAGACCGGCCTTGTCGAAGAGCATCCGGTAGGCGGTCAGCCAGGCCGTCGGCAGGCAGGCGGCCTCCTCGAACCCCAGTCCCGCGGGCTTGGGCACGAGGTTGCGCCGGGGCACGGCCACCCGCTCGGCGAGGGTGCCGTCGTGCTTCTCCGAGAGCAGGGAGCGCTTGGGATCGAGCGTCTCGTCGGCACCGGTGCCGATCACCGCGTGCACGATGACCTCGTTGCCGTCCTCGTCGATCCCGGCGGCGTCCGTGCCGAGCACCATGGGGAGCTGCTCTGCGCGGATGCCCACCCCCTTGAGGGTGAACAGGTCGTGGTGGTTGAGCGAGGCCGCCCTCACCGTGACGGTGGTCCACCCGTCGGGCACCTCGGGTTCGGGGCGGTCGCCGAGCGTGAGACCGGCGAGCGGATTGTCGGGATCGAGCCGCGTGGCGGTTACAGCGAACATGGCCGCACCCTATGCCGTCCGCTTCACGGTCAGTCCGGCGATGGTCCGTTCGACGTGTCCCCGCTCTCCCGAGGCCGCCACGTACATCCCGTCCCGGCAGGCCTCCGCCGAGAAGCGGTGACGCTGCTCGACGACGGACAGCTCGATCGCCGCGACGTCACAGCGCGGCACCGGCACCAGCACCAGCAGCGTCTCCCGGGCCCCGCCGAACCACAGCTGCGGCCCCGCCTGCTCGCCGCCGACGATCTGCCCGGGGACGGCCAGCCGCAGGGGCGGCCTGGCGGTGAGCACCAGGTGGCCGTCCCGGGTCACCTTGCCACGCAGGTTGCGCGCCCAGAGCATGCGCTGCTCGAAGGTCATGCCGCTCTTGAGGTCGTGCAGCGCCACGAACCAGGGGTCGAACGCGAACAGCAGCGTCTCCCCCACGGCGGGACTCATGGGCTGCCAGAGCGTGACCTTCCCGGTCAGCTTCCTGATCATCGGCCGCCCCCGGGACACCCCGGCCGGGCCGCCCTGCGGGGCCGTCAGCCGCCGGTAGGAGTCGGGAACGCCGTCCAGCCACCCCGTCGTCACGGGCCGGACCCCCAGCCGGGCCAGGCCGAGCTCCGCCGGGTAGCCGATCTCCGCCGACGAGCCGTCGGGGAAGACCACGTCGAGGACCTCCCGGCCGTTCCGGAGGCGGGGCCGCGGGTGGAGCAGGTTGGGGACCTCCCGCTCGGCGGCCACCGACCGGGCGGGCTCGGGCGCCTGGACGTGGGGGACCGCGCCGGGCTCCCGCCCGGCCAGCAGGACCCCCACCGGGACCACCACGAGCGCCGCCAGCGCCGCGAGGCCGATCCAGCGCCGCGGTCCCCGCGGCGCCTTCGCCTCGATGATGTCGTACGGATCGCCGCCCACGTCCCAGGCCGCCTCTCACGAAAAGGTACGTCGCCGTCCCGCGTCCCCGGCGAGGCCGCCGTCCCGCGTCTCCCGGCGAAGCGACCCGGGAGTGCCCGTGGACGGGACCCTGAGCCATCCTGGGGTCGCCGGGGTCTCGGTCCCCGGCCCGGTAGCGTCACGAATCGGAATCGTTGTCCACCCGATCCCGCCGCGAGCCCGGTCTCACCAGGTCGCGACGTTCACCTGACCGTCGGGGGTCAGGCGCACGGCGACGCCGACCAGTTCCCGCGCCTCGGCCTCGGCGATCAGGTCGGGGTGACGGACGTGGGCGTAGGCCCGCCCGCCACCGGGCAGGTCGGCGATGAGGACGCCGCGCTCGGCCGCGCCGTCCCTGCCGTGCGCGACCGTGTACCCGGCGACCGTGGCGGGCCCCTCGTAGGAGGCCGCGATCGGCACCGGTTCCGCGGTGTGCACCGGCGCGGCGTCGCCCCCCACGCCGCCCGGCTCGGTGGACCAGACCGCGTAGGTGTGCTTGGTCAGGTGCATGCCCACCCCGGTGACCAGCCCGTGGCCCGGCGCGGCGCGCAGGCGGGCCGCCATCGCCGCGGTCGAGTGCAGGACGTAGTCGCTGGCCGGGCCGCCCGCGTACGGCAGGCCCCCGGTGACGGTCAGTCCGCGCGCGTCGAGCGGGTCGAGGCCGGTCGCGGCGCAGGCGGCACGGAGCGCGACGGCGAAGCAGCTGTAGACGTCGAGGGCGGACATCTCGTCGAGGCCGGTCCCGGCCCGTTCGAAGGCGGCCCGCGCCGCCGCGGCCATGGCGGGCGAGGAGCCGGGCCCGGGACGGGCGGCCACCTCCCAGGTGTCCTCGGCGTAGGCCCATCCCCGCAGGTAGAGGCGCCTGTCCCGGGGGATGCCGAGGCGGTCGGCGAAGCCGTCGCCGACCAGGATCGCGGCGGCGGCCTGGTCGACCTCCATGACCGCGACGGTGTTCCTGGTGTAGGGCCAGCCGACGAACCGGTTGGACGGCGACGGGGTGACCAGTTCCCCGGGTGTGCGGGCCCGCCGGTGCCAGGCGTAGGGGTTGGCCGCGGCGACCTCGGTCATCGGGGCCATCATCAGTCCCCGGTCGGTCCGCTCCCGCTCGTCGGACTCCCCGGCCGCCGCCCGCCGGGCCGTCTCCATGATCGCGTAGGTGTGCACCGGCAGGAAGAGCTCGTGGGCCAGCTCGACCGGGTGCGGGGGTCGCTCCCAGCCGTACGGCGGCTTGGGGTCGGCCGGGTGGCTCCACGCGACGCGCTCACCCGCCCTGCGCAGGGCCCTGCGGGTGGCCAGCGCCTCCGCGCCGGCGACCAGGGCGGCGTCCAGCTCGCCCCTGGCGATCATCGAGGCCGCCGCGCCGAGGAGCGTCTGCGGGGCCGTGCCGCTCACCTTCGAGTACACCCGGTGGCGGGGGCTCGCCCCGATCCGCTCGGCGAGCCTGGCCGCGGGGTCGTCGTACTGCCAGGACTCGGTGTAGACGACCTGGACCGAGCCGAGGGCGGCCAGCAGCCCCGAGGCCCCGCCGCCGGCGGGGAGCCCCGAGACGGCGTCGACGGCGGCCTCGCGGGCGACGAGCTCCCACAGGTCCAGCGGCTCGGGGCCCGGCTGCTCGCGGACCGTGTGCTGGGCGACGCCGACGAGACATGGGGTACGAGGGTCTCCGCTCATGCCGACATCCAACCAGAACATCATTCGGTTTAATAGTCGGGCGAGACCGGAGGTGACCGAGAAACCTTCGGTAATCGCCGTTACCGGTGATGTTCGAGGTGTCCGTGGTGTCACTCGAAACCCGCGTTGAGCTGCGGAAATACTTATTTGTTAAATGATAACAAATTGCTATTTCAATAACGGGATCGCATCGGATGGAACCGTCTCAGACTTTTTCCCGTCAATTCCTACCCGCCGCCTCGTCGCGTCAGTAACGTTCCGATCGTTTTCCCGGCCAGGAGAAGTCCCGTCTCCGGGCCGAGAGCGAAAGGAGTCCCATGTACCCCCGAGCACGGCGCCTCGCGATCCCCCTCACCGGCGTTCTCACGATCGCCGGAGTGATCGGCGCCACCACCACCGGCGCCGACGCCGGTACGGCCCCCAAGGACGTGGTCAGTTCCCAGGCCTCGGAGACGGCCGCGCAGGCCACCTCCTTCTGGTCGCCCGAACGGATGCGCAAGGCCACCGACGCCACCGACGACCTCGACCTGAGCATCAAGGGCGGCAAGGCCTCCGGCGCGGTGGCCCCCGACGGCCCCCGCGGGTCGGTCCCGCCGATCGGCGCCGAGGGCACGAAGTCCGCCAAGAGCAAGCAGGTCAACCTGCCCAACACCGTCGGACGCGTCTTCTTCACCCTGCCCGGTTCCAACCCGTCGGACCCGAAGAGCTGGAAGTACTGCTCCGGCAGCTCCGTGCAGGGCAAGTACCGCAACATGGTGGCCACCTCGGCCCACTGCGTCTACGACGTGAAGACCAACCAGTTCTACGACAACTGGGTCTTCATCCCGTCCTACTGGGACGGCAACCAGGCGTGGGACGGCAAGAACCCGTACGGCATCTACGCGGCCAAGTGGTTCAACGCGCACGACGACTTCGTCGTGAAGGAGGACTACGACTACGACTACGCCTTCGTCAACGTCCACTCCGGGTTCAAGGTGAACTGGGAGAAGGACTCGAGCGGCACGTGGAAGCCGGTCACCAAGAACGTCGGACGGCTCGGCGACAACGTCGGCGGGCAGGGCTTCGCCTGGAACCAGAAGGTGAAGAAGCCGGTCTTCTCCTTCGGCTACCCGGCCGGTCTGCACCCCGACGGCGACAAGCCCTACTCCGGGCGCACGATGAAGTGGTGCTACGGCACGACCACCGCCATGCCGGCCGCGCCCAAGTACAACGTCCAGGAGCACGTCGGCTTCAAGTGCGCCTTCACCGCGGGCGCGAGCGGCGGCCCGATGATCTACAAGTACAAGAGCTCCAGCCGCACCGGCTACCTGGTCGGCGTCAACAGCATCGCCTGGGACACCGACAAGAACGACCGGTACGACAAGATCTCGTCGCCGTACTTCAACGGCGACACCTACAAGGTCTACAAGGCCGCGTCCAACCGCTGGACCAAGTGACCCGCACGACCCCGCACGACCCGCGTGACCGCCATGACCGGCCGACCGCAGGCCATTCGGCCGGCCGGGAGTGACGACGCAGGGCCCGATCCCGGGAGGGACCGGGCCCTGCGTCCGGGACCGGGAGCCGCCCTCGTCCGGCGGACACACCGGCCACCGGAACGTTCCGTTCGGCCGACGGTCACGCGGAACGTCTCGTCCGCCGGTTCCTGTACGTCAGTGACCGCCCCGCTGGTTCCTGAGCGAGAAGACCGTGCCGGTGGCGGCCCGCAGCGAGCAGGAACTTCCGAAGGTCTGCTCGAACCGGACGAAGCGGCCGTTCCAGATCCCCATGGCGGACACCGTGACCGGGTCGTACTGCATCGTGCAGGCCACCCCGGACAACGGCTTGAGCCTGGAGGGGTCGCCCCGTACCTCGGACAGCACCTCGCACGCGCCGACCGCGTCGGGGTGGGTGCTGCCGGGCCGGTCGCACAGGAGCAGCGCGTGTCCCGCCGCGGGCAGGGGCTTCTCCCCCTGGGCGACGCTCAGCACGAGCGCCTTGGCACTGCGCGAGGGCCGGTCGCCGGGCGAGGACCGCAGCGGTCCGGGCCCGGTCTGGACGGGCTCGCCGGGATGCGCCGGCAGCGGGACCACCCGCGGGCCGCGACGGTCCGGTACGGGCGGCAGCGGACTCGTCACACGCGGACCGTGACCGCTCGACCCGTGCGACAGCAGATCCACCGCGCGCGGACCACGACCACCGGGCTTGGGCGACAGCGGGCTCGTCACCGACGGACCGGCGGAGCCCGGGTGCCGCGCGAGCACGCTCGCCGTCTCCGGCCCGGGGTTCGAGGACGGTGGGGCTGCGGCCGAGGCCGCACCCGGAAGCTGGAAGAGCCCGGCCACGGCCAGGCAGAGAAGACGCCGCATGAGATCCCCCGATGACGTGTGACGCGGATGCGGCCTCAGCCTCTCCCGCCCCTCCGGCCGGGGCAATCACCGGTCCCGACGTTTTTGCAGCTCATGCGGTTACGTGACCGGCCGCAGGCTTTTCGATCACGTGGAGGCAGATCAGACGGACCCCGGTGACTTCCGGTTCCCTCGCATTGATAACGAAATGGTATCGGTCCCAACTGATGTCTGCTTTATAGCTTTTTAACCCATCTTTGCCGAGTACGGTCACGTCTTGTCTCTTTACGCATGCGTGGGTTGCGTCCCGAGTGACCCATGACAAAGAAGGAGCTCCATTGAACTCCCGAGCCAAGCGCCTCGCCCTCCCCCTCGGCGGCGCCCTCGCGGCCGCCTCCCTGATCGGCACCTCCCTCACCACCACCGCCCAGGCGAGCGTCGACCCCGACGTCAAGTCGACGGCGCTCACCCCCTCCGGTAACGCGAAGGCCATCGCGGGCTACTGGACGGCCTCGAAGCTGAAGTCGGCGAAGACGTACCTGTCCGACTCCACCGTCTCGGCGAAGCTGAACAAGACCGGCGCGGCCAGGGCCGCCGCCGACGGCAAGCCCGGCGTCGTCGCCCCCACCGGTGAGGGCGGCAAGACCGCCGGCCGGTCCCGGAACGTGAACCTGCCGATCACCGTGGGCAAGGTCTTCTTCGTCGACGGCAAGGGCCAGGAGCGCTGGTGCTCCGGCACCTCGGTCCAGTCGAAGTTCCGCAACCTGGTCGCCACCGCGGGCCACTGCGTCTACGACACCGACACGAACAAGCCCTTCGGCAACTTCGTGTTCATCCCCGGCTACTACCAGGGCAAGGCCCCCTGGGGCGTGTACGTCGGCGCCAAGGTCAACACCCACGACGACTTCACGGTCTACGAGGACTACGACTACGACTACGCCTTCGTCAACGTCTACAACGGCATCAGGCAGCAGCCCGAGCGCGAGGTCGACTACAAGACCTTCAAGGCGCACATGGACAAGGGCGGGGTGGGCCGCGAGGACGCCCGGAGCGTCGACCGGAAGACCTACGACGAGTGGACCAAGAAGGGTGGACTCGGCAAGGTCGAGGGCGTCGACAAGGAGGACCAGGTCGGCCCGCAGTACAAGGGCGCCATCGCCGTCGCCGTGGAGACCGGCAAGTCCACCTGGGACAAGGTCGCTGGGAAGGTCTACGGTCTGCACGACGACAAGGTCACCCTCGGCGGCAGGACGCTGGACCAGGCCGACTGGCCGAAGTCCGACTCCAAGCTCGAGCCTCGCGTCGAGCATCTCACCAAAACCGAGTACGAGGCCTACAAGGGTCCCGGCCACAAGCAGGTCGACTCGAAGGGCAACTACACGGTCACCCGTTACTACCTGGTCAAGTACATCGCGAAGACCTCGTCCGCGAAGTACATCATCTTCCGCCACTACATCACGTTCGTGAGCGACGCGGGCCGTCTCGGCGACAACGTCGGCGGCCAGGGCTTCAGCTGGAACCAGAAGCTGGGCAAGAAGGTCTTCACCTTCGGCTACCCGACCTCCGCGCACCTGGACGGCGACAAGCCCTACTCCGGTCACACCCAGAAGTGGTGCTACGGCAAGACCGCCGCAGCGCCCGTGGTGCCGGGATACAAGGCCGAGGAGCACCAGGCGATCAAGTGCGCCTTCACCCCCGGTGCCAGCGGCGGCCCCTTCCTGCTGCAGTACAAGAACAGTAAGAGGACCGGCTACCTCAACGGCGTCGTCAGCCTGACGATCGACAGCGACAAGAACGGCCGCTACGACCGCGTCACCACCCCGTACTTCAATGGTGACACGTACGGCATCTACCGGCACGCCGCCAACCTCTGGACCGGGAAGCTCCCCTCCTAGGGAGACGACCGCGCGAGCGAGAGGAAGGGCCCGGCGCGTGCCGGGCCCTTTGCGCACCTTGACGGGGGTCTTATACACCCTCGGACAGACTCGACCGATACGCAGTACGACAGGATCGCTCCAACCGTCTGCCCATAATCGAGTTGATCTGGAAAAATCAATCTCTGCACCTCCCGCCGGCACCTCGCGCCGCCCCTGAAAGGAAATCCCCTCATGCCCTCCCGCGTACGGCGGCTCACGGCCACACTGGGCGCGCTGGTCGCCGCCTGTGTGACCATGACGTCGGCCTTCGCCGGGAGCGCCGCGGCCGGTCCGGTCTACGGGGTGCCCAACGGCATCACCTCCATCACCCTGACCAAGACCGCCGCCGACATGAAGCGGATCGCGGAGTACTGGAGCCCGGCCAGGCTCAAGCAGGCCGCGGACAACGCCCCGGCGGGACCCGACGCGACGAAGTCCGGTGCCACCTCCTCCTCGGCCTCCCCCACCGCCTCCGCTTCCGGCGGTACCGCGGCGGGCGGTACGGCCATCTCCGCCTCGGCCATCTCCGCCTCGGCCACCGGAGAGACCTCGACGACGGCCACGAGCCTGCAGAGCACCCTCGGCACCCTCGGGAGAGCCACCGGTTCGGGTTCCTCCGTACCGATCGTCAAGCCGGTCCTGCCGAAGAAGCGGTCCCCGGCCTCCAACGGCTCCCCGCTGACCGTCGGCAAGGTGTTCTTCCAGATCGGCGGCAGGGACTACTGGTGCTCGGCCTCCTCGGTGGCGGCGGCCAACCGCAACCTGGTCGCGACCGCCGGACACTGCGCCTACGACGCCAAGACGGGCAGCCAGGCCGAGTACTGGATCTTCATCCCCGGCTACGACAAGGGAGAGACCCCGTACGGGATCTACGTCGGTCACTCGCTCAACCTGCACGAGGACTTCGTCGGCAAGGGCGACTTCGACTACGACTACGCGTTCATCACCGTGCACGACGGCTTCCGCTGGAAGGCGGGCAAGACGGCCGGCAGCTACGCGATGGAGGACGTCGGGAGCCTGCAGGACAACGTCGGTGGGCAGGGGCTGACGACCAACCGGGGCGTGGGCCTGCTCACGCTGGCCTTCGGCTATCCCGCGGCCCCGCACGCCGACGGGAGCAGGCCCTACAACGGCCAGGTGCTCAAGTCGTGCGACGGCCGCACGATCAAGGTGCGGGCCCCGGGCCGCCTGGTCGAACACGGGACGGCCCTGACGTGCGGTTTCACCAACGGTGCGAGTGGCGGCCCGTGGCTGATCGCCTTCGACCCCAAGCACGCCGTCGGGTATCTCAACGGCGTCAACAGCTTCGCCTGGGACACCAACGGCGACCGCAGGTACGACAGGATCTCCTCCCCGTACTTCATCGCGTCGACCTACGTGATTTACAAGTGGGCGACCGCTCAGCACGCGCCCCGAGCATAAAGGAACCTTAAGAGAGGCTTAAGAGGGACTTATCGCGGGTTTGCCCGGACGCTCCGTGCATAGGTTCGTTGCTTGTCGTCCCGCAGTTCCCGGACTCTCCCGGGAGCGTTGCAGCGCAAGGAGCCAGTCTTTTGAAGCACTCTCTTCTCCCTCTCGGTGGTGCCGCAGCCGTCACCACCCTGCTGGCCACCACCCTGGCCGGCACCGCACAGGCCGCCCCGGACTGGGCGACCGACCCGATGGCCAAGAACAACTCCTCGGCCGTGTCGGTCATCGACTTCTGGGCCGCCTCGAACTTCGCCGCCCTCAAGAAGGCCACGGTGTACAACCCCGACCCGGGCGGCCCGAAGATGAAGGTGGGTGGCGGCTTCTCCCCTGACGGCCGTCCCGGCACCGTCGGCCCGACCGGCTCGGAGAAGCCCAGGCCCTCGCTCGCCAAGAACGTCAACCTGCCCAGGACCCTGGGCAAGGTGTTCTTCGTGGTCGACGGCCAGTACCGCTGGTGCTCGGCCACCTCGATCCAGGGCAAGTACCGCAACCTGGTCGCCACGGCCGGGCACTGCGTCTACGACCCGGGCAGCAACGGCGACACCATGGACAAGTGGGTCTTCGTGCCCGGCTACTACCAGGGCAAGGCTCCGTGGGGCATCTACGTCGGCAAGAGCGCGTGGACGCACTACGACTTCGCCAACTACGAGGACTACGACAAGGACTACGCCTTCGTCACGGTCTACAACGGTGTCGCCTTCAACGGTGTCAAGCAGGTCACCAAGAAGGAGTACGCAGGCTTCACCGGGCCCAAGTGGTCGCGCGGCTCGCACTACTACATCCTGCTCTCCAAGGACGTCGGCCGCCTGGGCGACAACGTCGGCGGCCAGGGCTTCACCTGGAACCAGAAGACCGGCAAGACCGTCTACGTCTTCGGCTACCCCCAGGCCCCGCACCCCGACGGCGACAAGCCCTACAGCGGCGTGACGCCCAAGTACGTGTACGGCAAGACCTCGGGCAAGGAGTACGTCTCGGCGGCGGAGAAGGTCGAGGAGCACGTCGGCCTCAAGGGCGCCCTCACCCCCGGTGCCGACGGTGGCCCCTGGCTGACCCAGTACAGCAGCGCCAAGCGTCTGGGCTACGTCAACGGTGTCACCAGCCTCTTCGGTGACCAGGACCAGAACGGCCGCTACGACCTGATCACCTCGCCGTACTTCGACGGCGAGACCGCCGACATCTACCGCAAGGCCGCCAACGTGTGGTCCGGCAAGATCGTCGGCCCGAACGGCGAGCTCTACAGGTAGCTCGCACAGCTCCACCCAGAGCCCTTCGGGCCTGTGAACCATTCGCGGGACCCGGCCTCTCAGGCCGGGTCCCGCACCCGTTTCACCGGTGTTCCAGGCCTTCTTCCGAGGCATCGGAGAGCCGGCAGGCGAGCACGAGAGGTGCGGATCGTCGCTTTAGACGTGCGTTCGAGGAAATCGGTGCCATCAATCGGATGTGATCTGCATCACATCATGTCGATCACCTATGGTGATCGACCGCTTACACCACACTCGCCACTTTTATCTCACGGTTACATTCATCTGGGCAAACACGATCGATACACATCAGTCACCACATCGATACCACACCCGTTCAAACATCACGGATGGGTCACGGGGGTGGGGGCGGATCTTTACCCCTCGAAGTGGCTTCCGATGCCCAAGATCCACACTGTATGTTTCAGGCATTCCCTTTACTGACGCATGGGACGCAAGAAGCGTTCCACATCAGACCAAGGAGCTCCCCTTGAAGCGCATCCTCCTCCCCGCCGGTGGCGCCGTTCTGGCCACCGGTCTGCTGGCCGCCGGCCTGGCCGGCACCGCCAACGCCGTTCCGGACTGGGCCTACGACACCATGGCCAAGGACGCCCCGGCCGCGGTCGACGTCGCCGAGTTCTGGCTCAAGGCCAACGGCCACACCAACAACCTCGCCAAGGCGACTCCCTACACCTGGGAGACCAAGGCCACGCCGAAGCTGAACGCCGGTGGCGGTTACGTCGCCGACGGCAAGCCCGGCGCCGTCAAGCCGACCGGCGAAGAGACCAAGCCCTCCGCGAAGGTCAAGAACATCAACCTGCCGAAGACCATCGGCAAGGTGTTCTTCGTGGACGAGAAGAACGAGCTCAAGTGGTGCTCGGCCACCTCGATCCAGGGCAAGTACCGCAACCTGGTCGCCACCGCCGGTCACTGCGTCTACGACGACAAGGCCAACGCCAGCGTCATGGACAACTGGGTCTTCGTGCCCGGCTACTACCAGGGCAAGACCCCGTGGGGCATCTACGTCGGTAAGACGGCCTACACCCACTACGACTTCGCCAACTACGAGGACTACGACCGCGACTACGCGTTCGTGACCGTCTACAACGGTGTCCAGATCGGTGGCGGCACCGCCAAGGAAGTCTCCAAGGCTGACTACGACAAGTTCACCGGTCGTAAGGAAGTCAAGCAGCAGGAGATCTCCAAGGAGGAGTACGAGAAGTGCGTCCTGAACCTGGGCGCCTGCTGGTCTGAGGGCAAGAACACCCAGGCCGACGTCGTCGGCCCGAACCACCCCGGCGCCGTGCTCGAGCGCGTCGAGGTCAAGGAGTCGTTCTACAAGGCCGCCAAGGTCGGCCCCGGCAACGGCAACAAGCTGGGCGAGCCCGAGGTCGAGCACGTCACCCTGTCTGAGTACCAGGCCTACAAGGGCCCGGGCACCAAGGCTGTCGACAAGCTCGGCAACTTCACCATCACGCACCACTACGTGCAGCTGTGGCTCAAGCCCGGCACCGCGAAGAAGTACTTCAAGGCGACCTTCTACGTCCTCGAGGGCTTCATCAAGGACGCCGGCAAGCTCGGTGACAACGTCGGTGGCCAGGGCTTCACCTGGAACCAGAAGCCGCAGCAGACGGTGTTCGTGTTCGGCTACCCGGCCGACGCGCACCCCGACGGCAACAAGGCCTACACCGGTGTCACGCCGAAGTGGACCTACGGCAAGACCAACGCCCAGAAGTACGTGCAGGCCGCGACCAAGACCGAAGAGCACGTCGGTCTGAAGAGCTCCTTCACCCCCGGCGCTGACGGTGGCCCCTGGCTCGCCAAGTACAGCAACGCCAAGCGTCTGGGCTACGTCAACGGTGTCACCAGCCTCTTCGGTGACCAGGACGCCAACGGCCGCTACGACCTGATCACCTCCCCGTACTTCGACGGCGAGACCGCCGCGATCTACAAGAAGGCCGAGAACGTCTGGTCCGGCTCGATCGTCAAGTAGTAGTAACTCCACTGACGATCACCCGAGCCTGAGCGTCCAAACCTCAGACTCGAACAGATTCACAGCACCACCAGCTCCACCCGAAGGGGTCCGGCACCAGCCGGACCCCTTCACCCATTTCTCCACCCATGACGGGAACGACATTCGTACGGAACGATGACGACGAAACGATGAGGGCCCGGTTGCGATGCACCGGGCTCTCATCGTTTCAGGTCTGTCAGAACATGGACGTGACCGCCGGTCGCGGCTCTCAAGGCGGCGACCCTCTCTCGGGCAGGACCCTCGGTACACGTCGAGCTCGTTCGTATCCGTGCGCCGGGCCGGCCTCAGGCCCTCTCTACTCCTGCGCCGGGGCGGGACGCAGGGGGTACGAGTCGACCGGCCAGCAAGACGCTCAGCCTCGGGAAAGGTCATCTGAGGACCGTGCTCGTCGCGCACTCGGACGAGGTCTCTTGGAGTGCTGGGTTTTTAGACGTGACTTTGGACGAAACGGTGCCATCAATTCGGTGTGATCTGCATCACATAGCACACGTGACCAACCGTCACCGCCCTCTCGCATCCCATCAGTCACTTTTACCCCAGACTTACACCCACCTGCGGAAACACCACGAGTGGCGGTCAATCCCGACGTGACCACCATGCTTCCCTAAACATCACGGATGGGTCACGGGGGTGGGGGGCGGATCTTTACCCCTCGAAGTGGCTTCCGATGCCCAAGATCCACACTGTATGTTTCAGGCATTCCCTTTACTGACGCATGGGACGCAAGAAGCGTTCCACATCAGACCAAGGAGCTCCCCTTGAAGCGCATCCTCCTCCCCGCCGGTGGCGCCGTTCTGGCCACCGGTCTGCTGGCCGCCGGCCTGGCCGGCACCGCCAACGCCGTTCCGGACTGGGCCTACGACACCATGGCCAAGGACGCCCCGGCCGCGGTCGACGTCGCCGAGTTCTGGCTCAAGGCCAACGGCCACACCAACAACCTCGCCAAGGCGACTCCCTACACCTGGGAGACCAAGGCCACGCCGAAGCTGAACGCCGGTGGCGGTTACGTCGCCGACGGCAAGCCCGGCGCCGTCAAGCCGACCGGCGAAGAGACCAAGCCCTCCGCGAAGGTCAAGAACATCAACCTGCCGAAGACCATCGGCAAGGTGTTCTTCGTGGACGAGAAGAACGAGCTCAAGTGGTGCTCGGCCACCTCGATCCAGGGCAAGTACCGCAACCTGGTCGCCACCGCCGGTCACTGCGTCTACGACGACAAGGCCAACGCCAGCGTCATGGACAACTGGGTCTTCGTGCCCGGCTACTACCAGGGCAAGACCCCGTGGGGCATCTACGTCGGTAAGACGGCCTACACCCACTACGACTTCGCCAACTACGAGGACTACGACCGCGACTACGCGTTCGTGACCGTCTACAACGGTGTCCAGATCGGTGGCGGCACCGCCAAGGAAGTCTCCAAGGCTGACTACGACAAGTTCACCGGTCGTAAGGAAGTCAAGCAGCAGGAGATCTCCAAGGAGGAGTACGAGAAGTGCGTCCTGAACCTGGGCGCCTGCTGGTCTGAGGGCAAGAACACCCAGGCCGACGTCGTCGGCCCGAACCACCCCGGCGCCGTGCTCGAGCGCGTCGAGGTCAAGGAGTCGTTCTACAAGGCCGCCAAGGTCGGCCCCGGCAACGGCAACAAGCTGGGCGAGCCCGAGGTCGAGCACGTCACCCTGTCTGAGTACCAGGCCTACAAGGGCCCGGGCACCAAGGCTGTCGACAAGCTCGGCAACTTCACCATCACGCACCACTACGTGCAGCTGTGGCTCAAGCCCGGCACCGCGAAGAAGTACTTCAAGGCGACCTTCTACGTCCTCGAGGGCTTCATCAAGGACGCCGGCAAGCTCGGTGACAACGTCGGTGGCCAGGGCTTCACCTGGAACCAGAAGCCGCAGCAGACGGTGTTCGTGTTCGGCTACCCGGCCGACGCGCACCCCGACGGCAACAAGGCCTACACCGGTGTCACGCCGAAGTGGACCTACGGCAAGACCAACGCCCAGAAGTACGTGCAGGCCGCGACCAAGACCGAAGAGCACGTCGGTCTGAAGAGCTCCTTCACCCCCGGCGCTGACGGTGGCCCCTGGCTCGCCAAGTACAGCAACGCCAAGCGTCTGGGCTACGTCAACGGTGTCACCAGCCTCTTCGGTGACCAGGACGCCAACGGCCGCTACGACCTGATCACCTCCCCGTACTTCGACGGCGAGACCGCCGCGATCTACAAGAAGGCCGAGAACGTCTGGTCCGGCTCGATCGTCAAGTAGTAGTAACTCCACTGACGATCACCCGAGCCTGAGCGTCCAAACCTCAGACTCGAACAGATTCACAGCACCACCAGCTCCACCCGAAGGGGTCCGGCACCAGCCGGACCCCTTCACCCATTTCTCCACCCATGGAGAAGCACAGAGACCATGAACGTGCTCAGACCGTCCATGGAGGATCACCGCGGCCGTGAAGGTGCTCAGACCGGACTGAGCTCCCCCACCCGCTCGTTCAGCTCGGCCACCGGAGGCTCCGCCGCGTGCGGATCCAGCCGGCGCCGCAGGTCCGCGACGTAGGACCGGGTCCTGGCCGACCGCAGGCCCTCGGCGAGCTCCAGCGCCGACGAGGCGACCGAGCACGCCTCCTCCAGCTCCCCCGAGGCCAGCAGCCCGGCCGCCAGCAGCGACAGGTTGAACATCCGCCCGCGCACGTAGCGCCCGTCCATCTGCAGCGAGCGCCGGGCGTGCCGTACGGTGTCCGGCCCGTCCCCCAGGTCGCGGAAGCAGTGGGCGAACTTCGCCGACAGGTAGGCCTCGTCGAAGTAGGCGATCCAGTCCGGCGCCTCCCCGGTGCCGCGGCGGTCGAAGGAGAGCTCGGCCTCGTGCAGGGACCTCGCGCACGCCGCGCGGTCGGTCAGCACGGCGTGGGCGTGCGCCTCCAGCACGTGCGCCTCGGCCAGCAGGGCGAAGACGCCCGCGCGGCGGGCCGAGAGCTGGGCGGCCCTGGCCAGGTCGAGCGCGTGGGCCGGCTGCCCGATGTAGACGGCCTGGTGGCTCATCCCGGCGAGGATCTCGCCGCCGAGCCCGTGGTCACCCGCGCCGCGTGCCAGGCGCAGCGCCTGGATCAGGTACCGCTGGGCCAGGCCGTGCTGCTCCAGGTCGTAGGCCATCCAGCCGGCCAGCCTGGTCAGCTCGGCCGCGGCCGACGCCAGTGCCCTGCCCGTCCGCTCGGTGTACGAGCCGTCGGCGAGCAGCGGCGCGACGGCCGTGTCCAGGTACCTCACCACCGCCGAGCGGACCCTGCCCCCGCCGAACCTGTTGTCCAGCTCACCGAAGGACCGGGTGACCTCCCGGATCGCCGCGATGTCGTCCATGCCGACGCGCCTGGTGCCCCCGCCCTCGGGGCGGCCCTCCGTCGGAAGGGTCAGCCAGCGCAGGGCCCCCGCGGAGCCCGCTCCGATCGCGAAGGTGGAGTCGAGCAGGAACCTGCGTCTTTCCACGTCCGCTCGCCACAGTGCTGTCACGGTCGAGATTCCCTCCTGCCACGTACGGGTGAACTCCTGCCCGAGGTCGAGAGGCGCCAGGACGGCCGGCAGGCCGAGATCCTCGGGGCCGACGGCCCTGCCGAGCCGGAGAGCGAAGATCTCGGCGAGCAGTCCCGGGACCGGGTCCCTGGGCCGCTGACCCGCGAGCCAGCGGAGCACGGAACTGTGGTCGTACCGCAGGCCGGGCAGGCCACGGGCCGTACCGAGATCGTTGAGCCTGCGGGCCAGTCCCTTGTGGGTGAAGCCCGCCTCGGCGATGAACCGCTGGAGCAGTCGATTGGGCTCGCGTTCCATAGTCCTCCTGGTCGTGAGAACCCCCGGTGCGCCGACGGCACGCATGACCGTCCATGCGCGCATACGCTGCCCGATGCACGTCTTACGCACATAGGTAACAGAGAGCTCTTTTTATAGCACGATCCGTGACGAGGCTCGGCTTTTCCGGAAAGCGCGAACGCCCCCCGCCGGTGGGGCGGGGGGCGTTCGGCGTCGGATGCCTGGTGGGCGGGTCGTACCGTGGACGCGCGGAACCCTTCGGGGAACGCGACCGGCCGGTCAGAGGCGGGCGACCCCGTCGGCGCGGGCCTGCGCGGAGACCGCGGCGATGACCGCGGGGGCGACGCGCTCGTCGAACGGGCTGGGGATCACGCAGTCGGCCGAGAGCTCGTCGCCGACCACCGCGGCCAGCGCCTCGGCCGCGGCCACCTTCATGTTCTCGGTGATCGTGGTGGCGCGGACGTCCATGGCGCCCCGGAAGACGCCCGGGAAGGCCAGCACGTTGTTGATCTGGTTGGGGAAGTCGGAGCGGCCGGTGGCGACCACCCTGGCGTACTTCCGCGCGATCTCCGGCCGCACCTCGGGGGTCGGGTTGGACAGCGCGAACACGATCGAGTCGGGTGCCATCGACGCGATGGCCTCCTCCGACACCGTCGAGCCCGACAGCCCGACGAACACGTCCGCCCCGGCCAGCGCCCGCTCGATGGACCCGCTCAGCCCGGCCCTGTTGCTGTCGCGCGCCAGGGCCTGCTTCACCGGGTTGAGCCCGTCGCGGCCCTCGTGGATGAGCCCCTTGGAGTCGGCCACCGCGATGTCGCCGACCCCGGCGTCGAGCAGGAACCTGCTGACCGCGATCCCGGAGGCCCCGGCACCCGCGACCACGACCCGCAGCTCGCCCAGCGACCGGCCGGTCAGCCGCGCCGCGTTCCTCAGTGCGGCCAGGGTGACGATCGCGGTGCCGTGCTGGTCGTCGTGGAAGACCGGGATGTCGAGGATCTCCCGCAGGCGCGCCTCGACCTCGAAGCAGCGGGGCGCGCTGATGTCCTCGAGGTTGATCCCCCCGAAGGAGGGGGCGAGCCGGACGACGGTCTCGACCAGCTCGTCCACGCCGGTGCAGTCGAGGCAGATGGGCACCGCGTCGACGCCCGCGAACTGCTTGAACAGCAGGGCCTTGCCCTCCATGACCGGCATGGCGGCGGCGGGCCCGATGTCCCCGAGGCCGAGCACCGCGGTGCCGTCGGAGACGACGGCGACCACGTTGGAGATCCAGGTGTAGTCCTTGGCCAGCTCGGGCGCGTCGGCGATCGCGCTGCAGACCCTGGCGACGCCCGGCGTGTAGGCGAGTGCCAGGTCGCCCGCGTCGCGGACCGGGACGGTGGAACGGATCTCCAGCTTGCCCCCGCGGTGCAGGGCGAAGGCCGGGTCCAGATCGAGGGATTGGAGGGCTTCGAGAGAAGCGGAGGATGGCGTGACGGCCACAGCGACCCCTGTAGTTCAGTCAGACAGACGGATGTTTCCTTCGGAGACGGCCGGAGAGAGCCTGGTCCCGGGCTTCGGTAGCCGCTCGGGACCTGCTCGCTGAGCACGGTCGTCTGGAGGGGTACGGGGGTCACCCGTTGCTCGATTGTGCCACATGTTGAGACCGCGGCCGTTGAGGAAATCCCGCACGTTCGCGGTCCCGGTGTTAACCTCGCCACACCGTGTAATACTCGAAGTCCACCACACCTCTTACATCGACGGATCCCCAGATGGACCTCACCTCCTATGCCGAGCTGGCCGTCCTACTGATCAACAGCCCCGAGCGGCTGAACGGTCTGGAAGGGCTGCGCCTGCTGCTGGAAGAGGGCGGACGCTACCGCCCCGGCTGCCGCATCACCAGGAGCGACCTGGAGGCCCTGCGCGACCTGCGCGAGGAGCTTCTGATCGTGTTCGAGACCGCCGAGCTGGGTGACGAGGAGGCGGTGGTCGACCGGCTCAACTCGCTGCTGATCCACCACCCGGTCCAGCCGCAGATCTCGGGCCACGACGGCGAGCGCTGGCACCTGCACCTGACCGAGGGCGGCCGGATGGCCGACCAGTACGCGGTGGGCGCGGTGATGGGACTCGCCACCATGATCACCGACCTCGGGGTCGACCGGCTCGGCCTCTGCCAGGCGTCCCCCTGCCGCCGGGCCTACCTGGACACCTCATCCAACCGGTCGCGCCGCTACTGCTCGGAGCGGTGCGCCAGCCGCGCCAACGTCGCCGCCTACCGGGCCCGCCAGAAGGTCGGCCAGTAGCGCAGCACCACCCGGCCGACGATCGCGGACGGCGCCAGGGCCCCGAAGTCCCAGCTGTCGCGCCGGCCGGGAGCCCGCTGGTTCTCGCTCTCCAGCCACCAGCCGTCGTCGTCCCGCCAGGCGGCCCGTTTTACGATGAGCACCGAGGCGTCGGACGGCAGGCGGGCGACGACCAGATCACCGGGGCGTACGGGCGCGCCGCGGCGCACCCAGAGCCAGTCCCCCGGCCGCAGTACCGGGAGCATCGACTCTCCCTCGACGCGCACTCTCATCGGACGCAACCCCCTCCCACGCGGGCATTCGGAGACGAGTAAGGTCGTTGAACGGACCATTCAGTACCTGGCATCAAGGAAGGATTCCGATGCTCGCACGACTTCTGCGTCCCAAGCACATCGCGTCGGCCCATTGCGACCTGCCCTGCGGCGTTTACGACCCGGCCCAGGCCCGTATCGAGGCCGAGTCGGTCAAGGCCATCATGGAGAAGTACGCCGCCAACGAGGACCCGGCGTTCCGTACCCGTGCGCTGATCATCAAGGAGCAGCGGGCCGATCTGGTCAAGCACCACCTGTGGGTGCTGTGGACCGACTACTTCAAGCCCCAGCACCTGGAGACCTACCCGCAGCTGCACCAGCTGTTCTGGGAGGCCACCAAGCTCGCCGGTGCGGGCGGCGGCAAGGGCACGACCGACGTCGCCAAGGCCGACGAGCTGCTCGCCAAGATCGACGAGATCTCCAAGATCTTCTGGGAGACCAAGGCCGCCTGACCCTCGGGAGGCGTCCTCATATTGATCACCCTGCCCGGATCAGGGAAGCGCTCCGGCGCTCCCTTGATCCGGGCAGGAACCCTCCCGGGACCCCGTCAGGGCCCATGCCCAGCGACCCTTATGGGGGACTCCCGTGAGGCCGCGCCGACGACTGGACCGAGGAGAGGAGGATCGTGAGGAACGAACGATCCCCCTCGACGAGGGAAGGAGCCGGGTAAGAGCGGCCTCACCGCGACGCGAAGCGTCGCCATGAATACAGAGCCGGGTCTGAGCGGCCTCACCGTGACGCGCAGCGTCGCCATGGGCACCTCTCACCGCGACGCGAAGCGTCGCCATGAAACAGCGTCGCGATAGACACCATCAACATCACCAATAAACGCCCTCAAATCGCCCTGATCGCGAGTCCAAGCGGGCCAACTGGCGTCTCAGGGCTGTAGGTTGCAGTCAGCGACTCTGCGAGGAGGAACGTGACCGAACACACCGAGGCGCCCGCGGTCGGCATGGGCGAGATCCGTGACGTGGTGAGCGTCCGGCTGCCGGCTGCGAGTGCCTATCTGTCCGTCCTGCGCACGGCCACGGCCGCGCTCGCGGTACGGCTGGACTTCACGCTGGACGAGATCGAGGATCTTCGGATCGCGGTCGACGAGGCGTGTGCGATGTTGCTCACCCAGGCCGTTCCCGGCACCGATCTGACCGCCGAGTTCGAGCTCACCGGCCAGCTGATGAAGGTACGCGTCGAGGTCGGCACGGTGGGGAACACCCCGCCGAAGCGTGACGACTTCGCGTGGATGGTGCTCACCGCCCTGGCCGACGATGTGGATGCCGTAACCGACTCCCCCGACCGTATGGCGATCGTCCTCCGCAAGCGCCGAGGCGCGGCGAGGCCGGCGTGACGGAAAGGACTCGTGCCATGGCCGCCAGCGACCACGCGGTGCCCGACCGGGTGCGTGCGCGCCTGCTCTTCGCCGAGCTGGTGGAGTTGACCTCTGATGATCCGCGGCGCCAGCGCATCCGTGACGAGCTCGTCGAGCTCCACCTTCCCCTCGTCGAATACCTCGCCCGCCGGTTCCGCAACCGGGGCGAGTGGCTGGACGATCTCACCCAGGTCGCGACCATCGGGCTGATCAAGTCGATCGACCGGTTCGATCTCGGGCGGGGCGTGGAGTTCTCCACGTACGCCACCCCGACGATCGTGGGTGAGATCAAGCGTCACTTCCGCGACAAGGGCTGGGCGGTCCGCGTGCCGCGCCGCCTGCAGGAGCTCAAGCTCTCGCTCACCAAGGCGATCAGCGAGCTCTCCCAGCGGGAAGGGCGGGCGCCCACCGTGGCCGAGCTGGCCGCGTTCCTCAAGATGAGCGAGGAGGAGGTGCTCGAAGGGCTGGAGTCGGCCAACGCCTACTCCACGGTCTCCCTGGACGCGCCGGACTCCGGCGACGACGACGCGCCCGCGGTCGCCGACTCCCTCGGGATCGTGGACGACTCGCTGGAGGGCGTGGAGTACCGCGAGTCGCTCAAGCCGTTGCTGGAGCGGCTTCCGCCGCGGGAGAAGCGCATCCTGCTGCTGAGGTTCTTCGGCAACATGACACAGTCCCAGATCGCCACCGAGCTCGGCATCTCACAGATGCACGTGTCCCGGTTGCTGGCCAGAACCCTCGCCCAGCTCCGCGAGGGCCTGACCGTGGACGACTGACCCGACGACCGGCCCGACGACCGAACGTGGCGGCCGGCCGTGAACGGCCGGCCGGGACACCGGCCTCCCGCGCCCCGGACGGGACCTGCCGTGCCGATCGAGGCCGGATCATGACCGTCCGCGGCCGATCACGCCGTGAACGCTCAGGACGCGGACGAGGTGTCCTCGTCCCCGTAGAGCGCGCGCGTCGTCGGCGGGGAGAGCAGGGCGACCAGTCCGATCAAGGCGAGGGCGATCAGCGGAAAGCCGGTCGCCCCCTGGCCGGACTGGATCAGCGTGACCGCGACCGGGATGGCGAAGATCTGCGTCAGCACGCCGGGGCTCCGTGCCCACCGCTCGGCCTGCAGCATCCCCCGGACGACCCAGAGCAGGGCCGCGCCCACGATCACGCCGAACACGGCGACGCCGACGGAACTCATCACGTCGGCCGGCCGGCCGGCCACCGTCTCCACACCGGCGTAGCCGCCGAGGATCACGGCGGTCACGCCTTCCAGCCCGGTCACGGCTGCGGCGACGGTGAGGGTCATCGGACGGTTCGGCACGGGCCCAACCCTATCGCCGGGTACCGGCGCTCCCTTCTCCGCCGCCTCGCCCGACCACCGGCGGATACGCTGGGTGTTATGCGCGCGATGCTCCTGGTGAATCCGAAAGCGACGACGACCACTCAACGGACTCGGGACGTGCTGATCAACGCACTGAGCGCGACGATGAAACTGACGATCGAGGAGACCGGTTACCGGGGACATGCGACCCAGCTCTCCCGCGAGGCGCACGCCTCCGGTTACGACGTGGTCGCCGTGCTGGGCGGGGACGGCACGATCAACGAGGTGGTGAACGGGCTGCTCGACCCGGTGGACGGCAAGGGCGGCGACCAGGGCACCGCGGCCGACCGGCCGGCGTTGCTGGCGATCCCCGGTGGCAGTGCGAACGTCTTCGCCAGGGCCTTGGGGCTGCCGAACAGCTCGGTCGAGGCGGTGGGGGAGATCCTGGAGGCCATCCGCGACGGCAGGCGGCGTACCGTCGGTCTCGGTCAGGCGGTCTGGGGCGACCAGAGCAGGTATTTCACCTTCTGCAGCGGGCTGGGGTACGACGCCGAGGTGATCCGGGCGGTCGAGGGGATGCGCGGCACCGGGCGCAAGGCGACGCCCGCGCGCTATGTGAACACCGCCCTGCACCACTATCTGTCGACCGACAAGCGCCGCCCGGCCATGACCGTCGAGGGGCCCGACGTGCCCCGGACCGGCGGTATCTTCATGGCCGTCGTCTCCAACACCTCCCCCTGGACGTACGTCGGCCCGCGGCCGGTCTCCCCCACCCCGTGGGCGAGCTTCGAGACCGGGCTGGACCTGCTGGGCCTGCAGCGGCTGGGCCTGCCCGCCATGCTCCACCTGATGCCCCAGATCATCGGCGACCGCGAGACCCTTCCCACCGGCCGTCACCTGGTACAGCTCCACGACGAGAAGGAGTTCACCCTCAGCGCGGAACGGCCGGTGGCGTTCCAGCTGGACGGTGATTACCTCGGCGAGGTCGAGCAGATCACCTTTCGCTCCATCCCGGCCGCGTTACAAGTCCTGGTCTAGCTGGTTACGTGCCGTCAGGGTGTGACGCATCCGACATGTATTTCCGGCAAAACGTTCTCCCAAAACTCTTGCGTGTACTGAGCGTGGCTGACAATCTCAACATTGACGTCGGAACGTAGGACCTTTGAGTGCCACCTCACTCTCGGGTCACCGGCGATCAAGTGGACAGACCCCGGATCGGACAACGACCGGGGCGTCGTTCGCGCAGGTTAGTGAAACTCTTCACAAAGTGAGCCGCCGGAGCCGACGCAAGGGCTCCTCTTACGAAGGAGTGGACGCATGGACTGGCGCCACCGAGCCGCCTGCCGTGACGTGGATCCCGAGCTGTTCTTCCCGATCGGCAACACCGGCCCCGCCCTGATGCAGATCGAAGAAGCCAAGCAGGTCTGCCGTACGTGCAGCATCAGCGAAGCATGCCTGAAGTGGGCCCTCGAGTCGGGCCAGGACGCCGGCGTCTGGGGCGGCCTGAGCGAGGACGAGCGACGCGCCCTGAAGCGCCGCAACGCCCGGGCACGCGCGCGAGTCTAAGGCGACGCTGTGTTCATGGCGACGCTTCGCGTCGCGGTTCGGCCGCTTAGACCCGGCTTCTTCCCTCGTCGGGAGGGATCGCTCGTTCCTCACGATCCCTCCCTCCTCAGTCCGGTCGCCGGCGCGGCCTCACGACGATCCCTTCCTCCTCGGTCCAGTCGCCGGCGCGGTCTCACGGGAGTCCCTGGGAGAGGTCGCCGGGGCAGGAGCGTTGTGAGAAGGCAGGACGCCCGGGCAAGGGCCGTCCGAGCGGCCACTCAGGCGATCATGATCTGACCTCCGCCGTCCGGTCGAGGAACGGTCCCGGCCGGAGAGCGGGCGGGGGTCACAGAGCCGGCAGGGGAATGCTCAGACTGACCTCGGTGCCGCCGCCCTGGCGGGGTTCTACGGCCAGCCGTCCGGACAGCTCGCTCACCACCAGGGTCCGTACGATCTGCAGGCCCAGGCTGGTGCTCCGGTCGAGGTCGAAGTCCTCGGGAAGCCCGCTGCCGTCGTCGGAGACGATCACGTCCAGCCGTTCGGCCCCGCGCGACACGATCACCTGGAGCCGGCCCTGCCGCTGTGCCAGCCCGTGCTGGACCGCGTTCTGCAGCAGCTCGGTGAGGACCATCGCCAGCGGCGTGGCGATCTCCGAGCGCAGCACCCCGAAGGTCCCGATACGGTGCGGCACGACCTGGGTCTCCGGGGCCGCCACCTCCCCGGTCATCGCGATCACCCGGTCGGCGATGTCGTCGAAGTCGACCTGCTCCTCGGGCGTGTGCGAGAGCGTCTCGTGCACGATCGCGATCGACCCCACCCTGCGCACCGCCTCCTCCAGCGCCTCCCTGCCCTCGGGCTGCTGCAGCCGCCTGGCCTGGAGCCGCAGCAGCGCGGCCACGGTCTGCAGGTTGTTCTTCACCCGGTGGTGGATCTCCCGGATGGTGGCGTCCTTGGTCATCAGCTCCCGCTCGCGGCGCCGCAGCTCGGTCACGTCCCTGATGAGGATGAGCGCGCCGATCCTGCCGCCCCCGACGACCAGCGGGATCGCCCGCAGCTGCACCACCGTGCCGCCCGACTCCACCTCGGTCTCCCGGGGTTCCCTGCCGCTGGCGACGATCATCAGGTTCTCGTTGATGGGCTCGTCGGAGTAGCACAGGGTCGCGGTCGTACGGCCGAGTTCGGCGCCGACCAGGTCGGCGTTGAGGCCCAGCCTCCGGTAGGCCGACAGCGCGTTCGGCGAGGCGTACGTGACGCGGCCCGCACGGTCGAGCCGGAGCAGCCCGTCGCCCACCCTCGGTGAGCGGACCAGGATCGGTTCGGCCCCGGAGAACGGGAAACGGCCCTCGGCCACCATCTGGGCCAGGTCGGACGCGCTCTGCAGGTAGGTCAGCTCCAGCCGGGACGGGGTACGCGCGGACGACAGGTTCGTCGACCGCTGGATGACGCCCAGGAAGTGGTCGGCCCGCCGCACCGGGATGGTCTCCTCGCGGACCGGCACCCCGCTCGACCAGTCGGGATCGCCCTCGCGGCAGATCCGCCGCTCGTTCCAGGCGGTCTCCAGCAGGGGGCGTTCCCCCTTCGCGGCCGTCATGCCCACGATGTCGTCGTGGTAGACGGTCGGTCCCGTGGTGGGCCGCATCTGCGCGATGGCGATCCAGCCTGAACCGTCCTTGAGCGGGATCCACAGGATGAGGTCGGCGAAGGACAGGTCCGCGAGGAGCTGCCAGTCGGAGACCAGCGAGTGCATCCACTCAAGGTCCGCATCGTCGAGCGCGGTGTGACGAACCGCCAGGTCGCTTAGAGTCGGCACCCGTGCATCATGCGTTCTTTGCAGGCCCGAACGCGAATCGGGTGAGCCCGGCTGCAAGGATGCCGCCTATGGAGCAGACTGCCGATCCCCTGGCCAGGCCCCGCGCGGCGGCGGCCACCAGGCGTGCGGCGGGCCTGCGGAGAACCCTGCGCGCCCGTACGCCGGACGACGACGGGCTGCCCGATCCGGCCTCCGACGACCACCTCGGTCCGGCCGGGGACGAGCGCCAGGCCGAGGCGGCCGTGGCCGCCGTCCGCACCTGGGGAACCGGTTCCACCGGCTCCCGTCCGGTCACGGGCTCCACGACCCTGTACGCGCGCCTGGAGAGGCGTCTGAGCGCCTTCACCGGCGCGGCCGGTGCCCTGGTGTGCTCCTCCGGCCACCTGGCCGACCTGGCCGCCACGGCCCGCGGCCTCGGCCTGGGCCTCGGCCTGAAGACGACCGAGCCGGTCGTCCCGCTCGTCCCGGGTCGGCCCGAGGCCGCGCTCCGGGCCGCACGGGTCTGCGCGGAGCACGGGGTGCGCGCCGGATGCCTCCGCCCGCCCTCGGTTCCGGAAGACCGCTCTTGCCTGCGGTCGACCGCACGGGCCAATCTGAGTTCCGATGATCTAGCGGTGATCAGGGGTGCCCTCACCGCCGTGGCCGAGATGAAGGTGACCATGTGAGCGAGGACTCCCCGAGGATCCCGAAGTACTACGACGTCAAGCGCAGCCTGCTCACCCTCACCAAGAGCCTGCCCGCGGGCAGTGCCCTGCCGCCCGAGCGGGCGCTCGCGGTCCGCTTCGAGACCTCGCGCACCACCGTGCGCCAGGCCCTGTCCGAACTCGTGGTCGAGGGCCGCCTGGTACGCATCCAGGGCAAGGGGACCTTCGTCGCGCAGCCCAAGGTGGCCCAGGTCCTCCAGCTGACCTCCTACACCGGGGACCTGCGGACCGTCGGCCTGGAGCCGGATACCAAGATCCTGGACATCAGCTACGTCACCGCCGACGAGCCGCTGGCCCGCCGCCTGGCCATCAACGCGGGCGGGCGGGTGCTGCGCATCCACCGGCTGCGCCTGGCCAACGGCGAGCCGATGTCGATCGACACCACCCACCTGTCGGCCCGGCGCTTCCCCCGCCTGCGGCGCGAGCTGGAGGTGCACTCCTCGCTGTACGAGACGCTCTACAACGCCTACAACGTGCGCCTGACCGACGCCGAGGAGATCATCGAGACCGTGCTGGCCACCCCGTACGACGCGCAGGTGCTCAGCGTGGACGCGGGCCTGCCGCTGCTGCTGCTCACCCGGCACGCCTTCGACGCGGACGGCAACCCGGTGGAGTGGGCCCAGTCCCTGTACCGGGGGGACCGCTACAAGTTCGTCACCCGCCTGCGCCGTCCCTGACCTGCCCCCGTCCGCGTCCCGGCCCGCCTAAGGTGTGGCGGGTGAGCATTCTCGTGGTCACCGGGACCGACACCGGCGTGGGGAAGACCGTCGTCACCGCGGCGGTGGCCGCGCTCGCCAGGGAGCGGGAGTCCTCCGTGGCGGTGGTGAAGCCCGCGCAGACCGGCGTGCCCGGCACCGGGCCGGGCGACGTGGACGACGTCATCCGGCTGTCGGGGGTGCGGACCACCTTCGAGCTGGCCCGCTACCCCGCCGCGCTGTCGCCCGCGGCCGCGGCGCGCCTGTCCGGCCTGCCGCCGCTCTCCATGGAGCGGGCGGCGGCCCGGATCCGGGAGCTGGCCGAATCGCACCGGCTGGTGATCGTCGAGGGGGCGGGCGGGCTGCTCGTCCGTTTCGACGAGGAGGGGGCGACCCTGGCCGACCTGGCGCGGGCGCTCTCGGCGCCGGTGCTGCTGGTCGCCCGGGCCGGCCTCGGCACGCTCAACCACACCGCGCTGACCCTGGAGGCGATGGCCCACCGCGGGCTGGAACCGGCCGGGGTGGTCATCGGCTCCTGGCCGGCAGAGCCGGGCCCGGCCGAGCGCAGCAACGTGGCGGACCTGGAGATGCTGGCCGCCCGCCCGCTGGCCGGGGCCCTCCCCGAGGGGGCGGGGTCGCTGGAGCGCGACGCCTTCGCCCGGGTGGCCAGGGCGGGGCTGGGCCCGGCGCTGGGCGGCGGCTTCGACCCGGCCGCCTTCCGCGCCACCCTCAGGCTCTCCCCCTGACCGCTCCCGCGATCGTCCCTGCAGGCAGCTGTCCGAGACCCCCTGAGCGTCCTTCGGGCGGTTCCCGGAACGCCCTCGCGCGATGTCCCGGAGCGGCGCGGCACGGCGCCTCCGGGGACGCCCTCGCGGACCTCCGCGCCCAGGTCCCGGCCGGATATTTCCGGATGGACGGGATAGATGCCGTCCGCATTAGGCGGGGGGTTCTGGGCAGGGGGAACAATCCCTGTCCGGCTAAGTGACTGACTGGTAGGTTGCGCGATATGGAGTCTCCCAAGCACGCAGGTGACATCGCGGTCGCCGTCTCCAAGGCATACGGCATCGAGACCATGTTCACCCTGTCCGGCGGGCACGTCTTCCCGCTCTACGACGGGGCGGTCCATGAGGGCATGCCGATCCTGGACGTCCGCCATGAGCAGAGCGCCGTCTTCGCGGCCGAGGCGACCGCGCGGCTGACCCGCAAACCCGGGCTGGCCGTGCTCACCGCGGGTCCGGGCATCACCAACGGTGTCAGCGGGGTGGCCACCGCGCACTTCAACGGCTCCCCCGTGGTGGTGCTCGGAGGCCGCGCCCCGCAGTCGCGGTGGGGTTCGGGCGCGCTGCAGGAGATCGACCATCCGCCGCTGTTCGCGCCGATCACCAAGCTGGCCTTCACCGGCTCGGGGGCCGACTCCATCGCCCAGGACGTGGAGATGGCCTTCCGCACGGCCCTGGCCCCGCACCGCGGCCCGGTCTTCCTCGACTTCCACATGGACCACCTGTTCTCGGCCGCGCCCCCGCTGGAGGAGGAGCCCGAGACGCTGACCCCGTCGCCGCTGGAGCCCGACCCCGACTCGCTGGCCGCGGTCGCCCGCCTGCTCGCCGAGGCCCAGCGCCCGGTGCTGGTGCTCGGCTCCGACGTGTGGATGGACCGCGCCGACGAGGTCGCCAGGGCCTTCGCCGAGGAGTACCGCCTGCCGGTCATCCCCAACGGCCAGGGGCGCGGCATCCTGCCCGCGGGTCACGAGCTGCTGGTCACCCGGGCCAGGGGGCTGGCCTTCTCCCAGGCCGACCTGGTGATCGTGGCGGGCGCCCCGATGGACTTCCGGCTCGGCTACGGCTGGTTCGGCGGCAAGGACGGGGCACCGCTGGCCAAGGTCGTCCACCTGGCCGACGCGCCGTCCCAGCTGACCACGCACATGGACCCGGCGGCCACCGCGGCCGGCGACCTGTCCCTGCTCTTCTGGAGCCTGGGCGCGGCCTGCGCCAACGCGGGCGTCTCCCCCAAGACCTACGCCCCCTGGGTGGCGCAGCTGTCCGAGGCCGCCTCGGCCGCCATCGCCGCCGACGCCGGCCTGCTGGAGTCGGCCTCCGACCCGATCCACCCGATGCGCATCTACGGCGAGCTGAGCAGGATCCTCGCCGACGACGCCGTGGTGATCGGCGACGGCGGTGACTTCGTCTCGTACGCGGGCAAGTACGTCGAGCCGAAGCAGCCGGGCAACTGGCTCGACCCGGGCCCGTACGGCTGCCTGGGCACGGGCCTGGGGTACGCGATCGCCGCGCGGGTGGCCCGGCCCTCCTCGCAGGTCGTGCTGCTGCTCGGCGACGGCGCGGCGGGCTTCTCGCTGATGGACGTCGACACGCTCGTACGCCACCGCCTGCCGGTCGTGATGATCTGCGGCAACAACGGCATGTGGGGCCTGGAGAAGCACCCCATGCAGATGCTCTACGGCTACGACGTGGCCGCCGAGCTGCAGCCGCAGTGCCGCTACGACCAGGTCGTGACCGCGCTGGGCGGCGGCGGCGAGCTGGTGACCGACCCGTCGCAGATCGGCCCGGCCCTGCGCCGCGCGTTCGACTCCGGCATCCCCTACATGGTCAACATCGCCACCGACCCGTCGGTGGCCTACCCCCGTCACACCACGGGCGTCTGAGGCGGTCCCGGGGTCCGCGCCCCTCCGGCGGGGCGGGGCCCGGGCCCTCGTCGAGAAACAGGGCCCCGGCCGGGACCGGATCCGCCCGCCGTCCGGACGGCACGGGTCGTGACCGGCCCGGCCACGACCCCGAGGACCGGATCAGTACTTGGCGTTGGACGTCGTCGGGGTGGGCGTCGGCGGGCACTCGAAGCCGGCCGCGGTGATCTCCACCTTCTTGGACGGGTCCCACATCGCGCCGGCTCCCGGACGGGACTCGACGATCTTCGGGCACTGCTCGGGCTTGATGTCGGCGCTCGTGAAGACCGCCGCCTTGAAGCCCGCCTGCGCGAGCACCGCGCTCGCCGCCTCCGGCGTCATGCCCAGCGTGTCGGGCACCCGCTTCTTCGGCTGCGGCTTCGGGGACGGGGACTTGCTGACGGACGGGGACGGGGTGCCGGGCTTCGGCGTCGGCTTCCGCGTCGTGGGGGTGGGGGTCGGCGACTCCCCGGACGCCTCGGGCGTCGGCTCGGGCCGCGCCTCCCTGGTCGGTTCGCCGGTGCGCGACGGCTTGGGCGACGGCCTCCTGGTGCGGGTCTTCGTCGGTGACGGCTCCACGCTGACGGAGGTCACCGACTTCCTCTGGGGGTCGACCTCGGAGGCGCGGGAGGCGGCGATCCCGTTCACCGTGACCACCACCAGGCCCGCGCACATCGCTGCCGCGACCGCCGAGGCCACGACCAGCCCGGCGCGGCCCCGCGGTCTGCGGGCGGCGCGCCGGCCCTGGCCCTGCGTGTCCGCGCCGGCGGCCCCGCCCGCTCCCGGCGTGCCGGGCCACGGCCCGGCCGTCCGGTCGTCCGCCGTCCGTCCGCCGGTCTGGGCGTGGGTCGCCCGGGTCTCCTCCCAGGCGCCCGCCGGGGTGTCCCAGCCCGGCCGGGCGTCCTGCCGGCCGGTCTGCGGCCCGGTGGGACCCTGTCCCTGCCAGTCGGTCTGGCCCGTCGCGAACCCCTGCGGGAGGTGGCCCTGCCGGCCGCCGGTCTCCGGGGCGCCGTCGGCCCACTGCCCACTTTGCCCACTCTGGCCGCTCTGCCCGGGCTGCGCGGCCATGCCCCCGGTCTCCGCCTCGAAGGCGGCCTGTCCGGCCGCGGAGCTCATGGCCGCGGCGCTGGGGAAGCGCCGGGCCGGGTCCTTGGCGAGGGACCGCTCCACAAGCGCGCGTACCGCGGGCGGGACGAACGGCGGCAGCGGCGGCGGTGTCTCGCGGATGTGCTTGAGCGCGATCGTGACCGGCGTGTCGCCGTCGAACGGGCGCTGCCCGGCGAGGCACTCGTACGCCACCACGCCCAGCGCGTAGATGTCCACGGCCGGGGTGACGGGCGCGCCCTCGGCCTGCTCGGGCGCGCAGTAGGCGGCCGTGCCCAGCACCATGCCCGCGTCCGTCAGCCGGCTGGCCGTGTCGGACCTGGCGATGCCGAAGTCGGTCAGGACCAGCGTGCCGTCCGAGCGCACCAGCAGGTTGCCGGGCTTGATGTCGCGGTGGACGATGCCCTGGTCGTGCACGGCCTGCAGGGCCGAGGCCGCCTGGGCGATGAGGTCCATCGCGGCCCCCGGGGCGATGCGCCCGAGCCTGCCGAGCAGGCGGTCGAGCGGTTCGCCGTCGACGAACTTCATCACCAGGTACGCGGTCGCCCCCGCGCCGGGCACCTCGTGCACACCGTAGTCGTAGACGTCGACGACCCCGGGATGGTTGATCGTCGCCATCGCTCGGGCCTCGCCCTGGAAGCGCACCAGGAAGCCGGGGTCGTCCGTACGGCCCGGGAGCAGCACTTTGACGGCGACGGTGCGGGCCAGGACCATGTCCTCGCCCCGCCACACCTCGCCCATACCGCCGGCGCCGATGCGGGTGTTCAGGCGATACCGCCCCGCCAGCGTCGTGCCTTGGGCCACCATTACTCCCCCGTAACCCTGTCCACTCCTACCCCAGAGCTCTCCAACAAAGCGGATCCGTATCGCGGCACCGTCTCGGCGCTGTAACGAAACCCTGCTCGCCGTACGGCTCACATACATGACGCGTGCCGTAGCATCGCACAAAATCAAGAACGTATGGGGGCACTTGTACACCTTGCAGGCCATTGCGCCTGAAGTGAACCGGCGGTCACACCGGGAACAACCGACCCCGATGTCACGGAGACACCCTGCAACGCAGGAGTTGCCTCAATAAAACCCTATAAGAGTACGCAAAGAAGGCCTGAGCGCGAATTAAGGGATCTCTCCGCTACGGAAGGACCAACCCGCGGTGGTCGCAGTACGAGATCACGTCACCAGACCCTATGCTGGCGCGCATGACGCTCGCTCCGGGTCTGCAGGCACGGCTCCTCATCATGGTCGAGCGCGAGGACACCGCCGCCAGGGTCGGCAGCGGGGACGTGCCCGTGCTGGCCACCCCCCGTCTGCTGGCGCTCGCCGAGCAGGCCACCGTCCAGGCGATCGCCGGCGCCCTGGACGCGGGCCGGACCTCCGTGGGGACCCGGGTGCGGCTGGAGCACCTGGAGGCCAGCCCGGTCGGCGCACACGTCGAGATCACCGCCGAACTGACCGAGGTCGACGGCCGCCGCCTGACCTTCGACTTCACCGCCCGCGGGCGGGAGAACGTCGTCGCGACCGGGACGATCGAGCGGGTGGTCGTCGACCGCGAGCGCTTCCTGGCCCGGCTCGCCCGCTGACCCTCCCCACGGGGACGATCCTCGGGACCGCCCCCGCGGGCCGGGGTACGGCTAGTCGATGACGGCGATCAGGTCGCCCTCCTGGATGACGTCGCCCTCGGACACCTGCAGCGTGGTGATCACACCGGCGTCCTCGGTGAGGACCGGGATCTCCATCTTCATCGACTCCAGGATGACCAGGGCGTCACCGTCCTGCACGGTGTCCCCCTCTGCCACGAGAATCTTCCAGACGTTCGCCACCATCTCGGCACGGACCTCGGCCACCGGAAACTCCCATCGTTCAGCGTTCTCCCACTGTCCCAGACAGAGTGGATCACGCACGCATATCGGACAGGCCGATGTCGCGTTCCCCGGCGGCGGGCGGGCGCCTCCGGGCTCCTGGAGCCGGTGGGTCGGGGCTCTTGAAGCCGGTGGATCGGGGCTTCTAGAGCCGGTGGATCGGGGCCAGCCTGTCGATCACCTTGGCCATCGCCTCGACGACGGTCGGGTCGTACTCCCGGCCCACGCCGAGCCTGAGCCGCTCCAGCGCGGCACCGGCCCGGTCGCGGTCGGTGGAACCGCCGACCAGGTCGTCGTAGGCGTTGGCCGCCTTGATGATGCGGCTGGCCGTCGGCGGCGCCTCGGCGCAGCCGTCGCACTGGCGGCGGACGATCTCCGCCACCCGGTCCAGCACCCCGGTCTGCCTGATCACCTCCGCGCCCAGCTCGGCGATGCGCCGCGCCTGCGCGGGATCGGTCAGCACCGTGGCACCGCCGGGGATGGGGTCGCGCAGCGACAGCTGGCCGATGTCGTGCATCAGCGCGGCGTACTCCAGCTCCAGCAGCTCGGGTTCGGCCGTGCCGAGCTCGCGCCCGACCGCCACCGCCAGGCGGCTGACCCGCCGGGAGTGCCCGGGCTCGACGTACCCGGCGACCTCGGTGACCCGGGCCAGCGCGCGTACCGTCTGCAGGTAGGTGGCCCTGATCCCGGCGTACTTGCGGAAGGCGACCTGGGTGACCAACAGCGGGGCGGCGAAGACCAGCAGCGCGGCCATGTCCATGCTGTGCGAGGCGAGCGCGAGCAGGATGCCCGAGGCCGCGACCGCGGCCCACAGCGGCGCCGCCATCCGCAGCTCGTCGCGGACGGCCACCCGGAAGGCGGCGCGCACCTGCTCGGCCCTGAGCATGGCCGCCAGCAGCACGTCGGCCATCACCATGAACAGGATGAGCAGCGCCATCACGCCGAGCGCGGGCCACCAGCCGCCCTGTCCGGTCACGGCCGTGTCGAAGAGCGGCCCGGCCAGCGGCCGGTACGCCAGCGCGAGCAGGGCCCCGGCGAGCAGCCTGCGCGCCATCGCGTCCAGCCGGGGCGGGCGGCCCACCGCCAGGTGCGGCAGGGCCCCGGCGACCATGCCGACCGAGAGCACCGCGACGACCTGGAGCGCCGGGTGCCGGGCCGGGACGCCGCCCATGTCCAGCAGGAGCGTGTACCCGAGCGCCGCGGCCGCGCCGATCGGCGCCACCTCCCGGTTGCCGGGCATGGTGAGCCTGGCCAGTTCCCCGATCGCGATCAGCACGCCGAAGGCGATGGCGATCTTGGGGTCGAGCAGCCCGGTCGCCGCGGTGTGCGCCACCCCGGCCACCGCCAGCAGCCCGGCCGCGCAGATCAGCAGGAGCTGGCCCGAGTCGAGGGCCTGGAAGGCGCGGGCGCCCCCGGTGCCGTTCATCGCTCGGACACCACCTGGATGGGAACGGTCGGGTCGTCGTGGTCCTTGGCGGTGGTCTCCGCGACGTCGGCCGGGGGCGCGACGACCGTGCGCGGCGGCTCCCAGCCGTCACGGTCGACGGCCTTGATGAACGCGACGACCATCACCGGGTCGAACTGGGTCCCGGCCCCCTTGCGCAGCTCGGCCATGGCCACCTCGCGCGGGCGGGCGTTGCGGTAGGAGCGGTCGGAGGTCATCGAGTCGAAGGCGTCGGCCACCGCGATGATCCTGGCGAACTCCGGGATCTCGTCCCCGGCCAGCCCCATCGGGTAGCCCTTGCCGTCCTGCCGCTCGTGGTGGTGCATGATCCCGGCGAACGCCTCGTCGAGGAAGTCGATGCCGCGGACGATCTCCAGGCCGCGCATCGGATGGAGCTGGATGGCCGCGTACTCCTCCTCGCTGAGCGGGCCGTCCTTCTGCAGCACCTTGGTCGGCACGCCCAGCTTGCCCACGTCGTGGAGCATCCCGGCGTAGCGGATCGCGCGCAGCCGCTCCGACCCCATCCCGATCTCCTCGGCGATCATGCCGGCCGCCTGGGAGACGCGGGTGCAGTGGCCGCGCGTGTAGTAGTCCTTGGTCTCCACCGCCTGGCAGAGCGCGGCGATCGTGGCGTCGTAGGAGCGCTGCTGGGCGAGGTACTGCCCGAAGGCCCAGCGCGCCACGAAGAGCGGGAGCAGCACGAGCACCGCGGAGATCGAGTTGACCGTGGCCCAGAGCCCGGCGATCAGCAGGCCGAAGGTGGCGTAGCCGAAGTAGGACACCATGAACTGGACGATGCCCCGCAGCGGCACCTGGTCGGCCTGGCCGGTGAGCACCAGCACGAGCGCGATCAGCATGAAGTTCAGCGGCACGAAGACGGCCGCCGCTCCCGCGAACGGCACGATGATGTCGTCGAACCCGGCGATGGTCGGCACCCCGGGCGTGCCGCCGAGCCCCACGTAGACCCGGCCCGCGACATAGCCGCAGATGGCGAACTGGGCGCTGTTGAACAGCCGTTTCACCAGCGGGAGGCCGGGACGCACGCTGAACATGGCCGTCACGCCGACCAGCGCCGCCCCCTCCGGGCCGAGCAGCACCACCGCGGCGAGCACGGCGGAGAAGCTGACCGAGACGGCCGCCTGCCGGACGTTCAGCAGCGTGGGCACCGACTCGCACACCAGGAACAGCAGTGTCAGCACCATGAGGTTGGACCAGTCGAGCCGGTCCAGACGGCCGTCCGACAGGACGCTGTATCCGAGCAGCACGAACGCCGCTCCGATGACAAGGACCAGGTAGACCTTGGCAAACCACGGCAGTCCCCGCACAGCGGCCACCCTACGATTCCAAAGGGCGCGTCGCTCAGGTCCAGGAAATCCCGAGAAAGCTCGGGCTGACCGTTTCCTTCACCATGCGCTCCTCCACGTCGATTTCGCACTCAGGCTACAGAAACGAGCCCGGGCACGAGGGCGAGACGACCAATCGCAAGCAAAGCGTAACCAAGCAATCACGCCACGCCACGCGCGCCGAGGACGTGGTCTCGGGGACGGCCCCGGGCGGCCGGGCAGGCCCCGGGAAAGCCCGTCAGGCGCCCGGGGAGCGGGTCCTGGCCCACTCGACGGTGGCCTTCAGACCGGCCGCCAGATCCGTCTGGGGACGCCAGCCCAGCCCCTCCAGCGCGGGGGCCGGGTCGACGGCCATGGCCGGCAGGTCGCCCAGCCGGACCGGGGCCGTGCCGGGCTCGTCGGCCGCGCCCGCCGCCTCGGCGATCAGGGAGTGCAGCCGCCGGTCGGTGGTCTGGACACCGGTGCCCAGGTTGAAACGGCCGCCGCCACCCTCGATGCCGCAGGCGCGGGCGAAACCGTCCACCACGTCGTCGACGAAGATGTAGTCGCGGGTCTGGGAGCCGTCACCGTAGACCACGGTGGGGGAGCCGTTGAGCAGCGCGTCGGTGAAGATGGCGACCACCCCGGCCTCGCCCTCGGGCGACTGGCGCGGGCCGTAGACGTTGGAGAGCACCAGCGTGGTGTAGTCGATGCCGTGCAGGGCCTTGAACGTGGCCAGGTAGATCTCCGCGCTCAGCTTGGAGGCCGCGTACGGGGAGCGCGGGTCGGTCGCCGCTCCCGCGGGCACCGGGATGACCTTCGGCCTGCCGTACACCGCGACCGAGGAGGCGAAGACGACCTTGCGGGTGCCGCCCCGGTGGGCGGCGGCCAGCACGGACGCGGTCCCCTCGACGTTGAGCCGGGCGTCGTGGACCGGGTCGGCCACGCTCTTGCGGACGCTGATCTGCGCGGCGAGGTGGCAGACGACCTCCGGCCTCCAGTCACCGGCCAGGTCGGCCAGGGCGGGGTCGCGGACGTCCATCACGTGCAGGGTGAAGCCGGGGTCGCGCTCGGCACCGGCCAGGTTGGCGCGGTCACCGCCGGACAGGTCGTCCACCACCGCGATCTCGTGCCCGTCGGCCAGCAGCCGGTCGACGAGGGTGGATCCGATGAATCCCGCCCCGCCGGTCACGAGTACGCGCATGATGAACCCCCGTTGTCGTATGGCCACGGCCGTACGGAAGATCCTAGGAGGTCAGCGGGCGAGCTCGGAGCGCACCTTGTCGATCCGGTCGAGCACCTTGGCCCGCAGGTCCGCCGAGGCCTCGTCGCAGCCGCAGTGCTTGGCGACCAGCTGCTTGACGACCTGCTCCAGCCCGTACTCCTCCAGGCAGGGATGACACTCGTCCAGGTGCTGGCGGATGTCGGCGCAGTTGCCCTCGTCGAGCTCGCCGTCCAGGTAGGTGTAGACCTTGTCCAGAACCTCGGCACAGTCGGTGTCGTGGTGCTTGCCGCAGCTCATGCGATCACCTCGCCCGGACGCCCGCAGCCCGTGCGGGCGGCCTCGCCGGTCCTGTCTCGCTCGCTCACTTGGCACCCTCCGCTGGAACCAGGCCACGCTCGCGGGCGTAGTCCTCGAGCTGGGTCCGCAGCTGACGGCGGCCACGGTGCAGCCTTGACATCACGGTCCCGATCGGGGTGCCCATGATGTCGGCGATCTCCTTGTACGGGAATCCCTCGACGTCGGCGAGGTAGACCGCGATGCGGAACTCCTCGGGGAGCGCGGCCAGCGCCCGCTTCACGTCGGTGTCGGGGAGGTGCTCCAGCGCCTCGATCTCCGCCGACTTGAGCCCGGCCGAGGTGTGCGACTCGGCCCTGGCGAGCTGCCAGTCCTCGATCTCCTCGGCACCCGACTGCTTGGGTTCCCGCTGCTTCTTGCGGTAACTGTTGATGAAGGTGTTGGTCAGGATCCGGTACAGCCAGGCCTTGAGGTTCGTGCCTTGCTGGAACTGGTGGAAGGACGCGAAGGCCTTGGCGAAGGTCTCCTGAAGAAGGTCCTCGGCGTCCGCGGGGTTTCGGGTCATCCGAAGCGCGGCAGAGTAGAGCTGGTCGAGATAGGGCATGACATCCCGCTCGAACCGTGTGCTCCGCTGCTCCAGAGTCTCCTCGTCTGTCGCAGGGACCGGACCCACCCCCTTAAGATCGCCGGAGTCCTGCTGACGCGGGACACCGTACTGAGCGGAGAATACCCGTTCAGCACGGACAGGCCGATCACCGGGGCGGGTGACTGGTTCGATGAGGGCGAGCATCTGCTTGCCAACCTCCGAAAGGATCGTGCGTTGTCCGCTTGCAACACGCTCGTCCGGTCATCTGTTCCCGCAAGATAGAAGGTGACGAACGGCCCGGTACGGGGAAAAAGAACATACGTACCGGTAGGAGTTAAGACCACCGGATCCTCCCGACGCCAGGAGCTGCTTGTGCTGCCCATCCCGGCCGAAGAGCTGAACGGCTCAGGTGCGCTCGGGCCGTACTGGACCTTTTACCACGCGGTCGTGGCCGAGCAACTCGGCCGATGGCTCCCACAGAGCCCCTCCACCGTCCTCGACATGTCCGGCGGCAACGGCCGCTGGGCCGCCCAGGCCGCCAAGGCCGGGCACCGCGTGGTCGAGGTGGTCGACTTCCGCCGCCCCGCGGACGTCCAGCCGCTGCACGACATCTCCAAGGTCAGCCAGGTACGCGCCGACGACCTGCGCTTCCTGCCCGACGGCAGCGTGGACGCCGTGATGGCCGAGGAACGCGCCCTGTCGGTGGACCTGATGGCCGAGTCCGCGATCGGCGACGTCGCCCGGGTCCTGCGCCCCGGCGGGCGGGCCCTGGTCTGCGTCGACTCCCTCGTGCTGGGCATGGCCATCCTCGCCGAGCAGAACTACTGGGCCCACCTGCGCCAGACCGGCGAGGTCATGCTCGTGCCCTGGCCCGACGGGAGCATCACCCGCTGCTTCAGCAGCGTCCAGCTCCGCGAGCTGCTCACCGACGCCGGCCTGGAGGTCGAGTGGATACGGCCCCGTACGGTGCTGTCCCCCTCGACCGTCGACCACGTGCTGGCCTCCGACTCGCGGGCGCTCACCTGGCTGGTCAACACCGAGCTGGACACCCACCCGGAGGACGACGACACGGTGGGGATCCACCTGGTGGCGAGCGCAAAGAAGCCTGCTTAGGGCGACGCTGTTTCATGGCGACGCTGGCGCGTCGCGGTGAGAGGTGCCCATGGCGACGCTGGCGCGTCGCGGTGAGAGGAGCCCCGGGGAGGTCGTCGGGGCATTGGCGCACCTCGACAAGGCTCATGAGGCGAGCACCCGTGAAATGAGCGGGGCTCGTGGGGACGATGAGGGAAACGTGACCCGAGGTCAGCGTCTGCGTTCACGCTTGGACTGGCACTGCATGCAGCGGGCCGCCTCGGGGCGGGCCTCCAGCCTGCTCTCCGGGACGGCCCCGCCGCAGTCGGCGCACAGGCCGTAGCGTCCCTCGTCCATCCGGGTGAGCGCCTCCTGCACCGAGCGCCGGTGCCGGGTGGCCACCTCCAGCAGGGCCTGATTGCGGCCGGATTCGGTCAGGTGCAGGCCGCCGTCGGCCGGTGAGCGCTCCCGCAGGGCGGGAGAGTCCCCGCGGAGCACCTCGATGGACCGGTCGAGTTCGGCGAGCATGCCCTGCAAGCGCTCGCGCATGGTCATGACATCCACGACTCCGCACCTCCGGGCGACGGGGGCGGCCTGTGAAGGGATCCCCCGACTCTCCCGTCAGGCGCAAAGGGGGTGAGCTCTGCGGCGGTGACCTCTTCGTCGCGCCCGAGGCACCGCTTTCCTCACCGGATGCCCGCTCCCCGGAAGTTTTACACCGCGTGGCCGATGTTTTACCGGTTCGCGGGCCGGCCCACCGGAACCGGTGGGCCGGACGGCGTCAGGAGCGCTTCGTGCTCTCCCCCTCGCCGATCTTCATCGGCTCCAGCAGTTCCGGGCCGTTGTTGCGCACCGAGTTGACCGCGGTGGAGACCGGGTAGATCTCCAGGCCGGTGGAGCCCGCGGGGATCAGGAACTCCTTCGCGTCGGCCACGCCCGGGTCGAGCCAGTCCCCCCAGCGGTCGCGCTCGATCAGCATCGGCATCCGGTCGTGGACCACACCCGCCGCGTCCACGGCGTCGGTCGTGATGATCGTGCAGGTCACCAGCCAGGAGAGCGGGTCGTCCTCGGCGCGGCCCTTGTCCCGCCAGAACTCGTACAGCCCGGCCATGGCCATCACGCCGCCGTCGGCGGGATGGACGAAGTAGGGCTGCTTCTTCGGCTTGCCCTTGGCGTCCTTCTCATCGAGCACGGCCCACTCGAAGTAGCCGTCGGCCGGGATCAGGCACCTGCGCTCGGCGAACGCCTTGCGGTAGGACGGCTTCTCCGCCACCGTCTCCACCCGCGCGTTGATCATCTTCGAGCCGATGGACGGGTCCTTCGCCCAGGCGGGGACGAGCCCCCAGCGGACCACGCGGAGCTGCCGCACCGCACGACCCTCCGGAGCGCTCTTGGGCACCCGGCTCATCACCGCGTACACCGGTTTCGTGGGCGCGACGTTGTAGTCCGGCCTGAGCTCGTCGTCGGCGGCTCCGTCGAGCTCGACCTCGAACTCCTCCAGCAACTCCTGCTTTTTCCGCGCAGAGGCGTATCTCCCGCACATACCTCCACCTTGCCACGTCCCACCCTACGAGGACCCCCGGCCTCGGCCTTCGATCTTGCCCCATCCGGTACGACGGGCGAGGGCACCCCGCCGCGGCGCCGTCCGGCGGGAGGTCACGACCGTCCCCCGCGCGCCGGACACCGCAGATCCGGGTCCCGCGCCACTCACACCTGTCCCCACCGGGTCCCGGTAGGCTTTTGACCATGTCCGCTCCGCTGTGGCCCGCCCCGACCGCGACCGAACCCGTCCGCGCGACCGTCGCCCTGCCCGGGTCGAAGTCCGTGACCAACCGCGCGCTGCTGCTCGCCGCGCTGGCCGAGGGCCCCGGCACGGTACGGCGCGCGCTGCGCAGCCGTGACGCCGACCTGATGGTGAACGCGCTGCGCGCGCTGGGGGCGACCATGGTCCCCTCCGACGAGAGCGCCTCCGCCGTCGACTGGGCGATCACGCCGGGTCCGGTCACCGGCGGTGCCCGTATCGACGTGGGCCTGGCCGGTACGGTCATGCGCTTCGTGCCGTCCATGGCGGCGCTGGCGGCGGACGAGGTGTTCTTCGACGGCGACCCGCACGCCCGCAGGCGCCCGATGGGGCCGATCCTGCACGCGCTGCGCGCCCTGGGCGCCGAGGTGAACGGCGACGCGCTGCCGTTCACGATCAGGGGCCCGCTGACCGGTGGCGAGGTCCGGCTGGACGCGTCGGGCTCCTCGCAGTTCCTCTCGGGCCTGCTGCTGACCGCCGCGCGCTTCGCCAAGGGCGTGACGGTACGCCACGACGGCCCGCCGATCCCCTCGCAGCCGCACATCCGGATGACGGTCCAGATGCTGCGCGAGTTCGGCGTCGTGGTGGACGACTCCGAGCCCGACGTCTGGCGCGTCGAGCCCGGTCCCATCGGTGCCAGGGACTTCACGGTGGAGCCGGACCTGTCCAACGCGGCACCGTTCCTGTGCGCCGCCATGGTGACGGGCGGCACGGTCACCGTCCCGGGCTGGCCCGCTCACACGACCCAGCCGGGCGATCAGCTGCGCACGCTGCTGGCGGACATGGGCGCCTCCGTGGAGCACACGCCCGACGGGCTGGCGGTCACCGGCACCGGGCGGATCGGCGGCATCGAGGCGGACCTGCGGGACGTCGCGGAGCTGACCCCGACGATCGCCGCGCTGGCCGCACTGGCCGACTCCCCCAGCAGGATCGGCGGCGTCGCCCACATCCGCGGGCACGAGACCGACCGGCTGGCCGCCCTGGTGGCCGAGATCAACGGCCTGGGAGGCGACGCGAACGAGACCGAGGACGGCCTGGAGATCCGGCCCCGCCCCCTGTCCGGCGGGGTGTTCCACTCCTACGCCGACCACCGGATGGCCACCGCCGGAGCGGTGATCGGCCTGGCCGTGCCCGGCGTCGAGGTGGAGGACATCGCCACCACGGGTAAGACCCTGCCCGAGTTCGCCTCCATGTGGGCGGACATGCTGCGCGGCGCGCGGTGAAGGGCGAGCGACGGCCGGCAGGCCCTGGAGGCGCCCGGTAGCACCGCCCCCGCGGGGGCGGCACCGGGCCGGACGAGGCGGAGAAGCTGAGAAAGCGCGAGTACGACGAGGACGACGTCAGGGTCAGGCCGGGCAAGGGATCTCGGCCCCGGACCCGGATCCGCCCTGCCCACGAGGACGCGGTCCCCGCCTTCGTGGTCGCCGTGGACCGCGGGCGCTACACGTGCCTGGTCGAGTCGGCGGGCGAGAAGGGACGCCGCCGCAAGAAGGACCACGCCGAGGGCGCCGCGATGAGCGGCCGGGTCGTGGTCGCCATGAAGGCACGCGAGCTGGGCCGCAAGGGGATCGTGGTCGGTGACCGGGTCGCCCTGGTGGGCGACGTCTCCGGCATGGAGAACACGCTGGCCCGCGTCGTACGCGTCGAGCCCCGCGTCTCCATGCTCCGCCGCTCCGCGGACGACACCGACAACACCGACGGCATCGAGCGTCCCGTGGTCGCCAACGCCGACCAGCTGGTCATCGTGACGGCCCTGGCCGACCCGCCGCCCCGGCCCCGGATGATCGACCGGATGCTGGTCGCGGCCTTCGACGCCGACATCGAGTCGCTGCTCTGCCTCACCAAGTCCGACCTCGCCTCACCCGAGGAACTGGTCGCGCTCTACGCCCCCCTCGGGGTGCCGTACGTGGTGGTCCAGAAGGGCGGTGGCCTCGACGAGGTACGGACGCGCCTGAAGGGCCGCATCAGCGTGCTCGTCGGCCATTCGGGCGTGGGCAAGTCGACGCTGGTCAACGCCCTGGTCCCGGACGCCAACCGGGCCGTCTCCCACGTGAACGCGGTCACCGGCCGGGGCCGCCACACCTCCACCTCGGCGGTCGCCCTGGAGCTGCCGGAGGGCGGCTGGATCATCGACACCCCCGGCGTTCGCAGCTTCGGACTGGCCCACGTCTCGGTGGAGACGGTGCTGGCGGGCTTCCCCGACCTGATCGAGGGCACCGTCCAGTGCCCCAAGGGCTGCAACCACCTCTCCGACGAGTGCGCCCTGGACGCCTGGGTCGCGGCGGGCCACGCCGACCCGGCCCGGCTCGCCTCCCTGCGCCGCCTCCTCGCCAGCCGGGAAGGCGCCCCGGAAGAGGACCACCCTCAGGACCCCTGACCCCTGGACGCGCCCCGCCCTCTGCCCCTCGGCGACTCGTCCTCCCGAGAGCTCCCGAACCGCACCACGCCATGTCGCCGACACAGCCTCATGAGCATCCCTTCGGGACCCCCGTGAGTCCGCGCCGGCGACTGGACCGAGGAGGGCGTGATCGTGAGGAACGAGCGACCACGCCCGACGAGGGAAGGAGCCGGATCCGAGCGGACTCACCGCGACGCGTCAGCGTCGCCATGTGTCAGCGCCGGATCCGAGCGGACTCACCGCGACGCGCAGCGTCGCAACGAACACAACTCACCGCGACGCGCAGCGTCGCAACGAACACAACTCACCGCGACGCGCAGCGTCGCAATTTAAACGTCCACGTGACCGTCATCTCGGATACCACGGTGCCGTCGGCGGTCCTGATCTCGATCAGCACGTCGAACTCGGGGCGCTCCCCCGCGTCCAGTTTGGCCACGACCTCCTCCTTGGATGCCTGGAGGCGGGCCTCGGCTACGATCTCGCCCTTGGCGAGCTTGAGGTAGCGGATCGTCGCGTTCGTCACCAGCGGGGTGACCCGCGACAGCTGGTCGCCGAAGACCGAGATCATGGTGGCGCCCGAGGCGACCTCGGCGACGCTGAAGAGGACCCCGGCGTGCGGGCCGCCCACGTGGTTGTGCAGGTCGGCCCGGTCGGGCATCCGGGCGACGGCACGACCCGGTTCCACCGTGTCGAACGAGACGTCCAGCGTCCTGGCGAACGGGACGCTCTGCAGCATGAGGTCACCCACATCGAAGGTCATGACGAGAATGCTACTGGTTGGTAACTTAACCGTCGACGGATGATTTACGCGCTATTCCAGTGCCTGGTGGGGCGCGACACGATTGTTCCCCTTGCTCCGCTCTCCTCCGTACGGCCGGTGACACGGTAGCGTTCCCCCCGTGACGGGTTACAACGACGATCTTCGCCTGGCGCACGTCATGGCCGACGCCGCCGACGATCTGACCATGCGCAGGTTCAAGGCCATGGACCTGCGGGTGGAGACGAAACCCGACCTCACCCCGGTGAGCGACGCCGACCAGGCGGCCGAGAAGGCGATCCGCAACACCCTCTCCCGGGCCCGTCCGCGCGACGCCGTCATCGGCGAGGAGTTCGGCGAGAGCGGCCGCGGCGAGCGCTCCTGGATCATCGACCCGATCGACGGCACCAAGAACTACGTGCGCGGGGTGCCCGTCTGGGCCACCCTCATCGCCCTGCTCGACCAGGGACGCGTCGTCGTCGGCCTGGTCTCGGCCCCCGCCCTGGGCCGCCGCTGGTGGGCCGCCCGCGACAGCGGCGCCTGGACCGGCAGGAGCCTGACCAAGGCCACCCGCTGCCAGGTCTCCTCGGTCACCTCCCTGCAGGACGCCTCGTTCTCCTACTCCAGCCTGGGCGGCTGGGAGGAGGCCGGAAAGCTCGACGCGTTCCTCGACCTGAACCGTTCCGTCTGGCGCAGCCGCGCCTACGGGGACTTCTGGTCGCACATGCTCGTCGCCGAGGGCGCGGTCGACGTCTCGGCCGAGCCCGAGCTCTCCGCCTGGGACATCGCGGCCCTGACCGTGATCGTCGAGGAGGCGGGCGGCATCTGGACCGACCTGTCGGGCGTCCCCGACATCGACGGCGGCAGCCTGCTGTGCAGCAACGGCCCCCTGCACGGCAGCGTGCTCGAACGCCTCGGTTCCGGGCCGCTGACCCTTCCCGTCTGACGTCCACCGGGGCGGTCCGTCACCGTCACCGTCACCGTCCCGCCCCCTTCCGGACGGTCCGTCGCCGGCTCTCGCCCGCCCCCTCTGCGGAGCCCGCCGCCCGTACGCGACGGCTCCGAGCCCTACCCCGCCCGCTCACCAGGATGTCCGGAAGGTGAACGGATCGGTGCACCGGACGTGACCGGCTGCCGAAGTCCCCGGTACCGGGACCGGCCCGTCGGACCGCCCTCCCGCCCTTTCGCGGGGCATCCGCGCCCCCCACCCGGGGTCCCGGCTCCGCGCCACGGCCCTCATCCGTCCCGACCAGCCCGGATCCACCCACC
The DNA here is from genome assembly GCF_055586505.1 of Streptosporangium sp. NPDC050148. Lineage (NCBI taxonomy): Bacteria > Bacillati > Actinomycetota > Actinomycetes > Streptosporangiales > Streptosporangiaceae > Streptosporangium > Streptosporangium sp. NPDC050148. The sequence continues at coordinate 9,666 of NZ_JBVJIA010000005.1, read as the reverse complement.
GGGCCACTCCCGGCCACCGCGCGCACCACGTCCGGACCATGGAGCCGTCACGACCCCTTGAACGTCCACCGCGGTCCGGAAACCGGTGTCATGCCCTGGGCCAAGCCCCGATATTCACACCTGCGGGCTCACCTCTTCCGGCCCCGGTCATGGCTCGTTTCATCTCCGTTCACTTTGCCCCGGTTTCATCGGAGTCATCGAGAACAGATCTCACTACGGAGAAGGAACATACCGTGACCAGTGCACAGCGCCGCCTCAGCGCGGTGGCGACGGCCGCGCTCGTCGTCTCGCTCGCGGGCGCCTGCGGTGGCGACGCCAAGCCCAGCAGTGACGGCAGTACCACCGCCGCGAACGCGCCCTCTGCCGCCGCCGGCGAGGGCGGCGCGAAGCTGAGCGGCGAGATCAAGGTCGACGGCTCCAGCACCGTGGCCCCCCTCACCCAGGCGGCCTCCGAGCTCTTCAACGAGGAGCAGCCCCAGGTCAAGGTGCCGGTCGGCACCTCGGGCACCGGCGGCGGCTTCGAGAGGTTCTGCGCCGGCGAGACCGACATCTCCAACGCCTCCCGTGCGATCAAGGACGAGGAGAAGGCGGCCTGTGACGCCAAGGGCATCAAGTTCACCGAGCTCACGGTGGCCGTCGACGCGCTGACCGTCGTGGTCCCCAAGGAGAACACCTGGGCCACCTGCCTCACCACCGACCAGCTCAAGAAGATGTGGGAGCCTGCGGCCGAGGGCAAGGTCAAGACCTGGAAGGACGTCGACGCCAAGTTCCCGGCCGAGGAGCTGAAGCTCTACGGTCCCGGCACCGACTCCGGCACCTTCGACTACTTCACCGACGAGATCAACGGTGAAGAGGGTGCCAGCCGCAAGGACTACAGCCCGAGCGAGAACGACAACGACATCGTCACCGGTGTCGCGGGCGCCAAGGGCGGCCTGGGCTACTTCGGCTTCACCTACTTCGAGGAGAACGCCGACAAGCTCAAGGCCGTGGAGATCGACTCCGGCGAGGGCTGCGTGGCCCCGAGCGTGGAGAGCGCGCAGGGCGGCACGTACACCCCGCTCGCCCGCCCGTTGTTCCTCTACCCCTCCACCGCCGCGGCGAAGCGGCCCGAGGTCGCGGCCTTCCTCGACTTCTACGCCGGCAACATCAACGCGATCGTCAAGGACGCGAAGTACATCCCGCTCAACCCCGAGCAGGAGGCCAAGCTCAAGGCTGACATCACCTCGCTGAAGAGCGCCGGCTGATGTCGGCACAGCACCGCACGACCGTTCCAGGGACCCCGGGGTCCCTGGCGCGGTCGCGCCCGCGTTACGGCGAGTCCGCCATCAAGGTCATCCTGCTGGCGGCGGCCATGGTGTCGGTGGCGACCACCGTCGGCATCGTCATCGCGCTCCTCGAACCGACCATCGAGTTCTTCGCCTCGGTGAGCCTGGGCGAGTTCTTCGGCTCGACCAACTGGGGGCCGCTGTTCAACCCGCCGTCGTTCGGCGTATGGCCGCTTCTGGTCGCGACGCTGGAGATCACCCTCATCGCCATGGTGGTCGCCGTGCCGCTCGGCCTGGCCGCCGCGATCTACCTGTCGGAGTACGCCTCCACCAGGACCCGTAAGATCTTCAAGCCGGTGCTGGAGGTCCTCGCGGGCGTTCCCACGGTGGTCTTCGGCTTCTTCGCCCTGACCTTCGTCACCCCGCTGCTGAGGGACGTCTTCCCCTTCCTGAACCTGGACGGCAAGAACGCGCTCGCCGCGGGCCTCCTCGTCGGCGTCATGATCATCCCGATCGTCGCGTCCCTGTCGGAGGACGCGATGGCGGCGGTCCCGAACGGCCTGCGCGAGGGCTCGTACGCCCTCGGCGCCTCCAAGATGCTCACCTCGGTGCGCGTCGTGGTCCCCGCCGCGTTCTCCGGCATCGTCGCCGCCATCATCCTGGCGATCTCCCGGGCCGCGGGCGAGACGATGATCGTGGCCATCGCCGGCGGCTTCAAGTCCGTCTTCACGCTCTACCCGGGCAACGAGATGGCCACCATGGCGGCCTTCATCGCTCAGGCCGGCTCCGGCGACGCCTCGGTCGGTTCGATCGCCTACAAGACCATCTTCGCGGTGGGGTCCCTGCTCTTCGTGATCACGTTCGCGATGAACTACCTCAGCGCCCGCATGGTCCAGAAGTATCGCGAGGTCTACGACTGATGGCCATCCTCACCACCCCGCGCTCGGCCGTGCAGCTGGCGAGCAAGGGACGCCCGCTCAAGGAACACCTCTTCCGCATCGCGCTGATGGCCAGCCTGGCCATCGCGCTGCTGTTCCTGGCCATGCTCCTCGTCTACGTGGTCGAGGAGGGCTGGCCGCGCCTGAACTCGGTCCTGTGGGAGAACCAGCCCTCGATCCGCCGCCCGGAGACCGCGGGCATCCAGTCCGGCATCCTCGGCACCCTGTGGATCATCGGCCTGACCGCGGTCATGGCCCTGCCCACCGGCATCCTCGCGGCGATCTACCTCGAGGAGTACGCCGACAAGACCAAGTGGTACAACCGGCTGATCGAGCTGAACATCTCCAACCTGGCGGCCGTTCCCTCGATCGTCTACGGCATCCTCGGCCTGGGCATCATCGCCCGCTGGATGCAGTTCGGCTTCACCGTGATGACCGGCGCGGTCACCATCTCGCTGCTCGTGCTGCCCATCGTGATCATCTCCGCCCGCGAGGCCATCCGCGCGGTGCCGCCGTCGATCCGCGAGGGCTCGCTGGCGCTGGGCGCCACCCAGTGGCAGACCATCTACCGCCAGGTGCTGCCCGCGTCGATCCCCGGCATCGCGACGGGCTCGATCCTGGCGCTCTCCCGGGCGATCGGCGAGGCCGCCCCGTTCCTGATGCTGGGCGCCGCGACACTGGTCCGGTTCAACCCGGAGGGCGTGTGGAGCAGCTTCTCCGTCCTGCCGTTGCAGATCTACAGCTTCATCAGCCGTCCCCAGGAGGAGTTCGCCATCCTCGCCGCGGCGGCGATCGTGATCCTGCTGGCGATCCTGCTCCTGATGAACTCGGTCGCCATCTGGCTCCGTAACCGCTACCAGAAGCGCTGGTGAGGAAAGAAATGTCCGAGATTGGAATTTCCGTGCCGAATGTGAACGTGCGCGGACCCGAAGTCCCCCGTACCATCGAGGCCCTCGACCCGGTCTTCACCGTCTCCGGGCTCAGCGTCTTCTACGGCGACTACGAGGCGGTGCGCGGGGTCGACCTGACCATCGGCAACCGCGAGATCACCGCCATGATCGGTCCCTCCGGCTGCGGCAAGAGCACCGTGCTGCGCTGCTTCAACCGGATGAACGACCTCATCCCCGGAGCCCGTGCGGCCGGCAAGATCCTCTACCACGACGAGGACCTGTACGGCGACCACGTGGACCCGATCGAGGTCCGCCGCCGGATCGGCATGGTCTTCCAGAAGCCGAACCCCTTCCCCAAGTCGATCTACGACAACATCGCCTACGGCCCCCGGGTCAACGGGGTCAAGGGCAACATGGACGACATCGTCGAGGGCGCGCTGACCAAGGCCGCGCTCTGGGACGAGGTCAAGGACAAGATCAAGCAGAACGCGCTCTCCCTCTCCGGAGGCCAGCAGCAGCGTCTGTGCATCGCGCGGGCGATCGCGGTGAAGCCCGACGTGATCCTGATGGACGAGCCCTGCTCGGCCCTGGACCCGATCGCGACCACCAAGATCGAAGACCTGATGCAGGAGCTGACGCGCGACTACACGATCGTGATCGTCACGCACAACATGCAGCAGGCCGCCCGCGTCTCGGACCGCACGGCGTTCTTCACGGCCGAGGTGGACGAGGCCGGGGTACGGCACGGCCGGCTGGTGGAGTTCGACGAGACCAGCCGCATCTTCACCAACCCCACCGACAAGCGGACCGAGGACTACATCACCGGCCGCTTCGGCTAACCCATTGGAGGATCCGGGTGATCCAGCCGCAAACGGCACCCGAGGTGGACGAGGACACACGGACGGCGCCCATGCTGCTGGTGGCCGATCCGGAAGCGGCCATGGCCCATGACCTCGCAGAGACCCTGGAACGCGAAGGCGTGAAGGTCATGGCCGTCACCGACGGCGCCCAGGCGCTGTTGCAGGCCGGGGCGTTCCGGCCCGACGTCGTTCTCGTCAGCGCCTCTCTGCCGGTCATCGGCGCGGTCGAGTTCGTCCGCGCGGTACGGCTCACCAGAGCCGTACCCGTTCTGCTGGGCGTGGGCGAGGGCCACGCCCAGCAGGCCGTTCAGGCACTGGCGGCCGGGGCCACCGCGTGCGTCGCCCGCCCGTACCGGGTGCCCGAGCTGTTGCCGCTCATCCACGCCGCGTTCAGCGGTGACTCCGCCACCCGCGGCACCCTGGTGGTCGGCGGGGTGGAGCTGGACGTGAACGCCTACCAGGTGAGCGTCGACGGCCGGATCGTCCACCTGCCGCTGCGTGAGTTCGAGCTGCTGCACTACCTGATGCGCAACGCCCACCGTACGGTGACGCGGGAGCAGATCATGCGGCACGTCTGGCACTCCACCGACACCACGTCGACCAACACCATCGCGGTGCACGTCAAGCGCCTTCGCGCCCGCCTCGGCGACAACGACGACCGGCTGATCCAGACCGTCCGGGGAGTGGGGTACCGCCTGACGGCCAAGGCCTCCTGACCGGACACCGGCGGACGACGCGCCACGCCGCGCCACCGGGCTCCGGGGCCCACGGCTCGCGGGACGACGACATCGCGCCCCCGAGCCGGACGGACCCCGGCGTGGCCCCGGCATGGCCCCGGAGCGGTTCCGGAGCGATGCGGGGGCACGTTCCGGAAGCGGGTCTTCCCGAAGGGCCCGGCATGGCCGCTCCGCGGGCCGCTCAGTCCTCGTCGGCCGCGCCGGCCCTGCGGACCTCACCGGCCTCACCGGCCCTGCCGGGTCCACCGGCTGCGCCCTCCGCCCTCGCGGCCCTCGCCAGCCTGGCCGTCCTTGCCGTCCTCGGCGCCCTCGCCACTTCGGCCGCTCTCGACCGCCCGGCAGCCGAGCCCGCCCCGGAAGGCGGCCATGACGCGCTCGACCGCACCCTCGATCTTGGCGATGCCGGTTCCCATGCTGAGGCTGTCCCCGGTGAGGACGGCCACCGCGTAGTCGTGCCCGTGCCCGCGGATCAGCCCGGCGCTGACCACCACCCAGCGCCCGTTCGCCACATGCCGCAGCCAGCCGTTCTTCAGCGCCACGCGGTCCCCCTCGCACGCGCCCGCGCTGATCCCCCACTTCTGGTCGGGGGCGACCCTCTCCATCAGCCCGAGCACCCGGCGGCGTGTCGCGGGTTCCAGCGGGCTCCTGTCCGTGGCCAGCGCCCTGACCAGCCGGGTCTGGTCCTCGGCGGTGGTCTGCGTGATGCCCCAGCAGTACAGGTTCACGCACCGGCCGCCGGGCGTGTGGGTCCGCCTGAGGCCGAGCCTGCGGTTCGCCACGTCCAGCCCGTTCTCCAGGCCGATCCGCTCGTACAGGCGGTCGGCCGCGCCGTTGTCGCTGAAGCGGATCATCTTGCGCGCGTCGGACCTGGCACGCCGGTCGAGGTCGCGCCACCGCGTCTCGAGCAGCAGCGCCGCCAGGATTCCGATCTTGGACGCACTGGCCGTCGGCAGCCGCAGGGCCCGGTGGTAGCGGTAGTGCCGGCCCGTGGTCAGGTCCCGTACCGAAAGGGTGGTCCGCCCCCCGTACGCCGCCAGGAACGCGTCCAGCCTGCGGCTCAGCCTCCCGGAGTGGAAGCGCGGAGGCTCGGCGGCCGGCGCCCTGCCGGAAGCGGACGGCGGTGCGGTCCCGGGGAAGGTGGGCGGGGGGTCCGCGGCCAGGAACGGCCCGGTCGGGGACGCCGTGGACATCGGGGGCGTCGGTGCCGCCTGAGGCGTGGAGGACGGGGTCACCGAGGACAGGCCCACCGGCGACGGGTCCCGGTGCACCCCGCATCCGCTGATCTGCGCGATGGTCACCAGGATCACGGCCCCGGCCACCCGGCTACCGGCTCTTGTCATCACATCCCACCGCTCTCCCATGACGTCCCGATCGGGATATGTCCAACCGAGAGTGACAGGAAGACGATGAAGTGGAACCTAGCCCCAATCAGGGCATGAGCCAGGAAATGTCGGACCGGATCGATGCCCGGCCTTAGGGAACGGCGGCGATTAACCGGGGGACGATCTCACCCCGGTCGCCCCCGGGCCGGCCACCGGCGACCGGCCGGGCGAGCATCGGCGGCGTCACCTCCCGTGAACGGCCGGGCGACCGCGGTGGCGTCATCCTCCGTGAACGGCCGGGTGACCGCGGTGGTGTCATCCTCCGGGATCGGCCGGGTGACCGCGGTGGCGTCACCATCCGCGGTCGATCGGCCGGGCGGCCGGGGTGGCGTCACCTCCGGCCGCCCGCCACCGGCAGGGCGACGAGCCCGTCGTTCAGCGGGCGTCGGCGGTCAGCCGCGCGATGCTCTCGTCGTCGCAGGTCTCCCAGAACCCTCCGACGACGTCCTCGAGGTGCTCCAGCGACTCCGCCCTGAACAGCACATCCTGATATTTCGTGATGTCGTAGTGGGTGGTGCCCATGGCGGCGATGTCCAGCGGACGGATGTCCATCCCGCGGAACTCCTCGATCTCCCCGTAGGAGGACAGGATGCCCGCGCCGTACGCCCGCAGCTCGCCCTGGTCCGTCATCACGCCGAACTCCAGCGTGAACCAGAAGATCTTCGAGATGAACTCCAGGGCCTCCTTGCCCTCCACCCGGCGGGCGGCCTGCCCGGCCAGGCGGTAGAGCCTGGAGTACCGGTCGGAGGCGAGCGCGTTGGCGTGCCCGATCACCTCGTGGATCACGTCCGGCTCGGGCGTGTACAGCGGCGTGGAGTGGTGCCGGATGTACTGCGTGGAATGGAAGAGGCCGTCGGCCAGCACCCCGTAGAAGTCCCTGAGCGGCACCAGACCGGCGGCCGGCAGGTACCGGAACCCGGTCAGCGGCTCCAGCAGGTCCCCGACCTCCTGCAGCTGCGGGATGCGCTCGGCCGGCAGCCTGAGCCGCTCCGTCGCGTTCACGTACTCGGTGGTGGCGTACTTGTGGTGTTTGAGGGCGAGTTCACGACTGACCAGGGCCCACACCTCGTGTTCCTGGTCGGTGTACTCGGCCGTCGGGATCGGCGTACCCGGTACGTAGCCCACCGCGAGCGCGGCGATCGCGTTGCGGCGAGCGCGGTAGACCGGGTCCGCGAAACCGGGATGACCCGTGCCGAGCTCGACCTCGATCGTGCCGTCGTCACGGGTCGCCACCGGTGCGAAATACTGCGCTTCCTCGAACATGTAGGAAATGACAGCAATTTCTCGAATCGTTGACAAGAGCGGCCAGTTCCACTGGGCGATCCGCTCAGGAACGTACGGCGACTCCCCCTGAGGACTGGTCGAATCGACCAATCCGGTGCGATCCTCGGAATCATGTCGATAGACGAGCTGGACGGCCGCCTCCTGATCACCATGCGAGCCCACCCGCGCATCGGCCTGACCGAGCTGGCCCGCCTGCTCGGCGTGGCCCGCGGCACCGTGCAGGCCCGCGTCGAGAAGCTCACGGCCCGCGGCGTCATCGCCGACTTCGGCCCCACGGTCACCCCCGAGGGCGCCGGGTACCCGATCCTGGCGTTCGTCTCGCTGCAGATCGCCCAGGGCCGGCTGAACGAGGCCGTACGCGCCCTGGAGTCCGTACCGGAGATCCTGGAGGTGTACGGCACCAGCGGCCAGGCCGACCTGCTCTGCCGGGTGGTCGCGCGCGGCACGCCCGAGCTTCAGGAGATCATCGCCCGCATCCTGGCCTCCCCCGCGGTCCAGCGGACCGACACCACGATCGCCCTCTCGATCCAGGTCCCCTACCGGATCGAGCCTCTGCTGCGCGCCGCGTCCGGCTGACCCCGCAACCCCCCGAACACGATGGCCAGCGTACGGCGCTGGAGGTCGGCGTCCCAGCCCGCGTGAAGCGCTCCGTGGCAGAGACCGGTGAGCAGGGCGAGCACCTCGTCGAGCCGGACGTCCTCCCGGACGGTCCCGGCCTTCTGACCGCGGAGCAGGAGCGTCTCGATCCCGTCGCGCAGCAGCTGGAGCGAACCCGCGACCTGGAGATCGACGCCGGTCTCGGCCAGCAGGGTGACCACGGTCCTCTTGTGCGCCGCCTGCTCGACCACGCCCGCGATGAAGTCGAACAACTCCTCACCGGGACGGGAACCGGCGGCGAGAGCGGACAGCTCCTCGGTCAGCCGCTCCAGCAGGCCCTTCATGATGGCCTGCAGCAGGGCCTGCTTGGTCGGGAAGTGCTTGAAGACCGTGCCGATGGCGACCCCCGCGCGGGCGGCGACCTCCTCGGTCGACGCCGAGGGCCCCTTCTCCGCGAAGACGGCCTCGGCCACCGCGATGATGCGTTCTCGGTTGCGCCGGGCGTCCGCACGCAGCGGCCTGGCGCCGCCGGAATCGTCCGTACGGTCCGATGACGACTTGGCCGGGGTCATGGGCTCCATCCTCTCCACGATGCTTCAGAACGCGACACCGGGGCGGCACCCGGGCGACACCGCACGGCCGATGACACGAGGCCGGCGCGACGCCGACGCGGGAAGACGTCGGCTGCGGGCGAGGCCGAGGCGATGTTGGCACCTGGTGCGACGACGCGACGTTGACAAAGTGAGTACTGACTCACGATCATAGAGTGAGTTTCCACTCATCTTAGTAGTCGTTCCCGAAAGGATCCACAATGCCCGAATCCATTCTCGTTCCCGGCCCCGTCGACCTCTTCGACCGCATGCGACGTCACTGGACGGAGAACACCGGTGGCATCGCGGACGAGCTGGCCGACGACGCCGTCATCGAGATTCCCTTCGCCACTGAAGGCACGCCCCGGCGGCTGGAGGGACAGGAGGCGGTCCGTCGCTTCACCGGTCCCGAACAGGCCGCGTTCGCCCGGCAGTACAGGCTGGAGGAGATCCGCGACGTGGTGATCCACGAGACCGCCGACCCCGAAGTGATCGTTGTCGAGTACGAGCTCACGGGTACCGTCGTCGCCACCGGGCACCGGGCCTCCTCATCGTTCATCGGCGTCCTCAGGGCGCGAGACGGCAAGATCGTCCTGTGGAGGGAGTACCAGAACCCCCTGGTGATGGCCGAGGTCGCCGAACGATTGAGGAACGGCTGACGAACGGCCGCGGTGGACGATCCGGGATCGGCGTCGAATCAACAGGCCGGTAGGCCCGGTGCCTGCGATCGACGCCAGGGCGGATCGCGGCCGGCCGAGTCCGGTGGCCCTGCCAATCGGCTGAGGCCCTGCGAATCGGCTGACGTGTGGGGGCCGGATCGTGGGGCGATTCCCGGCGGCCGATCCCTGCTTTCGATTCGGCCGGTGCCCTTGGTGCGTTCGCTGCCGTCGACGAGCGGAAGACATGACGGCTGAGAGCACGCCAGGGGCCCGCAGGAGAACAACCCCACCAAGGCCAGAAGAACCACCCGGGAAAGAACCCTCGGGAAGCAAGAAAGCACCCCGGGAAACACGAAAGCCCCCACCAATGGTGGGGGCTTTCGAAAGATTGTCCGGCGGTGACCTACTCTCCCACACCGTCCCCGGTGCAGTACCATCGGCGCTGAAGAGCTTAACTTCCGGGT